>NZ_CVTU01000108.1:0-33460 GCF_900004965.1 Pseudomonas sp. 44 R 15
TGAACTGGCCTAATGCTCCCGGACACCTCTTAAGGGCGATATGATTCGCCCAATCAGGAGGTTTCATGCAAGAGCGAAAGACCTACACCCGCGAGTTCAAGCAACGTGCTGTAAGCATGGTACTTGATGATAACTGCTCAGTTCCTGACGTCTGTGCGTCGATGGAGGTTGGCCCCACGGCTCTGCGCCGTTGGATTGAGCAGGTTCGCAAAGAGCGTCAGAAAGGGCAGCCAGTGGCAGGTACTAAGGCAATCAGCGATGAACAGCGAGAGCTTCAACAGCTGCGAGCCAAGGTCAAGCGCCTGGAGACCGAGGCTGAAATCTTAAAAAAGGCTACGGCTCTCTTGATGTCGGATCCCGATCGTTTTTCCTGATCGAGGAGCTGAGAGAGTCGAGTTCGTATCCGATCTGCCTGCTTTGCAGTGCGCTGGGCGTTTCCCGCAGCGCGTTTTATGACTGGCTTAAGCGTCGCTCAGTGCCGAATACCAAGCGTGACGCGCTCAGAGCAAAAGTTGCGCAATTGCATGACGAAAGCCGGGGAAGTGCAGGCGCGCGGATGATCTCTCAGCACTTGAAAGCCCAGCAGATCAAGGTGGGACGGCATCTGGCCGGAAAACTCATGGCGGAGGCAAATCTGGCCAGCAGACAGCGCCGCCGCCATCAGTATCGCTCTAGAGGCGTCGAAGCATTTGTGGCCAAGAATCTGCTCGAGCGTAACTTCGAGCCAACCGCAATCAATCAGGCCTGGTGCGGCGACGTTACCAGCCTGATGGTTGGTAAACGTTGGTATCACTTGGCAGCGGTCATTGATCTGTTCGCCCGCCGAATCGTTGGCTGGGCGTTTTCCCTGATCAACGACGCCAACCTGGTTAGCAAGGCGCTGAGAATGGCGGTGGAGGTTCGAGGCAAACATGCAGGCTTGATGTTTCATTCGGATCAAGGCAGCCAATACACCAGCCAGCTCTTTCAGTCCGAGCTGCTGGAGCATGGAATAACGCAAAGCATGAGCCGCAGAGGGCAATGCTGGGACAACGCGCCAACAGAGCGTTTCTTCGGGACGCTTAAATCAGAGTGGGTGCCCAATAAGGGCTACACCACAGTTGAAGAAGCCAGGCGGGATATGACCAGCTTCTTCATGCGATACAACCGAATCAGGCTCCACAGCTACAACAACTACCTGTCGCCAATAGCCATGGAGCAAAAAGCGGCATAAACACCGTAATCGGTGTCCGGGATTACTTGACCAGTTCAAGCCCCCTCCCACATTTTTAATCTGTGTTGCTCTTTAGATCGGGCAGGTCACGCCGGTGCCGCTGATCCATGGATTGGCTTCTCGCTGGGTAACCGACTCTGAAGCCAAGCACTGACCCAATGTGGGAGGGGGCTTGCCCCCGATTGCTGGGTGTCAGTCATTACATCTGTAACTGACACTCCGCTATCGGGGGCAAGCCCCCTCCCACATTTTTAACCTGTGTTGCTCTTTAGATCGGGCAGGTCGCGCCAGTGCCGCTGATCCATGGATTGGCTTCTCGCTGGGTAACCGGCTCTGAAGCCAAGCACGGACCCAATGTGGGAGGGGGCTTGCCCCCGATTGCTGGGTGTCAGTCATTACATCAGTAACTGACACTCCGCTATCGGGGGCAAGCCCCCTCCCACATTTTTAATCTGTGTTGTGCTTTAGATCGGGCAGGTCACGCCGGTGCCGCCGATGCCGCAATAGCCCTGCGGGTTCTTCGCCAGGTATTGCTGGTGATACGCCTCGGCGAAGTACACCGTCGGCGCTTCGTCGATTTCGGTGGTGATCTCGCCCAGGCCGGCCTTGGTCAGCTCTTGCTGATAGGCCTGGGCACTGGCCTTGGCTGCCGCCAGTTGCTCCGGCGTGGTGGCATAGATCACCGAACGGTATTGGCTGCCGATGTCGTTGCCCTGGCGCATGCCCTGGGTCGGGTTGTGCAGTTCCCAGAACATCTTCAGCAGGTCTTCGTATTTCACTTTGGCCTGGTCGTATACCACCAGCACCACTTCGCTGTGGCCGGTCAGGCCCGAGCAGACTTCTTCGTAGGTCGGGTTCGGCGTGAAGCCGCCGGCGTAGCCGACCACGGTACTGACCACCCCGTCGCGCTCCCAGAATTTGCGCTCGGCGCCCCAGAAACAACCGAGGCCGAAGATCGCGAAACCGACGTCGTCGGTAAAAGGGCCCAGCAACGGGTTGCCGTTGACGAAGTGAGTTTCGGGCAATGCCATCGGGGTTTCACGGCCGGGCAAGGCTTGTTCTTGAGTAGGCAGCACGTTTTTGTTCACCAGAATTTCCGAGCGCAAGACCATGATCAGTCCTCTCGTCAGGTTGAGTAACAGTAAATTTTCAGACAGCCAGTGTGCCCGAGTGTTACCGCGCTGTCAGGCAATTGGCCCGCGTGGATAACGTTTGAGCTTTTCCAGCAGCTCTGCGCCGGGGATTGGCCGGTCGAACAGATAGCCCTGGCCCACGTCGCAACGATGCCGGCGCAGGAACGCCAGTTGCTCGGCGGTCTCGATGCCTTCGGCCACCACCTTGAGCTTGAGGTTGTGGGCCATGGCGATGACCGCCGAGGTGATCTCCATGTCGTCCTGGTTATCCGGGATTTCGTGGATAAAGCTGCGGTCGATCTTAATGATGTCGATGGGGAATTTTTTCAAGTAGCTCAGCGACGAGTAACCGGTACCGAAGTCGTCCATGGCCAGGGTCAGGCCAAAACTCTTCAGTTGGTCCAGTTGCTGGCGCGTGTCTTCGGTGGCTTCCAGCAGCAGGCCTTCGGTCAGCTCCAGCTCCAGCAGATTGGCCGGCAACTGCTCTTCCTTGAGGATCGTGGCAATCGAGGCCACCAGGTCCGGGTCGGAAAACTGCTTGGGCGACAGGTTGATCGCCACCTGCAAATTACCCAGGCCCGCGGCTGTCAATCGACGGCTCATGCGGCATGCCTGCCGGGCGACCCATTTGCCGATGGGGATGATCAAACCGGTCTCTTCAGCCACGCTGATGAACTGGTCGGGGCGGATCATGCCCTTTTCCGGGTGGTTCCAGCGCAACAGCGCTTCCATGCCCAGCAGGCGACCACTGCGCAGGCACAGCTTGGGCTGGTAGAACACGTCCAGCTCATTCTGGGTCAGGGCGCGGCGCAGGTTGTTTTCCACAAACAGCTTATAGCTGGCCTCGGCATTCAGTGCTTCGGTAAACACCTGCACCTGGTGTTTGCCGTTGGCCTTGGCCTTGTGCAGGGCCAGGCCGGCGTTGCGCATCAGGGTCTGCGGATCGCGCCCGTGCAACGGCGCGCAGGCGAGGCCCACGGAGCCGGTCACGCTGATCAACTGGTTGTCGACGAACATCGGTTTGTCGAGGGTGGCCAGTAACTGGCTGGCCACCTGCTGGCCGGTCTCCATGTCGGCATCGTCAAGCAGCACCGCAAACTCGTTACTGGCAAAGCGCGCCAGGCTGCCGCCGCTGCTCAAACTGTTGCGCAGACGGCGGGCCAGGCTGATCAGCAGCTTGTCACCGGTCTGGTGGCCGAGGCTGTCGTTGATCCGCTTGAAGTTGTCGATGTCCACCAGCAGCAGGCTGATCGGGCTGTCGCTGTCGCGGGCAAAGCGCTCATCAAGGTTGCGGATGAACGCCGGGCGGTTGCCCAGGTTGGTCAGGTTGTCGGTGTAGGCCAGGCGTTCGATGCGCTGTTGCGCCAGCTTGGTCTGGGTAATGTCTTCGTAGATGCCGATGTAATGGGTCAACTCACGGTTGTCGCCATACACCTTGGAAATCGACAACTGGCCCCAGTAGGGTTCCAGGTTTTTGCGCCGGCTTTTGAATTCGCCTTGCCAGCTGTTGCTTTTGGCCAGGACCGACGGCGCGTCGAACAGTAATTCGCTGAGGTTCTCCAGGGCCGGCAACTGCGCCAGGCGGTGGCCATGCACCTCTTCGGCGCTGTATTGGGTAATGGCGGTAAAGCTTGGGTTGACGTACTCCACCACGCCATCGCAATTGACCAGCAGAAAGGCGTTGGCGCTCTGTTCCACCGCGCGCTGGAACAGGTGCAGGGCGCTGGTGGCGGTGCGCCGGTTGTGGTTGTTGATGACTTGGGCGAACTGGTCCGCCAGCTCGCCGGCAAAGGCGATCTCATCGGACTGCCATGCCCGCGAACTGCCGCTTTGCTCCAGGCACAGCACGCCGACCACCTGGCCATCCACGCGGATGCTCGCGTCGAGCATGGCGTGGACATCCTTGGCGATCAGGCTTTCGGCCATTTCCCGGGTGCGCGGGTCGCGCACGGCATGGGTGGCATCGATGGCGCGGCTGCTGTGCAGGGCTTCGAGGTAGTCGGGGAAGCAGCTGGCGTCGATCGCTTCGGGTAAATAGTGGCGTTGATCGGCGCGCAGATAGGCCGAAATCGGCACCAGGTGCTGGCCGTCCAGATTCCAGATGCTGGCGCGATCGATCTGATAGATGTCGCAGGCGCTGCGGGTGATCAGTTCGGCGGCTTCTTGCAGCGAATTGGGCGTGGTGTAGCGCTGGCGGGCCAGCAGCAGGATCAGCTCCTGCTGGGCGCGTACCCGCTCCAGGTGCTGCAGTTGCTCCTGCTGCGCGCGCTGGTTGAGTTCCAGGGCGATTTGCAGGCGGCTGTTCTGGTTTTCCAGGTCGGCGGTCGGCACCGTGACGGGCAGTTCGCTGAACAGGCCATCCACCACCATCAGGTAGCCGCGCAGCAGGTGACGGTTGTGCTGTTTGTAGGCCTCGCCCATTTCGAGCAGGCTCAGCGGGCCATCGCTGGTGTGCAGGGTGTAGCGCACCAGGTAGTGGGCGCTGTGGCTCAGTTGCTGCTGGATCGCGTCGTGCAGTTGATAGCGCGCCTGGGGTTCCATCAGGCTGGCGTACGGCGTGCCCAGCAGGGCGCACAGTTCGACCGCCGGCAAGCCGAATTGGCGCTCGCAGTTGGGGTCAAGGTAGAGCAGCGCCCAGCTTGCCTCATTCAGCCGCTCGAAACGCAGCATACCGAGGCGCGAAGGCACCGGTAATTGCGTCACTACCTCGGTCGCCATTCGGGCAACATCGGGTTGGCTTTTCATGGGGGAAACTCGCTTGGGAAAATACGCACGGCGCCGGGCTCACGCCCTCTTTACTGTCGCTTGCGGCAAGGTTGCATCATGCGGCACGCACTGACAAGAGAGGATGAAGGCTAAGTGCTATAAGGGTGTTATCGGCCACCCGGAGGATTTCTGCAATCAGGGTGACAGAAGGTGTACAAGCCTGTCCTGTGTGTACAAAAAACCCAAAAAAAGCCCCGCCAAGTGGCGGGGTTGAGGTACGAGCGTGGCGCTCGGAAATCGAGGCGGCAATGGCCTCCCCCCAGGGGGAGGCCGTTGCGGCTTACAGCAGGATGGTGCGGATGTCGTTGAGCAACTGGCTCAGGCGCTGGGTGAAGCGTGCCGCTGCGGCGCCGTTGATCACGCGGTGATCGTAGGACAGCGACAGTGGCAGCATCAGCTTGGGCTGGAACGCTTTACCGTCCCACACCGGCTGGATAGTCGCCTTGGACACACCCAGGATCGCCACTTCCGGCGCGTTGACGATTGGCGTGAAGCCCGTACCGCCAATGTGCCCGAGGCTGGAGATGGTGAAGCACGCGCCCTGCATGTCGTCCGGGGTGAGCTTCTTGTCGCGGGCCTTGGCGGCCAACGCAGCCGCTTCGCCAGCCAGTTGCAGCAGGCTCTTCTGGTCGACGTTCTTGATGACCGGTACCAGCAGGCCGTCAGGGGTGTCGACCGCAAAGCCGATGTTCACGTACTTCTTGCGGATGATCGCTTTGCCGCTTGGCGCCAGCGAGCTGTTGAAGTCCGGCAGTTCCTTGAGCAGGTGTGCACAGGCCTTGAGCAGCAGGGGCAGCACGGTCAGCTTCACGCCGGCCTTCTCGGCCACGGCTTTCTGCGCAACGCGGAAGGCTTCCAGGTCGGTGATATCGGCCTGGTCGAACTGAGTCACGTGCGGGATGTTCAGCCAGCTCGCGTGCAGGCCGGCCGCGCCGATTTGCATCAGGCGGGTCATCGGCACTTCTTCGATTTCGCCGAAACGGCTGAAATCCACGGTACGGATCGGCGGAATGCCCGAGCCCCCGGTAGCGCCACCGGCAGCCGGCGCTTCCTTGGCCTTCTGCATCATGGCCTTGACGTAAGCCTGCACGTCTTCCTTCAGCACGCGACCGTGAGGACCGCTGGCCGAGACGGCGCTCAGCTCGACGCCGAATTCACGGGCCAGTTGGCGTACAGCCGGGCCGGCGTGAACCTTGGCACCGCTTGGCGCGGGGGCAGCAGCAGCAGCAGGGGCCGGAGCGGCCTCAGCTTTTGCAGCAGGCGCAGGGGCGGCAGCAGCCGGAGCAGCTTCAGCCTTGGCAGCCGGAGCGGCGGCCGGTGCTGGAGCGGCCGCAGGCGCAGCGCCTTGTACTTTCAGCTTGAGGATGAAGTCACCGGTGCCGACTTCGTCTTCCAGCTTGACCGCAATGCTTTCCACCACACCGGCAGCCGGCGATGGGATTTCCATGGAGGCCTTGTCGGACTCCAGGGTGATCAGCGACTGGTCGGCTTCGACGGTGTCGCCGACCTTGACCAGCAGCTCGATGATCTTGGCCTTGCCCGACGAGCCGATGTCCGGGACGTGAATGTCCTGGACGCTGGCGGCGGCAGGTGCGGCAGCCGGGGCCGCTGGGGCCTCGGCGGCAGCGACAGGCTTTTCAGCAGCAGGTGCAGGTGCAGCGGCGGCCGGAGCGGCAGCCGCAGGCGCTGCATCGGCAGCACCTTCGATTTCCAGCTCCAGCAGTTCGTCGCCTTCTTTCAGGCGGTCGCCCAGCTTCACTTTCAGGCTCTTGACCACGCCGGCCTTGGGAGCAGGGATTTCCATGCTCGCCTTGTCCGATTCCAGGGTCAGGATGCTCTGGTCGGCTTCGACGGTGTCGCCGACCTTCACAAACAGCTCGATTACTTCACCTTCACCGCTGCCGATGTCAGGTACGCGAATGAGTTCGCTCACAAAAAGTCTCCTCAGCAGTCCAGTGGGTTGCGTTTTTCCGGGTTGATCCCGAACTTGACGATGGCGTCAGCCACCACCTTGGGTTCGATCTCACCACGGTCAGCCAAGGCTTCCAGGGCTGCCAACACCACGAAGTGACGGTCGACTTCGAAGAAGTGACGCAGCTTCTTGCGGCTGTCACTGCGACCGAAACCGTCGGTGCCCAGGACTTTGAATTCCTTGGACGGGACCCACTGGCGAATTTGTTCAGCAAACAGTTTCATGTAGTCGGTAGAGGCGATGACCGGACCCTTACGGCCGGCCAGGCATTCTTCGACATAGCTCTTGGCTGGCTTCTGGCCAGGGTGCAGACGGTTGCTGCGCTCTACGGCCAGGCCGTCGCGACGCAGTTCGTTGAAGCTGGTCACGCTCCATACGTCGGCGCCGACGTTGAATTCGTCACGCAGGATCTTCGCCGCTTCACGCACTTCGCGCAGGATGGTGCCGGAGCCCATCAGTTGTACGTGGTGAGCCGCTTCCTTGGTGTCTTCCTCGAGCAGGTACATGCCCTTGATGATGCCTTCTTCCACACCGGCCGGCATGGCTGGCTGCTGGTAGGACTCGTTCATCACGGTGATGTAGTAGAAAACGTCCTGCTGCTCTTCGGTCATCTTCTTCATGCCGTCCTGGATGATCACCGCCAGCTCGTAGCCGTAGGTTGGATCAAAGGTGCGGCAGTTCGGGATGGTGGCAGCCAGGATGTGGCTGTGACCGTCTTCGTGTTGCAGGCCTTCGCCGTTCAGCGTGGTGCGGCCGGCAGTGCCGCCGATCAGGAAACCACGGGTACGGCTGTCGCCGGCTGCCCAGGCCAGGTCGCCAATACGCTGGAAGCCGAACATCGAGTAGAAGATGTAGAACGGCAGCATCGGCTGGTTGTGGCTGGAGTACGAAGTACCGGCAGCGATGAAGGAGCTCATGGCGCCCGCTTCGTTGATGCCTTCTTCGAGGATCTGGCCCTTCTTGTCTTCCTTGTAGAACATCACCTGGTCTTTATCGACTGGCTCGTAGAGCTGGCCGACGGAGGAGTAGATGCCCAACTGGCGGAACATGCCTTCCATACCGAAGGTACGGGCTTCGTCCGGGATGATCGGGACGATGCGCGAACCGATTTCCTTGTCCTTGACCAGTTGCGCAAGGATGCGCACGAAGGCCATGGTGGTGGAGATTTCACGGTCGCCCGAGCCGTCCAGGATAGCCTTGAGGGTATCGAGTGGCGGCGTCGGGATGCTCATGCTCTTGGCGCGGCGTTGCGGCACGAAACCGCCCAGGGCGCTACGACGCTCGCTGAGGTAACGGGCTTCGGCGCTGTTCGGCTCCGGCTTGAAGAACGGCAGGTTCTCCAGCTCTTCGTCCTTGACCGGGATGTCGAAGCGGTCGCGGAACAGCTTCAGGCTGTCGACGTCGACTTTCTTGGTGTTGTGCGCGGTGTTCTTCGCTTCGCCGGCACCGGTGCCATAACCCTTGATGGTCTTGGCCAGGATGACGGTCGGTTGTTCCTTGTGGTTGACCGCTTCGTGGTACGCCGCGTAGACCTTGTACGGGTCGTGGCCGCCACGGTTGAGTTTCCAGATCTCGTCGTCGGACAGGTCGGCAACCATCGCCTTGAGTTCAGGCGTGTTGAAGAAGTGCTCGCGAACGAACGCGCCGTCTTTGGCCTTGTAGTTCTGGTACTCGCCGTCGATGACTTCGTCCATGCGACGTTGCAGGATACCGTCGACGTCCTTGGCCAGCAGTGGGTCCCAGAAACGGCCCCAGATGACTTTGGTCACGTTCCAGTGAGCGCCGCGGAACACGCCTTCGAGTTCCTGGATGATCTTGCCGTTGCCGCGAACCGGGCCGTCGAGGCGCTGCAGGTTGCAGTTGATGACGAAGATCAGGTTGTCCAGCTTCTCGCGGCCGGCCAGGGAGATGGCGCCCAGGGATTCCGGCTCGTCGCACTCGCCGTCGCCCAGGAAGCACCAGACTTTCTGCTTGCCTTCGGGGATGAAGCCACGGGCTTCCAGGTACTTCATGAAGCGTGCCTGGTAGATCGCCTGGATCGGGCCCAGGCCCATGGATACCGTCGGGAACTGCCAGAAATCAGGCATCAGCCAAGGGTGCGGGTAGGACGACAGGCCCTGACCGTCGACTTCCTGGCGGAAGTTGTTCATTTGTTCTTCGCTGATGCGACCTTCCATGAACGCACGGGCGTAGACGCCTGGCGAGGTGTGGCCCTGGAAGTAGATCAGGTCGCCGCCGTGTTCGTCGGTCGGGGCCTGGAAGAAGTAGTTGAAGCCGATGTCATACAGGGTTGCGCTGGAAGCGAAGCTGGAGATGTGACCGCCCAGGTCCGAATCTTTCAAGTTCGTGCGCATTACCATCGCCATGGCGTTCCAACGTACCAGCGAGCGAATGCGGCGTTCCATGAACAGGTCGCCAGGCATGCGTGCTTCGTGGGTAACGGGGATGGTGTTGCGGTATGGCGTAGTGATGGCGTAAGGCAACTGCGAGCCGCTGCGGGTCGCGAGTTCGCCCATACGGGTCATCAGGTAATGAGCACGGTCTTCGCCTTCTTTGTCGAGAACCGATTCCAGGGCGTCCAGCCATTCCTGGGTTTCGACGGGATCGAGGTCTTGCATGGCTTGCTCCAGGGCGGAAAGGCTACCAGAATCGGTTGCCTGAAGTTTGCGACTGGCCTTGTGGGCAGACGACATAAATTCTTGGATGGCCGAAGGTTGCTTCGGCGTCCTGTAGTTTTACTACAAATCGTCGGCCATTTCAGCCTTTCGAATGTATATACGAGTAGTAAAACTACACAAGACCGAGCGTATGGCTCGGTCTGGCTGGTGAGCATAATCGTTATTGTTGGTCTATTGCGAACAAGAAAAGGTGAAAGTTTGATGTTGCCTGCCAAGATTAATTTAATTTCAGCTATTTCTAACTTTTGTTCGACAGTCCTTCATCGAGCAGGGCTCCTGCGTTCACAACTACACGCCATTTACCCGCCGATCAAGGATAGACCATGAGCCTTCCTACGCTGGCCGAACTGCCGGCCATTCTGTTGCCTTACGCCAGTCGGGCCGAGCAGTCATTTCGTGACGCCGTGGCCGCGCTGGATGACGATCATGGCCTTTCTGGCTGGACGCCGCAACGCTGGGCCGACTTCGCGCGGGTGTGCGCCGCCAGTGATTTCGTGATTGAACAGAGTGTTCGTGACCCTTTGATGTTGCTCGAGCTGGTGGCCTGGGGCGAGCTGGATCGGGGTTTTGCGCCGGGTGAACTGTGCGGGCAGATTGCCGGTGCCGTGCAACAGGCCGATACAGAAGAGCAGATGGGCCGTGTGCTGCGCCGCCAGCGCACGCGCCAGCAGGTGCGCATCATCTGGCGCGACCTGACCCGCCAGGCTGACCTGGTGCAAACCTGTCGCGACCTCTCCGACATGGCCGACGCCTGTATCGACCAGGCCTACCAGTGGCTGTACCAGCGCCATTGCGTGCAGTTCGGCACGCCAACCGGGCGGCGCAGCGGCGAGGCGCAGCACATGGTCATCCTCGGCATGGGCAAGCTCGGGGCCGTGGAGCTGAACCTGTCGTCGGATATCGACCTGATCTTCGCCTACCCCGAAGGCGGCGAGACAGTAGGGGTCAAGCGCGCCCTGGATAACCAGGAGTTTTTCATCCGTCTTGGTCAAAAATTGATCAAGGCCCTCGACCCGATGACCGTCGACGGTTTCGTTTTCCGCGTCGACATGCGCCTGCGCCCCTACGGTTCGGCGGGCGCGCTGGTACTCAGCTTCAATGCGCTGGAGCAGTACTACCAGGACCAGGGCCGCGACTGGGAACGTTACGCCATGATCAAGGCCCGCGTCGTCGCCGGAGACCAGGTGGCCGGCGCGCAACTGCTCGACATGCTGCGCCCGTTCGTCTATCGCCGTTACCTGGACTTCTCGGCCATCGAGGCGCTGCGCACCATGAAGCAGTTGATCCAGCAGGAAGTGCGGCGCAAGGGCATGGCCGACAATATCAAGCTGGGTTCGGGCGGTATTCGCGAGGTGGAATTTATCGCCCAGGCGTTTCAACTGATCCACGGTGGTCGCGACCTCAGCCTGCAGCAACGCCCGCTGTTGAACGTGCTCGGCACCCTGGAAGGCCAGGGCTACCTGCCGCCTGCGGTGATTGCCGAGCTGCGCAATGGCTACGAATTCCTGCGTTACACCGAGCACGCGATCCAGGCGATTGCCGACCGCCAGACCCAAATGCTCCCGGACAGCCCCGAAGACCAGGCGCGTATTGCCTTCATGCTGGGCTTTGCCGATTGGGCCGCGTTCCACGAGCGCTTGATGTATTGGCGTGGGCGAGTGGATTGGCATTTCCGCCAAGTGATTGCCGACCCTGATGAAGAAGAGGGTGAAGAAAGCGAGTTGGTTGTCGGTGGGGAGTGGCTTCCGCTGTGGGAAGAGTCCCAGGACGACGACGCGGCCTGCCGCCAATTGGGCGAAGGCGGCTTTACTGACGCGCCCAAGGCGCTCAAAGCCCTGGCCGGCCTGCGCGGTAGCCCGCAACTGCGCGCCATGCAGCGCCTCGGTCGCGAGCGCCTGGATGCGTTTATCCCGCGTTTGCTGGCCCAGGCTGTCGAACACGCCAATCCGGACCTGGTGCTGGAGCGCGTATTGCCCCTGGTGGAAGCCGTCGCCCGGCGTTCCGCTTACCTGGTGCTGCTCACCGAGAATCCCGACGCCTTGCGCCGTCTATTGACCCTGTGCGCCGCGAGCCCGTGGATCGCCGAGCAGATCACGCGCTTTCCGCTGTTGCTGGATGAATTGCTCAACGAAGGACGCTTGTTCAAGCCACCGCTGGCGCCGGAACTGGCCGCCGAGTTGCGCGAGCGCCTCACGCGTATCCCCGAAGACGACCTCGAGCAGCAGATGGAAGCGCTGCGCCATTTCAAGCTGGCGCACCGCCTGCGCGTGGCGGCCTCGGAAATCGCCGGCAGCCTGCCGTTGATGAAAGTCAGCGACTACCTCACCTGGCTCGCCGAAGCCATTCTCGAACAAGTGCTGGCCCTGGCCTGGCGCCAGACTGTTGCCCGCCACGGCTCGCCGCAACGGCTGGACGGCAGCCTGTGCGATCCCGGGTTCATCATTGTCGGTTATGGAAAGGTCGGCGGTATCGAACTGGGGCATGGTTCGGACCTGGACCTGGTGTTTATCCATGACGGCGACCCGCAGGCCGAGACCGACGGCGCCAAGCCGATCGACGGCGCGCAGTTCTTCACGCGCCTGGGCCAGCGCATCATTCACCTGCTGACCACCCAGACCAACTCCGGCCAGTTGTACGAGGTGGATATGCGTCTGCGACCTTCAGGGGCGTCCGGCTTGCTGGTCAGTTCGCTGGGCGCATTCGACCGCTATCAACAAAATGAAGCCTGGACCTGGGAGCATCAGGCGCTGATTCGCGCACGCGTCCTGGTCGGCAGCCAGGATGTGGGCCATGCATTCGAGAAGGTACGCGCTAACGTGTTAGGGCGTGAGCGGGATCTGGCCAAGCTGCGCCAGGAGGTCAGCGAGATGCGCGCCAAGATGCGCGATAACCTGGGAACCAAGAGCACAACGGCCGGCAGGGGCGCCAATGCCTTCGAAGCCACGGCGCTGTTCGACCTCAAGCAGGACGCCGGAGGTATCGTCGATATTGAATTTATGGTGCAATACGCCGCTTTGGCGTGGTCTGCGCAACATCCATCGTTGCTGCGCTACACCGACAATATCCGCATCCTCGAGGGCTTGGAGCAGGTCGGGCTGATGCCCGCCGCCGATGCTCACTTGCTGCGTGAAGTGTATAAGGCCTACCGCTCAGCCGCGCACCGCCAAGCCTTGCAGAACGAGGCCGGTACGGTGGCCGGCGACCAGTTCGCCGACGAACGGCGACAGGTGATGCGAATCTGGCAAACGCTGGGCTTGAGCTGAAACACTATTAGGGCGGGGAGGCATAAGCCTCCCCGCATCGTTTGTGGAAATGACATGAATATTCTGATCGTTGGGCCCAGCTGGGTCGGAGACATGGTGATGGCGCAGACACTGTTCCAGTGCCTGCGGCTGCGCTATCCGGACTGCCAGATCGACGTGCTCGCCCCTGAGTGGAGCCGGCCGATCCTTGAGCGCATGCCGCAAGTGCGCAAGGCCTTGAGCTTTCCGCTCGGCCATGGCGCGCTGGAATTGGCGACCCGCCGTCGCATCGGCAAAGCCATGGCCGGCCAGTACGACCAGGCCATCCTGTTGCCCAACTCGCTGAAGTCGGCGCTGGTGCCGTTTTTTGCCGGCATCCCCAAGCGTACCGGCTGGCGCGGCGAGTTTCGCTACGTGCTGCTCAATGACGTACGCACCCTGGATAAAGCCCGCTATCCGCTGATGATCGAACGTTTCATGGCCCTGGCCTACGAGCCGGGCGCCGAACTGCCCAAGCCGTACCCGCGCCCCAGCTTGCAGATTGACCCGGTGACCCGCGCTGCGGCGCTGGCCAAGTTCGGCCTGACGCTGGATCGCCCGGTATTGGCGCTGTGCCCGGGCGCCGAGTTTGGCGAGTCCAAGCGCTGGCCGTCGGAGCATTACGCCAAGGTCGCCGAGACCAGGATTCGCGAAGGCTGGCAGGTGTGGCTGTTTGGCTCGAAGAACGATCATTCGGTGGGTGAGGATATTCGCCAGCGCCTGATTCCGGGCCTGCGCGAAGAGGCGGTGAACCTCAGTGGCGAAACGTCCCTGGCCGAGGCCATCGACTTGCTGTCGTGCGCCGACGCGGTGGTGTCCAATGATTCCGGCCTGATGCACGTTGCCGCCGCGCTGAACCGTCCCTTGGTGGCGGTGTACGGCTCGACGTCACCCGGCTTCACCCCGCCCCTGGCGGACAAGGTCGAAGTGGTGCGCCTGGGCCTGGATTGCAGCCCCTGTTTTGAGCGCACCTGCCGTTTCGGCCACTACAATTGCCTGCGCCAATTGCTGCCGCAGCCGGTGACCGACGCGTTGCAGCGGTTGCAGGGCGACGTGGTCGAGGTTCACTGAGTTGCGGGTACTGGTAATCAAGACCTCATCCCTGGGCGACGTGATCCACGCCTTGCCGGCACTGACCGATGCGGCGCGGGCGATCCCCGGCATCCGTTTCGACTGGGTGGTGGAAGAAGGCTTCGCTGAAATCCCGACCTGGCACCCGGCGGTAGACAAGGTGATCCCGGTGGCGATTCGTCGCTGGCGCAAGAACCTCTGGCAAACCCTCAAGAGCGGCGAATGGCGGCGGTTCAAACAGGCGCTGCAGTCGACCCGGTATGACCTGGTGATCGACGCCCAGGGCCTGTTGAAAAGTGCCTGGCTGACCCGCTACGTGCGGGCGCCGGTAGCCGGGTTCGATAAAAGCTCGGCACGCGAACCCCTGGCGGCGCGCTTTTATTCCCGCCGCCTGGCCGTGGCCCGCGGGCAACATGCGGTGGAGCGCCTGCGCCAACTGTTTGCCGTGGCGTTGGGTTACGACCTGCCCAAGGGCCTGGGCGACTATGGCCTGAGCGTCGAGAAACTGCTGGGCCTGCCGCCGAAGAAACCCTTCGTGTTGCTGCTGCACGGCACGACCTGGGACACCAAGCACTGGCCCGAGGCCTACTGGCGCGAACTGGCCGAACGCATGGGCCGCCTGGGCGTGGACGTGAAATTGCCGTGGGGCAGCGCCGTCGAAAAGGCCCGCGCCGAGCGCCTGGCTCAAGGCCTGGCCAACGCCGAAGTGCTGCCAAAACTGAACCTGGCGGGCGTGGCCCGTGTGTTGGCCGGTGCCCGTGCCTGTGTGGCGGTGGACACCGGTCTGGGTCATCTGGCGGCTGCGCTGGATGTGCCGACCATTTCGCTGTTCGGGCCTACCAATCCGGGCCTCACCGGCGCCTACGGCAAAGGCCAGATCCACCTGGCCAGCGACTGGCCGTGTGCGCCGTGCCTGCAAAAGCAATGCACTTATCAACCCACCGCCGATGACCTGCGGCGGTTCGACATCAAGCGCGAGTCGCCCCTGTGCTTCACGCGCCTCAATCCTGAGCGTGTAGCGAGCCGGCTGAGCACGTTGTTACTGGCTGAGGAACTGCACTGATGCAACTGGCTTTCGTACTGTACAAATATTTTCCCTTCGGTGGCTTGCAGCGCGACTTCATGCGCATCGCCCTGGAGTGCCAGCAACGCGGGCATAAAATCCGCGTGTACACCTTGATCTGGGAGGGCGATATCCCGCCGGGCTTTGAAGTGCTGGTGGCGCCGGTCAAGGCATTCTTCAACCATCGGCGCAACGAGAAGCTCAGCGCGTGGATGAAAGCCGACCTTGCCAAACGCCCGGTGGATCGCCTGATCGGCTTCAACAAGATGCCCGACCTGGACGTGTACTACGCCGCCGACGGCTGCTTTGAAGACAAGGCGCAAAACCTGCGTCATTCGCTGTACCGTTATTTTGGTCGTTACAAGCACTTTGCCGACTACGAGCGCGCCGTGTTTGCCAAGGACGCCAAGACCGAAATCCTGATGATTTCCGAGGTGCAGCAGCCGCTGTTCATCAAGTATTACGCCACACCGCTGGAACGCTTCCACCTGCTGCCGCCGGGCATTGCCCAGGATCGACGTGCGCCGCCGGATGCGGCCATGATACGCGAAGGGTTCCGCCAGGAATTCGGCCTGGGCGAGGACGACTTGCTGCTGGTGCAGATCGGTTCGGGCTTCAAGACCAAGGGCGTCGACCGCAGCCTCAAGGCGCTGGCGGCGTTACCGTCGCAATTGAAGAAACGCACCCGTCTGTTTGTAATCGGCCAGGACGACCCCAAAGTATTCCAATTGCAGAGCGCCACATTGGGTTTGGGCGATAACGTGCAGTTCCTCAAGGGGCGCAGCGATATCCCGCGTTTCCTGCTGGGCGCCGACCTGTTGATCCACCCGGCGTATAACGAAAACACCGGCACGGTCTTGCTCGAAGCCCTGGTGGCCGGGTTGCCGGTGCTGGTCTCGGCGGTATGTGGCTATGCCCATTACATCGCCGAAGCCGACAGTGGCCTGGTCCTGGATGAGCCGTTCGAACAGACGCAGCTCAACGGGTACCTGGCGCGGATGTTGTCTGATTCTGCACAGCGCGCGGCCTGGGGCCGCAATGGGTTGGCCTTCGCCGAGACGGCCGACCTCTATAGCATGCCGCAGCACGCTGCGGATGTGATTCTGGCGGAGCCAAAACGATGAAATTGATGCTTGCCGAACCGTTCAAAACCCTCTGGGCCGGGCAGGATGCGTTCGCCGCAGTCGAGCGCCTGCAAGGCGAGGTTTACCGTGAACTGGAGGCGCGTCGCACGCTGCGTACCGAGGTGGATGGCCGCGGCTACTTTGTGAAGATCCACCGTGGGATCGGCTGGGGCGAGATCGTCAAGAACCTTGTGACCGCCAAGCTGCCGGTGCTGGGCGCCGGTCAGGAATGGCTGGCGATCCAGCGCCTGCAGGCACTGGGCGTGCCGACCATGACCGCCGTGGCCTATGGCGAGCGCGGCAGCAACCCGGCCGATCAGCACTCCTTCATCATTACCGAAGAACTGGCGCCGACTGTCAGCCTGGAAGACTTCAGCATCGACTGGCTCAAGCAGCCGCCGCAGCCGCGTCTCAAGCGCGCGCTGATCGCTGAAGTGGCGCGCATGACCGGCATGATGCATCGCGGCGGCGTTAACCACCGTGATTGCTACATCTGCCACTTCCTGTTGCACACCGATACGCCGGTGACGGCGGATAACTTCAAGCTCTCGATCATCGACCTGCACCGCGCCCAGACGCGCGACAAAATCAGCCATCGCTGGCGTGACAAGGACCTGGCGGCGCTGTACTTCTCGGCGCTGGACATCGGCCTGACCCGTCGCGACAAGCTGCGCTTTCTCAAGGGCTATTTCCAGCAGCCGCTGCGCCAGATCCTCGCCGAGGAAAGCGCTCTGTTGCTGTGGCTGCAAGGCAAGGCCGACAAGCTCTACGCGCGCAAACAGCGTTACGGGGATGCACTCTGATGGCGGGTTGGAATCTGGAACCCGCTTACGCTGCGCTCGCGGACGACTTTGGCAGCCTGGAAGCCGTGTTCGCCCTGCAAGGCGAGCGCCTGACCCGCGACCCGCTGTCGGAAGTCATCCGGGTGGAGCGCGGCGGGATCAATTATTACGTCAAGCGGTACGTCGGCGCCGGCAAAGGCCTGCGCCGCTACCTGGGCAAGCCGCGGGTGAAATCCGAATGGCAGAACCTCAAGCGCTTCGCCAAATGGGGGATTCCGACCGCCGATGTGGTGGCCTGGGGCCTGGATCGCAAGGGCTTGGCCTATGACCGGGGTGCAATGATTACCCGGGAATTGCCCAGGACCGAGGATTTATCGGTGTTGGCCGAACGTAATGACCCGCGTCTGAAAGACCCTCGCTGGGTCGACGGTATCAGCCGCCAGCTCGCCGAGTACACGCGGACCATGCACGACCATCGCTTCACCCATAACGACTTGAAGTGGCGCAACCTGCTGGTGGACGATCAGCGCACCCTGTACATGATCGACTGTCCCAACGGCGATTTCTGGCGCGGCTTCTGGCTCAAATACCGCATTACCAAAGACCTGGCCTGCCTGGACAAGGTCGCCAAGTATCATCTGTCGGCCACTCAGCGCCTGCGTTTCTACATGCAATACCGCCAACGCACGCACCTGACGACGTCAGACAAACAACGGATTCGCCATGTGGTGAAGTTTTTCGAGGGACGTGAATGAGTGACTTCCTGGCGGCCGAAGACCGCGCTTTGCTTGAGCGCAACGACCTGGCCAGCTTCGATACGTTGTGGGCCAAGCAACTGGATGCGGTGGATGAGCCCAACACCAGCGGCGACGGATGGAGCAGCGTGTATCGCCTGGAGCTTGAGGGTCAGGGTTACTACCTCAAGCGCCAGAGCAACTACCTGACGCGTACCTTGTACCGGCCGTTCGGCGAGCCAAGTTTTGCCCGTGAGTTTCGTAATATCAGCCTGTACCGCAAGCTGGGCATTCCTGCCTTGCAGGCGGTGTTCTTCGGCGAGCGCAAGGTCAAGGGCGAGCGCCGTGCGATGTTGCTTACCCGCGCCCTGGACGGTTGGAACGATTTGGACTCGTTGCTGGAACACTGGCCGCAGTCGAGCGACGCCCAGCAGCGCGCCATCCTGCTGGCCTGCGGCGGGCTTGCGCGTCGGTTGCACAGCGTGGGGCAGGTGCATGGCTGTTTTTATCCCAAGCATATTTTCCTGCAGGCCACCGCTGACGGTTACGCCGCGCAGTTGATCGACCTCGAGAAAACCCGCCCTTTGTTGTTCGGCTGGCGTGACCGGGTCAAGGACCTCGAACCCCTGCTGCGCCGCGCGCCGCAATGGTCGGATGCGCAGGTGCGACAACTCCTGGCGGCGTATCTTGAGCAGCCTGAAGACAGTGCGCTGGTCGCCACCTGGTATCAGCGTCTTACCGCGCGCCGCAGCCACAAGGAAAACCGCTGATGCGTTTGTCCGAGCTGAAAAACGCCGGCCGTACTCCCAGCCTGCCGCTGACCCTCGACCTGGTCGATGCGGCAGGCCCGGGCCAACTGCAACTGCTCAACCTGCTGCGGGTTTTGCCGGGGCAGCGCTACGTCGGCGCCGCCATATGGCGCGGTCGCCCGGTGCTGGCCAAGTTGCTGGTTGGCAATTCGGCGGCGCGGCATTTCCAGCGTGAGCGCAGCGGGGTGCGTTTGCTGGCCGAACAAGGCCTGACCACGCCGCTGTTGCTGGCCGACGGTTTGCAGGAAGGCGAGGGTGGCTGGCTGCTGTTCGAGTTTCTCGAAGGCGCCCACAGCCTGGCCGACGCCTGGCGCGCTGTCGAAGGCTTGCCGCCATTGGCCGACGAACAAACCGCCGTGCTTGCCGAAGCGCTGGGCGCGATTGCGCAGATGCATGCCAAGGGCTTGTGGCAGGAAGACCTGCACCTGGACAACCTGCTGCGCCAGGGCGGCAAGCTGTATCTGATTGATGGCGCGGGGATTCGTGTCGAAGAGGCGGGCAAGCCGCTGTCGCGCAATCGCGTGCTGGAAAACCTCGGGGTGTTCTTTGCCCAGTTGCCGAAAAACCTCGCGCCGTTTACCGAAGAATTGCTGGTGTATTACCTGCTGGCCAACGGCGAACATGCCTTGCCGCTGGAGGCTCTGGAAAAGCAGGTGCGCAAAGTCAGCGCCTGGCGCTTGCGCGACTACCTGAACAAGGTCGGCCGCGAGTGCACCCTGTTCAGTGTGGTACGTGGCGCCTTTGGTCTGCGCGCGATTCGCCGTGAGGAAGAGGCGGCCATGCTGCCAGTGCTTGAAAAGGCCGATGCGCTGCTCGACCAGGGCCATCTGTACAAGACCGGCGGCGCCGCGAGCGTGGCCAGGGTCGAAGTGGCCGGCCGGCCTCTGGTGATCAAGCGCTACAACATCAAGGGTTTCACCCACTGGCTCAAACGCTTCTGGCGCCCGAGCCGTGCCTGGCATTCCTGGCGCGAAGGCAATCGCCTGGCGTTCCTCGGCTTTGCTACGCCCAAGCCGCTGGCGGTCCTGGAGAAGCGCTTTTTCTGGTTGCGCAGCCGTGCCTATCTGGTCACCGAATACCTGCCGGGGCCGGACATCATCGAGCGCTTTGCGCCCTATGTCGAACGCGGCGACGCGCCGGAAGATGAACTGCTGGCGCTGGACCGGCTGTTCGCCGAGTTGATCGAGGCGCGCATCAGCCATGGGGATTTCAAGGGGCATAACCTGTTCTGGAGCGAAGGGCGCTGGGCGATGATCGACCTGGACGCCATGTGCCAACACAGCTCGGTTGCCAGCTTTGCTGCGGCGTATGCCAAAGACCGTGCGCGGTTCATGCGCAACTGGCCGCAGGACAGTGCGTTGTATCGGGTGATTGATCAGCGGTTGCCCAAAGAGGTCAGCGTCGCCGGGTGAAGCGGGCCTTCGGCCCTATCGGGGGCAAGCCCCCTCCCACATTTGACTGTATTTACACATCTGAAGGTGTGAACGCGGTCAGTGTGGGAGGGGGCTTGCCCCCGATGCGGTGTGTCAGTGAATGCCTGTGTAACTGACCCACCGCATCGGGAGCAAGCTCCCTCCCACATTAGAATTGGTATTCAGCCCCAGCCCCCGCATACCACGACCGCCCCGGCGCCGCTTCGTAGTAGCGTCCATTGCCGTCCCCCACGATCACCGAGCCCACATACTGGCGATCCAGCAGGTTATCCAGGCGCAAGGTCTGGTGGAATGTCCAGTGCTCGATCTTCTGCTCAAACCGTGCGCGCCAGTTGAATACGCTGTAGCCCGGTGCGGCGTGTTGGCGGTTGGTGTCTTCGACATAGACTTTGCTGCGGTACATGCCTTCGATGGCGGTGCTGACCCAGTCCCGTGGTTTCCAGTTCAGCTCGGTGAACAGCGTGGTTTGCGGCACGCCGGGCAGGTAGTTGCCTTTGTCGATGGTGTTCGCGCCGCTGGCAAAGTCGCTGTCGTAGGTGGCTTGCAGGCGGGTGTAGGCGAGGTTGGCGCTCCACTGCTCGCTGAGTTGGCTCTCGACCCCAAGTTCGAATCCACGGCGCAGCGTGCGACCGGCATTTTGATAGCTGGTGCGACCGCCGATGGATTGCTGCACCACCAGTTCGTCATCAGTGGTGATCTGAAACAGCGCAGCGTTGATGCGGGTGTTGTTCAGTTGTGCCTTCAACCCTATTTCATATTGCGTGCTTTGCGACGGCTTCAAGCCAAAGTTGAAACCCTCGATGTTACCCGGCGCATAGGCCAGCTCGGCCTGGGTGGGCGTTTCGAAGCCTTTGCCGGCACTGACGTAACCGTGCAGGTCGGGCGTGAAGGCGTACATCACGCTCATCGACGGCGTGTTCTTCTGGTAGGTCTTGCTGCCGCTGGCGTCGCCGTTGCCGAGGAATTGATCGTCCACCTCCAGCTCCATGGTGCTGTGGCGAATGCCGGCCTGCAGGGTCCAGCGGCCAAGGGCCCAGTTGGCCTGGAGGTAAGGGTCGAGGCTGCGCGCGGTGTCGATTTCATCGCGGCGCAGCTGGCCTTTCACGCCCAGGGTGGCGCCGCTGTAGTTCTGATAGCCGTGGCGGCTGTCTTCGCTCTGGTCGAAGTCCAGGCCCGCGATGATCGTCAACTCCCCCGGCGCGCTCTGGATAGGCTGCATCCAGCGCGCGCTGCCACCGTAGAACGTGCGGTCAAACTGCACCACGCCACCGCCGCGCTCGTTGGCGGGGGTGCCCCTGGGGATCGACAGGTACTGAATCACACTGCGCCGCCCCGTATACGCATTCACCTGCAGCGTCGCATCGCCGATGTAGCGCTCGTAGTTCATGCCCAGTTGCTGATGGTCGATGCTTTTACGCGTGTTGTAGGTCAGCGCATTGGTGCTCACCGAGCGCGGGTCAGCCTTGTACGCCGCCCAGGTCTGCCCCAGCGGGTCCTGCGTACCGTTCTGCTCCAGGCTGCTGTAGATCAACGCCAGCTTGCTGTCGTCATCGGGCTGGAAGTTGAGCTTGGCGAACGTCTGGTCACGGCGTGCGCTGCTGTGATCGCGGTAGCCATTGGTGTCCATGCGCGAGGCGTCCAGCACAAAGCCTGCACCCTCGGCTGCGCCTTCGGCGGTGAGGTGGTTTTTGCTCAGCCCGTCGCTGCCCACCAGGGTTTCGGCGCCAATGCGTGGCGGGCCTTCGCCGTTGCGGGAGAACATCTGGATCACCCCGCCAGCGTTGCTGCCGTACAGGGTCGCTGCCGGGCCGCGCAGGACTTCGATGCGCTCGGCGGTGTCGAGGTTGAACGTTGCCGCCTGGCCCTGGCCATCCGGGGTGCTGGCGGGGATGCCGTCGGCAACCAGCTTGATGCCGCGCACCCCGAACGCCGAGCGGGCACCGAAGCCACGGGAAGAAATCTGCAGGTCCTGCGCATAGTTCTGGCGGTTCTGCACCACCAGGCCAGGCACGCGGGACAGGGCTTCGGAGGCGTTGATGCCAAGTTGACCGTCGCTGATCTGTTCGCGGCTGATGGCGTCCACCGAGTACGGCAGGTCGAAGGTCGGGCTGGCGCTGCGCGAGCCGGTGACCACGCTGGGGTCCAGCAGCAACGGCGTTTCTTCGGCCTGGACGGTGCTGCACAGGCCCAGCAGGAGCAGGGCGAGGGGAGTGGGAGCGGGTAGGGTCATGAAGAGGCCGAGTCCGTGGCGCAACGCATGTTGAGTGGCGTAGGCGCAAATGTCGCAAGTTTAACGATTCCCCTCGATTTTGCCGAACCTGATTGCCGTTGGGCTGAACAGGAAGTTTCCCACGCAAAGCGACGGCGCCAGGCGCCTGGACCATTGGATGGGCGATGCTAGATTTTCGACCTCATTCAAAAAAGAAGAGCTGGGCATGTGCACAACCAATATGAAGTTGCTGGTGCTGGCGTGGAGTGCGTCGATGATGGTTGGCTGCGGGACCGTCACCACGGTGATGCGTGAAGATGCCGCCACCGTGAGAGCGCTCAAGGCGGATAAAACCTATTGCCAGTCCGTGCCGCGTATCTACAGTGGGGTGACGTATAACCTGTGTGTCCTGCACGGGCCGCCGAATACGGGGGGCAGCCTGGCGCTGAACAGCGTGCCCTGGACCTTCATCGATGTGCCGCTCTCCGGCGTCATGGACACGCTCTTGCTGCCCTACACCGTCTACCGACAAAGCGCCGACGGCAGCATCGACCTGCGCTAGCCCCTTGCCGCTAACAGCTTCCTGCTGCTTTTAAGTTATAATCCCGCCCTTTAGCTGTTTCCCGCCCGGGCGGGAGGCACACTTTTTTCAGGCGCGCTGCGCCTGCATGCAGACTAAAAGAGGCTAGACCCCAGTGGCATTGACGATTCTTGGCCTGTCCGGCGCCCTTAGCCATGATCCTTCCGCGGCCCTGTATATCGACGGCAAGCTGATTGCGGCCGCCGAAGAAGAGCGCTTCGTACGCGACAAACATGCAAAGAACCGCATGCCCTACGAGTCGGCGAAGTTCTGCCTGGAACAGGCCGGCATCAAACCGTCCGACGTTGACGTGGTGGCGATCCCGTTCGCCCCGATCAGCCTGTTCGGCGAGGCGCGCTGGCACTACGCCAAACGCTACTGGTACGCCCCGGACCGCGCGCTCGACGCGATCCTGATGGGCAATCGCCGTTACAAGCGCTATCGCAACAAGATTGTCTGGTGCCTGGAGCAACTTGGCTTCGATCCGAAGAAAATCAAGATCGAACCGGTTGAACACCACCTGGCCCACGCTTCCAGCGCCTACCACTGCTCGGGCTTCCAGGAGAAAACCGCGATCCTGGGCATCGACGGCAAGGGTGAGTACGCCACCACGTTCTTCGGCTATGGCGAAAACGGCAAGATCCACAAGATCAAGGAATTCTACGATCCGGACTCCCTGGGCGGCCTGTATGGCGCAATCACCGAGTTCCTCGGTTTCGAGATGCTCGACGGTGAGTTCAAGGTCATGGGCATGGCGCCGTATGGCGATGCCAGCAAGTACGATTTCTCGCGCCTGGCCTCCTTCGAGAACGGCGAGCTGGTGATCAACACCGACTACGCCAACGTCATCGGCCTGCGCCGTTATAAAGAGAAGGGCAAGGGGTTCTACTTCTCGCCAAAACTGATCGAGTGGCTGGGTCCCAAGCGCGAAGGCGATATCGCCGACGAGCCGTACATCCACTACGCGGCCAGCATGCAGGCGCTGTTCGAGAAACTGGCCTTGCAGATGATCGACCATTACCTGGGCGACATCCTCAAGGACACCGGCAAGCTGGCCTTTGCCGGCGGCTGCGCGCTGAACGTCAAGCTGAACCAGAAGATCATTGCCCGCGATGACGTCAAGGAGCTGTTCGTGCAGCCGGCGTCCGGCGATGCCGGCACTGCCGTGGGTGCGGCCGCCTATGTGTCCCACGCGCGTGGTGTGCCGGTGGAGAAGATGGAACACGTCTACCTCGGCCCGTCCTACAGCAACGAAGACGTGATCGCCGCCTGCGCCAAACATGAAAGCAAGCCGAACTGGCGCAAGATCGAAAACATGCCCAAGCGCATCGCCAAGATCATGGTCGACGGCAACCCGGTGGCCTGGTTCCAGGGCCGCATGGAGTTTGGTCCGCGTGCCCTGGGCGGTCGTTCGATCATCGGTTGCCCGAGCGCCACCGGCGTGGCCGACCGTATCAACCACCAGATCAAGTTCCGCGAGCGCTGGAGGCCTTTCTGCCCGTCGATGCTCGACACCGTGGCCCCGCACATGATCAAGGTCGACCACCCGGCGCCGTTCATGACCTTCACCTTTGAAGTGTCGGAAGAATGGAAGACCCGCGTGCCGGAAGTGGTGCATGAAGACGGCACCTCCCGCGCCCAGGTGCTCAAGCGCGAGTACAACCCGCGCTACTACGACATGATGAAAGAGCTGGAAGTATTGACCGGCAACGGCGTGTCCCTGAACACCTCGCTCAACCGTCGTGGCGAAGCGATGATCTGCTCGCCGACCGACGCGCTGAACATGTTCTTCGGCTCCGACCTGCAGTACCTGATCATGGAAGACATCCTGGTGGTCAAGGATGGCGTGGACCCTTATGACGCTGTGGTTTAAATGCTGAACCGCTTCCAGGGTTGGCGTGAACGTGGCTGGACGCCTGTCGACGCCGACGTTTACGCCCAGGCCTGGCAGCGTTACGGCGGCAGCGTGGCGACCCATCCCCAGGTGATCGAACGCCTGGCGGGGTTGGCGCAGATTCCGGTGCGTTACCTGGGCTGGGAGCAAGGGGGTGAACTCAAGGGGGCGATCGCCACCTGGGGACGCGACCTGGCCCTGTCCAAGGACGTGCTCAAGCGCACCGGCAAGAAGGGCCTGTTTGACCTGGGCAATGCCGAGATCATCCTGCCGATAGCCGCTGATGCGCAGGTGCCGCTGCGTCACCGTGGCCGTTATCTGTCGGCGCTGAACCAGGGGCGCGTGAGTACCCTCAAGCCCCAGGCCGAGCAATTGGCCATGGCGCGCACTCCCGAAGACCTGTCGAAAAAATTTCGCTACAACCAGCGCCGTGAATTGCGTTTGCTGGAGGAAGCGGGTGGCGTGGCGCGGCCGGTCAGCGAGTTTTCCGGCGTGGAACTGGCGGCGATTTACTGCGATCTGTTCCAGCTTCGCTGGGGCTTTCCTGCCACCGGTGCCGAGCGACTGGCCGAGGTGCTGGAATTGCTCAAGACGCTTCTGGTCGGTTCGGTGCTGTTTCTCAATGACGCGCCGATTGCCGTGCAGGTGGTGTATCGCGTTCAAGCGCCCGAATGGATAAGCGTTGAGTACGTCAACGGTGGCGTCGACCCTGAGACCCGTGCGTTCAGCCCGGGGAGCGTGCTGAGTTTCCTCAATACACAAAGTGCCTGGGAACATGCGCGCGCGCAGGATTTGCCGTTGCGCTTCTCGTTCGGGCGTGCCGACCGTGAATATAAAGAGCGCTGGTGCAACCCGGTGCCGGTGTTCAGCGTATGAGCCGCAAACAGCAATTGCTCAAGCGCCATCGGCGCAACAAGCGCGTCGCGCTATTGATCTGCCTGCTGATACTGGTTGCGACGGGTGTGATGGTGGCCTGGTGGCTGCCGCTGATCCTTGCGCTGCTGCTGTGGGTGGCTCACGAAGCCTGGTTCGCCGATCATCTGTTTTATTCGCCCAATGACGACTATCAATACCACTTCGCCCCGAGCGGCCAGCAGGTTGGCCTGCGCCTGGATAACGGGCGATGGGTGCCGCAGACGCCGCTGGATCTGGCAGGTGACGAAACGCTGATCCTTGAAGTGCAGCTCAAGAGCGGTTGGCTCGGGCGTTTCCTTGACCCGGCGGTCGAGCTGGCCGGGGATTGTCAGGCGTTCGAGCGCGGCGTGGCGGGCAAGCGCTACCTGAATCTGACCGGTTCTGCCGCAACGCTGGCGGCGGGTGAATTGACGTTGCGCGGCCTCTTGTGCCGCGTGGTCGGCCAGCCCAGCCTGTGGATTTTCCGTCAGCCGGATCACGCCCGTCAGCGGGTCATGGTGATCGCCCCCCACGCCGACGACGCCGAACTGGCCGCCTTTGGCCTCTATGCCCAGGCGGATGAGAGCTGGATTGTGACCCTCACCGCAGGTGAAATCGAAGCCGAGCACTATCAGCAGATGGGCCTGGCGCAGGCCGATGCCGCTCGACTCAAGGGACGCCTGCGTGCCTGGGACAGCATTTGCGTGCCGCGCTGGGCCGGTGTTCCCGAAGCACAGTGCGTGCAATTGGGCTACTTCTGCCTGCAACTGCCGGCCATGCAGGCCGCGCCGGATCAGCCCCAGGCGTCCCGCGAGGCGCAATTGGAAGATACGCGGCTGTTCCGCCGGTTCAACAGCCTGGCGCTGCCCGGCGATCTGGACGGTGCACCGACGTGGGTCAATCTGATTGCCGATCTACGTGCGGTGCTGCTCAAGGCGCGGCCCGAGGTGATCGTGTTGCCGACACCGCTCCTTGACCCTCACCCGGATCATATCTGCGCCTACAACGCCGTTATTGAAGCGTTGCAAGGGCTGGAGTGGCAACCCAGCACATTGCTCGGGTACGCCAACCACCTGCATGATAACGACCGCTGGCCCATGGGCAATTCGGGCGCCGGCGTGGCGTTGCCGCCGCAGTTCGAGGCCGGCCAGGCATTCGAACCCTATTGCCGTGTGCTGAGCGTGAGCCAGCAGCAGGACAAGGCCATGGCGCTGGGCATGATGCATGACCTGCAACCCCGGCCGCCCTTCAAGCGTCGCGTGCGCCGTCTGCTGCAACAATTGCTGGCGGGTCGTTGTCCATCGCCTTACGGCGAGAATGAGTTTTTTCGCAAGGCCGTGCGCCGTCATGAACTGCTTTGGGTGCTCAAGCAGGACTGAAGTTGATTTTTACGTCGGGCTGCGCGCAGTAGCCCGGTTGCCTCATGGAGCAATATGAAGCCTCGTTTCAAGGTTTTGCAGCTACAACCGGACTACAACGTCAAACTCCATGATTTTGCTGACCTCGGTGAGCAGATCGTCAAGTCGTTGCCGGTTGAACGGTTCGAGGTCACATCGGCCTTCCTCAGTGGACGCCCCCAGCCGGGCCAGCCGCTGAGCGTGGCCGACCATTCCAAATATTTCGAATTTCCCGAGAAAGCCCTGAAGGGCATTCGTCTGCGGGCCATGTGGGAAATCTACAAGTATTGCCGCGAGCAGAAGTTCGACGTGGTCATCTGTAACCGCTTCAAGTCGGTGAACATGATGCTGGCGCTCAACCGCTGGTTGAAGATTCCCCTGTGCATCGGCATCTCCCACGGTTTCGGCGAATACGAGCGGGCCTATCGTCGGCGCCAGATGCGCCGCATGGTCAGCCCGGCCTGGCGGTTTGTCGGGGTTTCGGCGGCGGTGAGGGATTACCTGGTGGGCTTGAACTGTGGCTTTACCCACGAGAACACCACCTTTGTCACCAACGCGATCGACATCCCCCAGGCCGAGGCCTTGCAGTTGCCGCGCGAGCAAGCGCGGCAGGCCCTTGGCTTGCCTCTGGAGGCACGGATGATTGGTGCCCTGGGGCGCCTGGTCCCGATCAAGGGGCACACGCATCTGTTGCAGGCGTTTGCACGGCTCAAGGACAAATATCCTGAGGCTCAGGTGGGTATCATCGGTTCCGGCCGCGCCGAAGCTGACCTGCGGGCGGACATCGAGCGTCTTGGGCTCGTGGGGCGTGCGCATTTGCTGGGCTTTCGTGAGGACGGTCTGCAGTACGTACGTGCGTTCGATATCTGGACCATGCCGTCCCTGCTTGAAGGCTTGGGCCTGGCGCTGCTGGAAGGCATGAGCGGGCGCCTGCCGGTGATCGCCTCCAACGGGCCGGCCATGTTGCCGCTGGTTGAAGGGGCGGGCGGCTTGTCTCATGAGCCCGGCAATGTGGAGCAATTGACTGCGGCGCTCGACACTTACCTGGCCATGAGTGATGAACAGTTACGCGCCAAGGGTGAGCAGGTCTTCCGTTACCTGGAGGCAAACCACGCCTTGGCTGAGTTCCAGGGCAAGTATCTGGATTTGATCGAAACCGGTTTGAAAGAAGCAGGTAGAGC
Source organism: Pseudomonas sp. 44 R 15 (assembly GCF_900004965.1). NCBI lineage: Bacteria > Pseudomonadati > Pseudomonadota > Gammaproteobacteria > Pseudomonadales > Pseudomonadaceae > Pseudomonas > Pseudomonas sp. 44 R 15. The sequence continues at coordinate 28,215 of NZ_CVTU01000108.1, forward strand.
ATGACAGCGCAACAACCGTTGGTCTCGGTGATTATCGCGTCCTACAACCACGCTCGGTACATCGAGCAGAGCATCCTGAGTGTGCTCGGACAGACTTACCCGAATATCGAATTGCTGGTGATCGACGATGGCTCCAAGGATGACAGCGTCGAATGCATCCGGCGGCTGCAGGCCGAGCACGGGTTTGATTTCCAGGTGCAACAGAACCAGGGGCTGACCGCCACACTGAACAACGCGCTTGCCCGCGCCAAAGGCAGCCTGATCGCGCCATTCGGCTCAGACGACATCATGCTGCCCGACCGTATCGCGACCCAGGTGGCCTACATGGAGGGCAAGCCCAGGGTGGGGATCTGCGCCGGCAACATCGAGCTGATCGACGGTGACGGCAACCTGCATCCGGAGAAAAAACAACGCCGTGATGTGCCGTTTCGCAGTCTCGACTTCGACGACATGTTCATGGACCGCAAGCCGTTTCCACCCGCGCCGACCATGTTGATCCGCCGCGAAGCGCTGGAGGAAGTCGGTGGTTTCGATCCGCTGATTCCCCTGGAAGACCTGCTGATTCAATTGAAGATAACCGCGGCGGGCTACACCATCGATGCGCTTGACGTAGTCATGGCGCAGTACCGACAGCACGCCAGCAATACCTACAAAAACCATCGCTACATGATCCAGAACATCCTCAATACCTACGCCAAGTTCAGCGATCACCCGGCCTACGATGCGGTGCGCTACAACTTCCTGAACTCGATGTTCCTCAAGACCGCCGACCGTGACCGGCCATTGGCGCGGGAGATTCTCAAGCAGATCCCGCTGAAATTCTGGGGGCGCAAGACCTTGCGTGGCTTGGTGCGGCTGTATCTGACGCCGCTGAGGAGCTGAAGACGAGGGAGGTAAAAAAGGCGACTATCACGGCAGTGATAGTCGCCTTTTTTTATCAACTGGCCGGGTTGGCCAGGCTATGTACTTGTTCGCGGAGTTTCGCCGTGGCCGTCGGGCTGGCAACCGTCGCATAGCCCTTAACCAACTGCTCGAAATGCGTTTCGAACAACCAGTTGCGGTCCTGCGGATAGCGCTGCATGTGACGCAGGTTACGCTGGCGCAAGGCGTAGCGCAGGGACGAGGGGTAGATGCGCAGGTCAGCGACGTCAATCAGGCCGAATTCGCCGTCTTCCATCAGCAGCACGTTGCCCAGGTGCAGCGAGCGGAAGTACACACCGCGTTCGTGCAATTGCGCCATGAACCGGCCGAAACGCTCGACCAGCGATTCGCGCAGGCTGCTGTCCAGGCTTTGCATGGCCTGGCGCAGGGTCAGGCCGGGCAGCGGGGTGTAGGCCACAGCGCCGCTGGCGTCGGGCAAGTGGTAGAGGCCAAGGATGTGCGGGGTGGGAATGCCCAGGCTGCGCAACTGTTCGCTGTTGCTGGCAAAACGCTCGGAATACGGGTTGAAGCTGCCGGAGGTGTACCAACGGCGCGGGCGGAACAGCTTGAGAAAGCTGCCGTCTTCCAGGCGCAGGACTTTTGGCCCCAGGCCATCGGCTTCAATCACTTGGGCATTGCTGCACAGCTGGTCAAATGCCGGGCGCTTGATCGATTGCACCGACATGCGCAGCAGGCTGCGGTGGCGCTGGGCGATGCTCAGGCCGGTAATGATCGCCAACGGGATCCACAGCAGGAACCAATGCTCCTTGGGTCGCGACAGGATGCCGCCGCCTTCGGTCAGGCCCGCACCGATGCCGTAGACCAGCAGGGACGATGCCAGGATGAACAGCGGTTGTGCGCGTCGTTGCATGCCCTTGTACAGGGCATAGCCGAGCATGAAGATCCAGGGGATGAAGCCGATGATGCCGACGTAATAGAGCACGCCAAGGGCAAAGCTATGGGGCTCGCGCAGCTGGTAGCCGTTGTCGAATGTCAGGTACAGCTCGGAGTCGTAGCTATGGCCGATCCAGGGGTGGTCGGCGATGAGTTTCAACGACATTTTCCACAGCTCGACACGCAACGAATTGCCACGGTCCGTGATCAGTTCCGGGTACAAAAGCAGCAGTCCGGCGCTGGCCAGCACCATTGCACCGAGCAGCAGCGCCGAGCGGCGGTTGCGACTGACCAGGGCCATCCACACGATCACCATCATCAGTGCCACCAGAGGCGTGCGAGAGCCCGTCGCCAACACCGTGATACCCATGATCGCCAGTGCCGGTACGCTGAACCACAACACCTTCAGGCGCTGGGTGGTCAGGCATATAAACAGCCAGTACACCGTGAAGAAACCGAACAGATGGGAGCTGAGCAGCGGATTATCGAGGGCGCCGAGGCCGCCGATCATGCGCATGCCAGGCTCGTACGCCTTCGCGAAGGCCACCAGGTTGCCCAGGCACACCACCAGTGCAATCACTGCGGCACCGAAGAAGATCGGCTTGAACAACTCGTTGCGGTAGTGCAACAGCAGCCCACAGCCGCCAAACAGCATAAAGGTGTTCAGCGGGCGTTTGAACAGGTCGGTGTCGGCGCTGGGCTCGGGGCTCCAGAGCAGACTGGTCAGTGCCCACGCGGAGAAAACCAGGAACGCCAGGGCGATCGGTTCGCGCAAGAGGTCCTTGAGTTCCCAGGGGCGCATGCACAACAGGAGCAGAGTGGGCACGCTAAACAGGAGGTAGACGATCCGGTGCAGTACATTGCGGTTGCCGACGAAGAACAGTGCACTCAAGAGCAACAGCAAGCCAACAGGCAAAATCCACAGGACCAGGAAGTCAAAAACGCGATTCGAGCCATAGATAAGGCGCTTGGAGTGCATACGATAGAGCCATTCCGGAAAGAGAAAGCCGACCCTCCCGAGGAGGTGGCCATGTAATGTCGCCCGCGTGATCCTGCCGGGTCGTGGCGTACGCCGGGTGCAAGTACAACAGAGAAGCTGTGCTAAAGTCAGCCTCCTTTTTCAAAACGCCGCGTGATATGACCGACTCCAGTCCGAGCGCAAGCCCTTCGAGCTTGAAAATATACTTCCGCCTGCTCAGTTACGTTAAGCCTTATATGGGCTTGTTCGCGCTGAGTATCCTTGGATTTCTGATTTTCGCGTCGACCCAACCGATGCTGGGTTACATCCTCAAATACTTCGTCGACGGCCTTTCCAATCCCGAAGCCGTGCTGTTTCCGACCGTGCCGTTCCTGCGCGACCTGCAGTTGCTGCAGGCGGTGCCGCTGCTGATCATTCTGATCGCGGCCTGGCAGGGCCTGGGCTCATTCCTGGGCAACTACCTGTTGGCCAAGGTCTCCCTGGGCCTGGTCCACGATTTGCGCGTGCAGTTGTTCAACAACCTGCTGACGCTGCCTAACCGTTACTTTGACAACCACAATTCCGGGCACCTGATTTCCCGCATCACCTTCAACGTGACCATGGTCACGGGGGCGGCGACCGATGCGATCAAGGTGGTGATCCGCGAAGGCATGACGGTGATCTTCCTGTTTGCCTCGCTGCTGTTCATGAACTGGCGCCTGACGCTGGTCATGATTGCCATCCTGCCGTTGATTGCCGTCATGGTCAGCACGGCCAGCAAGAAATTCCGCAAGCAGAGCAAGAAGATCCAGGTGGCCATGGGTGACGTGACCCACGTCGCCTCGGAAACCATCCAGGGTTACCGCGTGGTACGCAGCTTCGGTGGCGAGGTCTATGAAGAGAAGCGTTTCCTCAAGGCCAGCCAGAGCAATACCAACAAGCAACTGCGCATGACCCGCACCGGGGCGATCTACACCCCGGCGCTGCAACTGGTGATCTACTCCGCGATGGCGGTGCTGATGTTCCTGGTGCTGTATCTGCGCGGCGATGCGTCGGCCGGCGACATGGTGGCCTACATCACCCTGGCCGGTCTGTTGCCCAAGCCGATCCGCCAACTGTCGGAGGTCAGCTCGACCATTCAGAAGGGCGTGGCCGGTGCCGAAAGCATTTTCGAACAGCTGGACGAAGAGGTGGAGGTCGACCACGGCACCCTCGAACGCGACAAGGTCAGCGGTCGCCTGGAAGTGCGCAACCTGAACTTCACCTACCCCGGCACCGAACGCCATGTGCTCAAGGACATCTGCTTTACCGCCGAACCCGGGCAGATGATCGCCCTGGTGGGGCGTTCGGGCAGTGGCAAGTCGACCCTGGCCAGCCTGATCCCGCGGTTCTATCACCATGAGAGCGGTGAAATCCTGCTTGATGGCGTCGAGATCGAAGACTACAAGCTGCTCAACCTGCGCAAGCACATTGCCCAGGTCACCCAGCATGTGACCCTGTTCAGCGACACCGTGACCAACAATATCGCCTATGGCGACCTGGCCGGCGCGCCACGCGAAGACGTTGAAGCGGCGGCGACGGATGCCAACGCCAAGGACTTCATCGACCAGTTGCCCAAGGGCTTCGATACCCAGGTCGGCGAGAACGGCGTGCTGCTCTCCGGTGGCCAGCGTCAGCGCCTGGCGATTGCCCGTGCGCTGCTCAAGAACGCACCGGTGTTGATTCTCGACGAGGCCACCTCGGCCCTCGACACCGAGTCGGAGCGGCATATCCAGGCCGCGCTGGACAAGGTCATGCAGGGGCGCACCACGCTGGTGATTGCACACCGCTTGTCTACCATCGAGAAGGCCGACCTGATTCTGGTGATGGACGACGGGCGCATCGTCGAGCGCGGCACCCACGGTGAGCTGCTGGCGCAGAACGGCTACTACGCGCGCCTGCATGCCATGGGCCTTGATGCGCCGGTAGCGGCCGACATCACCTGATCCAACAGGCGGCACGGCTCGAATGTGGGAGGGGGCTTGCCCCCGATGGCGGCCTCTGGGCCGACCAGGATGTTGGGTCGGACCGGGTACATATCCGTTTCTGCGGTAACGGCTGCTATTGGTTCCGCCCTGACGGCGGGTCACTTTGGAAAAGCCCCAAAGTAACCAAAGGGCTCTTGCCCCACCACTCGGCACCTCGCCCAGGCTCGGTGTGCCCGAACGCAGGCTTGAATTCGTGGGCCGCCGCAATGGGCCATCCATGGCCCAGTGCGGCTAACCCGGCGTCCTGCCGGGTTACCCACGAATTCAAGCCTGCGTTCGGCCAGCGTGGTTTAACGGGGCGCCTAAGATCAAGATCAAAAGCACGGCGGCCTTAGAGCCGACCGGTATTCTGGTCGACCCCGGTCCAAATGTGGGAGGGGGCTTGCCCCCGATGGCGGCCTCTGGGCCGCCGCAATGGGTCATCCCTGGCCCGGTGCGGCTAACCC
>NZ_CVTU01000108.1:33510-60972 GCF_900004965.1 Pseudomonas sp. 44 R 15
CCCCGGTCCAAATGTGGGAGGGGGCTTGCCCCCGATGGCGGCCTCTGGGCCGCCGCAATGGGTCATCCCTGGCCCGGTGCGGCTAACCCGGCGTCCTGCCGGGTTACCCACGAATTCAAGCCTGCGTTCGGCCAGCGTGGTTTAACGGGGTGCCTAAGATCAAGATCAAAAGCGCGGCGGCCTTAGAGCCGACCGGTATTTTGTGTCGACCCCGGTCCAAATGTGGGAGGGGGCTTGCCCCCGATGGCGGCCTCTGGGCCGCCGCAATGGGTCATCCCTGGCCCGGTGCGGCTAACCCGGCGTTCTGCGGGTTATCCTCGGATTCAAGCTTGCGCTCGGCCGCGTGGTTTCAAGGGGCGCCTAAGATCAAGAGCGACTCGCTGCGCATCGTGGTTAGCGTTGGGCGTCATAGAGTTGTGTAGATACCTATGCCATCGGGGGCTTGCCCCCTCCCACATTTGCCCTGCGGTGGGCGCAAGCCATCGCAAACCCTGTGCTAATATCGCGCCCCTGTTCATTTTGTATGTGGGTTGCTCCATGAAGTTGTCCATGCCGCGATTCAATCAAGCCCCTGTCTTGGTGGTCGGCGATGTCATGCTCGACCGTTACTGGCATGGTGGTACCTCACGGATTTCCCCTGAGGCGCCGGTACCGGTGGTCAAGGTCGAGCAAATCGAAGACCGTCCAGGTGGCGCTGCCAACGTTGCCCTCAATATTGCCGCGCTCGGCGCCCCGGCTTCCCTGGTGGGTGTGACCGGTGACGACGAAGCCGCCGACAGCCTGGCCAATAGCCTGCGCGGTGCCGGCGTGCGCGCGTTGTTCCAGCGCATCGCCCATCAGCCGACCATCGTCAAGCTGCGGGTCATGAGCCGTCACCAGCAATTGCTGCGTATCGATTTCGAAGAACCCTTCGCCACCGACGCCCTGGCCCTCGGTGACCAGGTCAACGCGTTGCTCGAAGGCATCAAGGTGCTGGTGTTGTCCGACTACGGCAAAGGCGCCCTGAAGAATCACCAGGTGCTGATCCAGGCCGCCAAGGCCCGCAACATTCCGGTGCTGGCCGATCCCAAGGGCAAGGACTTCTCGATTTATCGGGGCGCCAGCCTGATCACGCCCAACCTCAGCGAGTTCGAAGCGGTCGTCGGTGGTTGCGCCGATGAGCATGAACTGGTCAGCAAGGGCGCGGCGCTGATGGCCGACCTTGAACTCGGTGCCCTGTTGGTGACCCGTGGCGAACATGGCATGACGCTGCTGCGTCCCGGCCACCCGGCGATGCACCTGCCGGCGCGTGCGCGGGAAGTGTTCGACGTCACCGGCGCCGGTGATACGGTGATTTCCACCCTGGCCGCGTCCATCGCCGCCGGCGAGGAACTGCCCCATGCCGTAGCCCTGGCCAATCTGGCGGCGGGCATTGTGGTGGGTAAACTGGGCACCGCGGCCATCAGCGCCCCTGAGTTGCGTCGCGCCATCCAGCGTTCCGAAGGTTCGGAGCGCGGTGTGCTGGGGCTCGAGCAATTGCTGCTGGCGATTGACGACGCACGCGCCCACAACGAAAGCATCGTGTTCACCAACGGCTGTTTCGACATCCTGCACGCCGGTCACGTGACCTACCTTGAGCAGGCGAGCGCCCAGGGCGATCGCCTGATCGTCGCGGTCAACGATGATGCTTCCGTCAGCCGCTTGAAAGGCCCGGGCCGACCGATCAACAGCGTCGACCGGCGCATGGCGGTCCTGGCCGGGTTGGGTGCGGTGGACTGGGTGATCAGCTTTTCTGAAGGCACCCCGGAAAACCTGTTGGCCCAGGTCAAGCCTGATGTGCTGGTCAAGGGCGGTGACTATTCCGTCGACCAGGTGGTCGGTGCGGACATCGTCAGCGCCTACGGCGGCACCGTCAAAGTGCTGGGGTTGGTAGAAAACAGTTCGACCACGGCCATCGTCGAGAAAATACGTAACAATGAATAACGCTGATAAATGGGTGTTGATCACCGGAGGCGCAGGCTTTATCGGTTCGCATTTGGTTGACGCGTTGCTCGCCAAGGGCTATTCGGTGCGGGTGCTGGATAACCTGTCTACCGGCAAGCGCAGCAACCTGCCCCTGGATGACCCGCGCGTGCAACTGGTGGAAGGTGATGTGGCCGACGCCGAGCTTTTGGCTCAAGTGGTCGTTGGCGCGTCGGCGGTGGTCCACCTGGCGGCCGTGGCGTCGGTCCAGGCATCCGTGGACGATCCGGTCAGCACGCACCAGAGCAATTTCATCGGTACCTTGAATATCTGCGAAGCCATGCGCAAGGCCGGCGTGAAGCGTGTGGTGTACGCTTCCAGCGCAGCGGTCTACGGCAACAACGGCGAGGGTGCCTCCATCGACGAAGAGACGACCAAGGCGCCGCTGACACCCTATGCCTCGGACAAATTGGCCAGCGAGCACTACTTCGACTTCTACCGTCGTGAGCATGGCCTGGAGCCGGTCATTTTCCGCTTCTTCAATATCTTCGGTCCGCGCCAGGACCCGTCATCGCCGTATTCCGGTGTGATCAGCATTTTCAGCGAGCGTGTGCAGCAGGGCCTGCCCATTGCCGTGTTTGGCGATGGCGAACAAACCCGTGACTTCATGTATGTGGAAGACCTGGTGGATGTGCTGGTGCAGGCCATCGAGTTGCCGACTATTCCCGCAGGGGCAATCAACGTCGGTTGGAACCACGCCACTACGCTTAAGCAGGTGCTGCAGGCACTGGAGCAAGTGGTGGGCGCATTGCCGGTCATTACTTATGGACCGGCGCGCCTGGGGGATATTCGCCATTCGCGGGCCGACAATCGGCGCCTGCTGGCAAGCTTCACCCTGCCTGAACCTACCCCGTTGAAGGTCGGCTTGGAGCGCTTGCTCAAAGGCTGAGCCGCACGCCGATAGCGATATCGGGTGTGCGTCAGCCCCTGGCTTTTTTCTTCGGCACGATCTTGCGCAGCATCTGCTGCGCCTTGCCGGTCAAGCGCTTGAGCTTTGATTCTTTTTCCGGCTGTGCCAGGCCTTGCTGCCTGAGCCAGTCCTTCCAGCGAATCCGCTCATCACGCACCAGCCAGCCGTCCTGCCGGGCGAAGCTTTCGGCCAGGTACAAACCCCGTGTGCTCGCTGGATACAGTTGGTCCTTCTTGACGGTGTACAACTCGGCAAGGGGCTCGCCGTCCTTGAGCGGCATCAGGTACAGGTCCGGACGCTTGCGATCCAGGCGTGCGACCAGTTGGTCACCTTCCAGGCGCTCATCCACATGGAACAGGCTCAGGGACTTGGCTTCCTTCGGCACTTCCAGGCGCAGGTCGTAAATCAGCTGCAGTGACGCCGTCGGCAGGTGCACATAGGCCCGTGGACGCTCGATCAACTGGGTGGTGGCGCAGCGCACCGGACGCGCGGCGCCGGACAGCGGGCTCAGGCGAAACGGCAGGGCTTCACGGTAATGCAGCGCGGCGGAGTAGGGCGCCGGCAGCCAGGTATCGTTGAAGCGCCCGCCGAGCCAGCCTTCAGGGGTTTCCAGCAGGCATTCCTCTGCAATTTCCTGAATAGCCGTGTGCAGCGGCAGGTTCAGTTCATGGGCGGGGACGTAGCCGGAGATCAGCTTGAGCACCACGTCGCCGCGATCCTGGCGACGCTGGCGTACCAGCACCCAGTAATCCTTGTTTTGCCAGTGCAGGGTCAGGCGCACCGAGACGCCGAGGTTCGCCAGTTCCAGGGCGAAGCGTTCGGCGTCCGGCACCTCGACCGGCTTGCGCCGTTGCAGGGTCTGGGCGAAGTTGAGCGGCATGCCGACGCTCTGGTAGCTCAGGCCTTCGGGGGTGGCTTCCACGTGCAGCGGCAGTGTCTTGAAGTTGCTGGGGTTCTTTCTTATGAGCGTACGCGGCATGTCGGCTCCTTTGTGCGACGGGGTCGGCCGCGTGGGCGGCATCAGAGTTGACGGATGACTCGGGCAGCGGTTGCCACGTTATGGGCCAGGTGCAGCGGATTGATGGTCCCGACAATAGCACTGGCGACGCCCGTTTGCGCAAACAACAACGTGAAACTCGCCTGAATTGGATCCATTCCAGGCGCCAGGCATACGTGGCCGCTGGCCAGGGCTTTTTTCACCAGGATGCCCTTGCCATGGGCCGCCGCGTAATCAATGACGGCTTTTTCGGCCTGTTCGTTCAGATTGTAAGTCACCATGGCGCAATCACCCTGCTCCAGCGCCTTCACGCCGCCTTCAACGGTCTTGCCGGAGAAGCCGAAACCGCGGATCTTGCCCTCTTTTTTCAACTCCGCCAGGGTCTGGTAAACCTCGCAGTCGTTGAGGATGTGCAGGTCGTTGCCATCGGAGTGCACCAGCACCAGATCGATAAAATCCGTTTCAAGTCGTTTCAGACTGCGCTCGATCGACATCCGCGTATGGGCGGCGCTGAAATCGTGGCGGGACATGCCGTCCTCGAATTCTTCGCCGACCTTGCTGACGATCACCCAATCCTTGCGCTGGTCACGCAGCAGTGGCCCCAGGCGCTCTTCGCTGCGGCCGTAGGCGGGTGCGGTATCGATCAGGTTGATGCCCAACTGGCGCGCCTGGCGCAGCAACATTCGCGCCTCGTCGTCATTTGGAATCTGAAAGCCGTTGGGGTATTTGACCCCTTGGTCGCGACCCAGCTTGACGGTGCCCAGGCCCAGGGGCGACACCAGCAGGCCGGTGCTGCCGAGGGGGCGATACAGTTCGTGCAGGGTTGGCAGGCTCATGGCAACAGGTGCTCCCAGGCGGGTTGGCCGATCGCGGGTTTGGGCAGGTCGGGCAGGGGGTCGCTGGCGCCTGGGCGGATGCCGGCGCGTTCCAGGCTGTCGATGACCCGGTCGGCAAAGTCCGGCGCCAGGGCCAGCTTGGTCGGCCAGCCCACCAACAGGCGGCCCTGTTCGGCCAGGAAGGCATTGTCGGGACGGCTCAGGCCTGATTGCAGTGGCTCGGCGCGTTCGACGCGCAAGGTGGCCCACTGGGTCTGGCTCATGTCGATCCATGGCAACAGCTGAGCGAGTTCTTTCTGCGCGGTGGCAATTTGCTCTTGCGGCGTGCGGGCCACGCCATCGGCCTCGGCGATATCGCCGCCGATGTACCACACCCAGTTGCCGTCTGCGGCCGGGTGCGTGGTCACGGTCAGGCGCGGCTTGGTACCGCCGCCCAGGCAATGGGCATACAACGGCTTCAGGCCCGGGCCTTTGGCGAGGATCATGTGCAACGGGCGGGTTTGCATCGCCGGCTGGCTCAAGCCCAGGGCCGCCAGCAGATCGGCGGTGCCCGCGCCGGCACTCAATACGATGCGCTGAGCGCGGATTTCGCGGCCATCGACCGTCAAGCCCACCAGCGTGTCGCCTTCGCGCAGCGGTTCGATGTGCTGGCCCGCGAGCAGACCGTCACCGGCCAGGTGCGCCAGGCGTTCAATCAGGCTGGGCACATCCACCACCAATTCTGCCAGGCGGTAGACCTTGCCCTTGAAGCGACGATCCTGCAGCGCGACCGGCAGTTCGTCGCCCTTGACCTGATCGACACGGCCGCGCACGGCCTTGCTGGCAAAAAAACTGGTGAGATTGCCGGCGAGGGTGCCGGGGGACCACAGGTAGTGGGCTTCAGAGAGCAGGCGCACGCCGGACAGGTCCAACTCGCCATTGCCGGCCAGGGCTTCACGCCAGCGACGCGGCATGTCGGCAATCGCTTCGGAGGCGCCGGTGAGGGCGCCGTGCAGGGCGTATTTCGCACCGCCGTGAATGATTCCCTGGGACTTAACGCTTTGCCCGCCACCCAGGGTCGCGCTTTCCACCAGTACCGTGGAAAACCCCTGGCGGCGCAGGCGCGCATTGAGCCAGAGGCCGGCAACCCCGGCGCCGACAATCAGAACGTCGGTGGAAATAACGGATGGCATCGGCGACCTCAATGTTCAAGACAAGGGGCGCAGTATACAGGCTGTTGAGGGGCGGTCAGTGACCCGCGGTTTTCGAGAACAGCTGAATCACCACCACGCCCAGCACAATCAGTCCCATCCCCAGCATGGCCGGGATATCCAGCTTCTGCCCGTAGATGAACAGCGCGGCAATGCTGACCATCACGATGCCCATGCCGGCCCAGACGGCATACGCCACGCCGACCGGCACGGTGCGCACAACCAGCGTCAGCATCCAGAACGCGATGCCGTAACCGACGATCACCAGCAACAGCGGAATCGGTGTGCTCCACCCCTTGATGGCTTTCATGGAAACGGTCGCGATCACCTCCGAGCAGATGGCGATGGCCAGGTAACAGTAGGCGGCGTTCATGGTGCAATCCTCAAGGTGGAGCGGGTTTGATAGGTCGGCATTCTAGAGGTTCAACAGATGGGGTAAAGTCATTACCTATCCGAATTGAAGATAGGTTAAGCCATGAGCGTGCAGTGGGATCTGGAACAGATGCGCCTGTTTGTCAGCGTCGCCGAACAGCGCTCGTTTTCCGCCGTGGCGCGTGGGCAGCGCAAGGCGCAGTCGGCCGTCAGCACCGCGATCGCGATGTTGGAGGCGGACCTGGGCGTCAGCCTGTTCGCGCGTAGCAGTGGCCGTCAGCCGCGCCTGACCGAAGCCGGCAGTGTGTTGCTGGAGGAAGCGCGTGAAGTGCTGCGCCAGTGCGAGCGCCTGACGGGGCGGGCGCTGTCGCTGACCCGTGGCGAGGAAGCATGTCTGCGCCTGGCTCAGGACGAGGCGATGTTGTTCCAACCGGTGCTCGACAGCCTTGCGGCGCTGGCGGTGCGCTATCCATTGCTGGAAGTGCAGTTGTCCAGCGCAGCGCAAGGCGATGTGGCGCGCAAGCTGGTGGAACGCCAGGCCGACCTGGGCCTGTTGTTCTATCACGACCAGATTCCCGAAGCCCTTGAGCGGCGGGTGGTGGGCAGTGTGGAGATGGTCACGGTGTGCGGTGTCAATCACCCCATGGCCAAGGAGCAGTACGTGGACTGCCAACGGTTGGCGCAGTATCGCCAGTTGCTGATGTCGACCCAGACCAGCGTCTACCCCGGCAGTGAAGCCGCCAGCCCGCAGGTATGGCGGGCCGACAGCTTCTATGTGTTGGCCGAATGGGTGATGAGCGGCCTGGGTTGGGCCTGGTTGCCACGGCACATCGTGCAATACCCCACCTATCAACAGCAGATGGTTGAACTGCGCAGCGAATGGACCCCGCCGGCGCTGGTGGTGGAGTTGGTGTGGCGTCGCGACGAGCACCTTGGGCCTGCGGCACGCTTTGTGGCTGAACGTTTTGCCGAGTGCTTGCAGGCGATCGACTGAAAAAGCCGATAAACTCCGCCGCCATGAATAGAACTCTCTACACCTGTCTGTTTTACCTGGCGCTGCCGTTGGTGGCTTTACGTCTGTGGCTGCGCGCGCGCAAGGCGCCGGCCTATGCCAAGCGCGTGGGCGAGCGATTTTCCTATGGCTTGCCTGTGATGCAGCCGGGTGGGATCTGGGTGCATGCGGTGTCGGTGGGCGAAAGCATTGCCGCCGCGCCGATGATCCGGGCCCTCCTGGCGCGTTACCCGCAGTTGCCGATGACCGTCACCTGCATGACGCCCACCGGTTCCGAGCGAATCCAGGCGCTGTTTGCCGATGAACCGCGCGTCCAGCATTGTTATCTGCCGTACGATTTGCCCTGCGCTGCCCGGCGTTTTCTTGACCGAGTACAGCCAAGGCTCGCAGTGATCATGGAAACCGAATTGTGGCCTAACCATATTCACGCCTGCGCCCAACGCGGTATTCCGGTGGCCCTGGCCAACGCGCGATTGTCGGCACGCTCGGCCAAGGGCTATGCGCGTTTCGCCAGACTGACCGCGCCGATGCTGGCCGAAATGAGCTGGTTCGCCGTGCAGACCGAAACCGAGGCCGAGCGTTTCCGCAGCCTGGGCGCGCGACCTGAAACCGTTGAAGTCACCGGCTCGATCAAGTTTGACCTGACCATCGACCCCCAACTGCCGGAACGCGCCGCCGCCTTGCGCGAACAATGGGGCGCCGGCGAACGCCCGGTGTGGATCGCCGCCAGCACCCACGAGGGCGAAGACGAAGTCGTGCTCGACGCCCATCGTCAGTTGCTGGCCAGCTATCCCAATGCGCTGCTGATTCTGGTGCCCCGTCATCAGGAACGCTTCGGGCCGACGTTCGAACGGTGCGTGCAGCAAGGCTTTGCCACCGTGCGGCGCTCCAGTGGCGAAGCGGTCAATGCCGATACCTCAGTGCTGCTGGGCGACACCATGGGCGAGTTGCTGTTTCTCTACGCGTTGGCCGACAGCGCCTTTGTCGGCGGCAGCCTGGTACCGACCGGCGGGCACAATCCGCTGGAACCGGCGGCGCTGGGCAAGCCGGTGATCATGGGGCCGCACCTGTTCAACTTCCTGGAAATCAGCGCGATGATGCGCGAGGCCGGGGCGTTGCGCGAAGTGGATGACGCAGAAGGTTTGGCCGAAGCGGTGCGCCAATTGTTCGAGCTGCCGCGGGATGCGCGCAGGATGGCAGAGGCGGGATTGAAAGTGATGCAGGCCAATCAGGGAGCGCTTGAGCGTTTGCTGGACGGACTGGACAGGTTGATGACTCACTGATTCAACACAATTCAAATGTGGGAGGGGGCTTGCCCCCGATAGCGGTGTGTCAGTCACCCAACAGGTTGGCTGACCCACTGCCATCGGGGGCAAGCCCCCTCCCACATTGGTTTATGGTGTTTTCAAGAACCCGGGCGGGCCTTGAGCTGCTCGGCGGCGGCCTTGGCCAGGTCCGGTGGCAGGAAGTCTTTATCCGGGTTGTAGTCGGCTTTCAAGTAGCGCGTCAGGTCCTGCAGATCCCCCGGGTTCAGCGTGCCCGCTGCCTGCTTCAAGCGCAGGTTGTCGAGGATGTAGTCGTAGCGGCTGTTGTTGTAGTTGCGCACCGACGAGTAGAGCTGGCGCTGTGCGTCCAGCACGTCGACGATATTGCGCGTGCCCACCTGATAGCCGATTTCCGTGGCTTCCACCGCGCTTTGGTTGGAGATGATCGACTGGCGGCGTGCTTGCACCTGTTCCACATCGGTGTTGACGGCGCGGTGCAGGTTACGGGTGTTTTCCACCACCTGGCGGCGCAGGCCTTCGCGTTGCTGCTCGGACTGATCGAGACGTGAATAGGATTCACGCACTTGCGAGCTGGTGAGGCCGCCGCTGTAGATCGGGATGTTCAACCGCAAGCCGATGGTGCGTTGCGACACATCGCCACCGTACGGGATGGGCAACTGATTCGGGTTGCTGAACCCCAGGGCATCGTTGTCGCCTTTTTCGTATTGCGCAACCGCATCGAGCGTCGGCAAGTGGCCGGCCTTGCGCTGCCTGAGGGTTTCCTCGGCGGCAGTCACTGCGTAATTGCTGGCCAGCAGGTTGAGGTTCTGGCGCCCGGCGGTTTCGACCCAGGCCTTGGCGTCGTTCGGCGCCGGCGGCAGCACCGGCAGCGTATGGACGATGCCCTGGATCGAGTTGTACTGGCGGTTGGTCAGGGTGATCAGCGCCTCGAAGGCGTCGTCCACCTGGCGCTGGGCCACGATGCGGTTGGCGCGAGCGGTGTCGTAGCTGGCCTGGGATTGCAGCACATCGGTCTTGTCCGACAGGCCCACATCGAAGCGCTCATTGGACTGGTCGAGCTGGCGTTTGAAGGCATTTTCTTCGGCCTTGGTCGAGGCCAGGTTGTCTTGCGCGCGCAGGACTGCAAAGTAGCTCTCGGCACTTTGCAAAATCAGGTTCTGTTCACTGGCCGACAGTTGCAGCGAGGCTTGCTCGCTGACGGCTTCGGCGGCTTGCAGCTGGAACCAGCGATCGGCGCGAAACAGCGGCTGGCTCAGGGTGGCGCGCCAGGAGTGCGCGTCGCGGCTGGCAGTGGCGGCGGGCTGGTCGATCTGGGTGCGCACGTTGTTACTGTCGGCACCGGCCGACAGATTCGGCAGCAAGCCTGCGCGCGCCTGGGGCACGACTTCTTTCTGCGCGCCATATTGAGCGCGGGCAGCGGCCAGGTCGGCGTTGTTGAGCGCCGCTTCCTGATAGACGCTGACCAGGTCGGTATTGGCGGACAAGGGCGCTTCAGCTGCCCAGACCATTCCATTGGTCGCACAAGACACGGCAACTGCCAGTGAAAGTTTGCGCAGCATGAGGCGATCCCTGAATAAATATTACGATGATAATTTATTGCCCAAGGCTACGGTGGCAAAGAGGGAGCGTCAAGCCTTGAGGCAGCTCAGGAGTGTAGTGGGCGGGCCTCGGCACAACAATCCTGTAATTACGCCATTTATCATCCTGACGACAGTGTCATTGGCAATTTGCCCACGCCATGGTCTAGACTGGCCAGGTTCTTGTCGGGGTGCCTTGTTGGAAGGCTGAGATCGGTAAATACCGGATCCCGTTGAACCTGATCAGGTTAGCGCCTGCGTAGGGAACAAGATTTCTCGTCACCCGGCGAGTCCTCTTGTGCTTCGTCCGGGAAGTTGTTCGACAATCGAACAGCCCTCGTGCGCAAGCACAGCACTGGTTTCAGTGCGTCCGTCCGTCACAGGTTCGCTCCGACAACAATCCACCGCCCGGATAAGTTGGAGAGCCCTGATGAGCACCGAATTAAAAAGCCAAAAATCAAAAAACACCGTGCACTTGAGTGAATCGGCCAAGGTCGACTCCGGTTCCGTGCAGCCGTTTACCCGCTCACAGAAGATCTATGTACAGGGCTCGCGTCCCGATATTCGCGTGCCCATGCGCGAAATCAGCCTGGATGTGACGCCCACCGAGTTCGGCGGTGAAATCAATGCACCGGTGGTGGTCTACGACACATCGGGTCCGTATACCGATCCCAACGTGATCATCGACGTGCGCAAAGGCCTGGCCGACGTGCGCTCGCCCTGGATCGAAGAGCGCGGCGATACCGAGCGACTGGCTTGCCTGAGCTCACGCTACGGCCAGGAACGCCTGGATAACCCGGACCTGGCCTACCTGCGCTTTGCCCACCTGCAAAATCCACGACGGGCCAAGGCCGGCGCCAACGTCAGCCAGATGCACTATGCGCGCAAAGGCATCATCACGCCCGAAATGGAATATGTGGCCATCCGCGAAAACATGAAGCTTGAAGAAGCCCGCGCCGCCGGCCTGCTCAAGCAGCAGCATGCGGGACACAGCTTTGGTGCCAGCATTCCAAAGATCATCACGCCCGAATTTGTTCGTGAAGAAATCGCCCGTGGCCGCGCCATCATCCCGGCCAACATCAATCACACTGAACTGGAACCGATGATTATCGGCCGTAACTTCCTGGTGAAGATCAACGGCAATATCGGTAACAGTGCGCTGGGCTCGTCCATCGAAGAAGAAGTGGCGAAGATGACCTGGGGCATTCGCTGGGGCTCCGATAACATCATGGACCTGTCCACCGGCAAGCACATCCACGAAACCCGCGAGTGGATCATCCGCAACTCGCCGGTGCCGATCGGCACCGTACCCATCTACCAGGCACTGGAGAAAGTCGACGGTGTGGCGGAAGACCTGACCTGGGAACTGTTTCGCGACACCCTGATCGAGCAAGCCGAACAGGGCGTCGACTACTTCACGATCCATGCCGGTGTATTGCTGCGCTATGTGCCGCTGACCGCCAACCGCGTCACCGGCATCGTCAGCCGTGGCGGCGCGATCATGGCCAAATGGTGCCTGGCGCACCACAAGGAAAACTTCGCCTACACGCATTTCGAAGAAATCTGCGAAATCATGAAAGCCTATGACGTCAGCTTTTCGCTGGGTGACGGCTTGCGTCCGGGCTCGGTGGCCGACGCCAACGACGCTGCGCAATTCGGTGAGCTGGAAACCCTTGGCGAGCTGACCAAGATCGCCTGGAAGCACGACGTGCAAACCATGATCGAAGGCCCCGGCCACGTGCCGATGCAGTTGATCAAGGAGAACATGGACAAGCAACTCGAATGCTGCGACGAGGCGCCGTTCTACACCCTCGGCCCGCTGACTACCGACATCGCGCCGGGCTATGACCACATCACCTCCGGCATCGGCGCGGCGATGATCGGCTGGTTCGGTTGCGCCATGCTCTGCTACGTCACGCCCAAGGAACACCTGGGTTTGCCGAACAAGGATGACGTGAAGACCGGGATCATCACTTACAAGATCGCCGCCCACGCCGCCGACCTCGCCAAAGGCCATCCGGGCGCACAGATTCGCGACAACGCGCTGAGCAAGGCGCGCTTCGAATTCCGTTGGGAAGACCAGTTCAACCTGGGCCTGGACCCGGACACCGCGCGGGCGTTTCACGACGAGACCCTGCCGAAAGAGTCCGCCAAGGTCGCGCATTTCTGTTCGATGTGCGGGCCGAAATTCTGCTCGATGAAAGTCACCCACGAAGTGCGTGAGTACGCGGCCAACCAGCGCATTGAAGCGGTGGATGTGGACGTGGCCAAGGGCTTGGCCGAGCAGGCGGAGCGGTTCAGGCAGGAAGGCAGTCAGCTCTATAAGAAGGTCTGAAACCCATGATCGTTCCTACGCTCTGCGTGGGAATGCATCCCGTGACGCTCTGCGTCACAAAGGCGGACGCAGAGCGTCCAACGCGGCATTCCCACGCAGAGCGTGGGAACGATCAGCCCCTCAGAGATTCCACCCTTGAGCATTCAACCGAGCACCTATTCGCCGGACATTGCAGTCCCCCAGGACAAGCGCGTCTTCGGCGCCCGCGACCTGTTCTCCCTGTGGTTCTCCCTCGGTATCGGCCTGATGGTCCTGCAAACCGGCGCCTTACTGGCGCCGGGCCTGGGGTTGTCGGGTTCATTGCTGGCCATCTTGCTCGGCACCCTGGTCGGCGTGCTGTTGCTGGCCGCCGTCGGCGTGATCGGCAGCGACACTGGGCTGTCCGCCATGGCCGCGCTCAAGCTCAGCCTCGGTAGCCGCGGTGCGAGCCTGCCGGCGCTGTTGAACCTGCTGCAATTGATTGGCTGGGGTTCATTCGAAATCATCGTCATGCGCGATGCCGCCAGCTTGTTGGGTACGCGTGCGTTCAGCGAGGGCAGCCTGTTGGCGAGCCCCTTGTTGTGGACCGTGTTGTTTGGTGGCCTTGCCACCGTGCTGGCGGTGAGTGGCCCGCTGACCTTCGTGCGGCAAATCCTGCGCAAATGGGGCATCTGGCTGCTGCTCGCGGCCTGTCTGTGGCTGACCTGGAACCTGTTTGCCAAGGCCGACCTCGTCGCGCTGTGGGCCCAGGCCGGTGACGGCTCGATGCCGTTTGCGGTGGGCTTTGACATTGCCATCGCCATGCCGCTGTCGTGGCTGCCGCTGATCGCCGACTACTCACGCTTTGGCAAGCGCACGAAAAGCGTGTTCGGCGGCACCGCGCTGGGGTTCTTTATCGGTAACTTCTGGCTGATGAGCCTGGGGGTGGCCTACACCCTGGCCTTTGCGCCCAGCGCTGAAGTCAATGCGCTGCTGCTGGCCCTGGCCGGCGCCGGCCTGGGTATTCCGCTGTTGCTGATCCTGCTGGACGAGTCGGAAAATGCCTTTGCCGATATTCACTCGGCGGCGGTGTCGAGCGGGATGCTGCTGCGTTTGAAAGTCGAGCACCTGGCGTTGGCCATCGGTGTGATTTGCACCGTGATTGCCTGCCTGGCGCCCCTGGCGCAATACCAGAACTTCCTGTTGCTGATCGGCTCAGTGTTTGCGCCACTGTTCGGCGTGGTACTGGTGGATCACTTCATCCTGCGCCGTCGGCGCCAGGGCGCGGTGACCCAACTGCATTGGCCGGCGCTGCTGGCGTGGCTGGGCGGCATCGGCACCTACCACCTGCTGGCGCACCTGTACCCGGATATTGGCGCAACCCTGCCGGCATTGCTGCTGGCAGGGTTGCTGCAGTTCATCCTGGGGCGGGCGGTCAGTGGCGCGCGGGCATCAGCTCAGGCTTGATCACACCGGTCAGGCGTGCATAGGGGATGGTGATTTCGATCAGCCCCTGGGCGTAGGGGGCGATGGTGGTGACGTTGTACTTGAGCACCACGCCGCCGCTGGTCAAGGCCACGTTCGGGGTTTTCTGGAACGGCCAGTTCTTCACGAACTCCGGGTCGCGGTCCATCTTGGTGTTGATCAACCAGCTGTTGTGGGCAACTTTTGCGGTATTCCAGAAGGCCTGCTCCTGGCCGGGCAACAGCATGTCGGCCAGGCCCAATTCCTTGTGCAGCACCCGTGAATAGTTGATGAATCCGCGGCCAGGTTCACCGTGGGCCACGCCGGTGTCCAGGTAGCTGGACACTTCAACGATCACCAGTCCGTCATGCTGCTCACGTACCTTGGCCTGCAAGTACATGCTGTGGCGGTCGGGGGATTCGCGCAGGAATGTGTCCCGGTAGGCATTCAGGGTCGCAGGGACGCCGGCGCCGGGCGTGGTGCGGGTCATCTGCAGCAGGCGCTGCTCGACCAGTTTGTCCAGTTGCGGGTCGGCGGGGAAATGCACGGTGTCGATGTTCACCAGCGGACAATCAGGGCTGCCGCAGCCGGGCTTGATCTGCTCCGACTTGTCGGTGGTGACGTCCAGCGGTTTGAGCTGGCCGGGCTGGAACAGGCTCTGGCAGGCACCCAGGGTCAAGGCAATACAAGCCATGGAGGCGATTTTTAAAAGCGACATGTGTGTCCTTCGTAAATCGATGGAAAGCGAAAAGAGTAGCGCTTGGACTGCCAACAGGGCCGCCAGTTCGCCACTAGACTGATTAGTGTGAGTTTGACGCCCGCCGTCTATCCCGGCAACCGGAAAGGGGCTGCGCCGAGCCACTTGGGCGCGTTAGGATGGCGCCCACTGCACGGCTTATGACGAGGAAGAATATGACGGACTTTACGAAGTCGACGCCGAAGAATATCGAGATTGTTCAGCGCGACTCTGCTTACAAGGGCTTCTATCAGCTCGATCGGGTGCAACTGCGCCACGAGAAGTTCGACGGCGGCATGAGCCGCGTGATCAATCGTGAAGTGTTTGTGCGCCATGATGCGGTGTGCGTACTGCCCTACGATCCGCAGCGCGATGAAGTGGTGCTGATCGAGCAGTTCCGCGTCGGCGCCATGGGGCGTGCCGACAACCCGTGGCTGGTGGAAATGGTCGCCGGCCTGATCGACAAGGACGAGCAACCCGAGGAGGTTGCACACCGCGAAGCCGAAGAGGAAGCTGGGCTGACGTTCTCCGCGCTGTGGCCGATCACCAAGTATTTCCCGTCGCCTGGCGGCAGTACCGAGTTCGTCCACCTGTACCTGGGCCGTTGCGACAGCTCACAGGCCGGTGGTATCCATGGATTGGAAGAAGAGGCCGAAGATATCCGCGTGACCACCTGGGCATTCGAAGATGCCTTCCAGGCTGTGCGCGACGGCAGGATTTCCAATGCAGCCAGCATCATCGCCCTGCAATGGCTTGCGCTTAATCGCGCGGAAGTGAGGGGGCTATGGCAGTAAAGGCACGGGAACGTTACCGGGTTGACCTTATCGGGCTGCAAGCCGCATGCGAGGCCAACTATGCGCGGCTGATGCGCCTGCTCCCCGACATGCGCCACACGCCCCAGGCGCGGCGCATTGCCGTGACCCACGGCGACCAGATGCTGGGCGTGCTGACCCTGGAAGTCATCGTCAATTGCCCGTACACCACCACCCTGCGCGTGCGCCAGGAGCACAGCCTGCCCTGGCTGCCGGTGCCGCAGCTGGAAGTGCAGGTGTACCACGATGCACGCATGGCCGAAGTGATCAGCGCCGAACATGCGCGACGCTTTCGCAGCATCTATCCTTACCCGAATGTGTTCATGCACCAGCCCGATGAGAAAGCCCAGCTCAATGTGTTCCTCGGCGAATGGCTGAGTCACTGCCTGGCCCTGGGCCATGAGTTCGAAGTCGTGCGGTAGATGTGAACTGCGTTTGTTTCCCTGGGTTTCCTCTTTGTGTCCTGCCCCAGCATAATTGCCCCACCTGTCTATTCCTGTGACCGCTAGGGAGAGCGCCTTGCCGAGCGTATCCGCCATGAACCCTGACGCTGTGCTGTTGGTGCAACTGTCCGACAGCCATTTGTTTGCCGATGCAGACGTCACGCTGCTGGGCATGAATACCCGCGACAGCCTGCAGCGGGTGATTGATCTTGTGCGCGAGCAGCAGCCGCCTGTCGATCTGGTGCTGGCCACGGGGGATCTGTCCCAGGACGGCACACTGGCGTCATACCAGCAATTTCGCGACATGACCGCGCCGATGGGCGCTCCCGCGCGCTGGCTGCCCGGCAACCACGATGAAACGCAGATCATGGCCGACGCTGCCGTGCACAGCGACCTGCTGGAGCCGGTGGTTGACGTCGGCAACTGGCGCGTGACCCTGCTGGACTCCGCCGTCCCCGGTTCCGTGCCCGGCTACCTGCAGGACCAGCAGCTGCAACTGCTCGTCCAGGCCTTGAGCGAAGCGCCGAACCGGCATCACCTGGTGTGCCTGCATCATCACCCGGTGTCGATCGGCTGCGCCTGGATGGAGCCTATCGGCCTGCGCAATCCGGATGCGCTGTTTGCCGTGCTTGACCGCTTCCCCCAAGTGAAAGCGGTTTTGTGGGGCCATGTGCACCAGGAAATCGACGGCGAGCGCAACGGCGTGCGCCTGCTGGCATCGCCGTCCACCTGCATCCAGTTCGCACCGGGCAGTGAGGACTTCCAGGTCAGCGACCAGGCCCCAGGCTATCGCTGGCTGCGTTTGCATGCCGACGGGCGGTTGGAGACCGGGGTGGAGCGGGTCAAGGATTTCGCTTTTACCGTCGACTACGGCAGCAACGGCTATTAATAGCTGTAAACGCTGATTAAAAGGTGGGAGGGGGCTTGCCCCCGATTGCGGTGTGTCAGCTGCCACATGTGCTGACTGACACTCAGCCATCGGGGGCAAGCCCCCTCCCACATGGGTTCTCACACAGGCCCCTTATCCCTGTAAACTGCGCCTCTTTGGCTGAGTCACGGAGAGCCCGGCATGTCCGCTTCGATCCTCTATATTCACGGTTTCAACAGTGCGCCGGCCTCCAACAAGGCCAGCCAGTTGATCACCGTAATGGGCAAGCTTGGCCTGTCCGAGCAGCTGCGTGTTCCGGCGCTGCATCACCATCCGCGTCAGGCGATTCCTCAATTGGAGGAGGCCATCGCAGAACTGGGCAGGCCGCTGCTGGTCGGCAGTTCATTGGGCGGCTACTATGCAACCCATCTTGCCGAACGCCATGGCCTCAAGGCGCTGCTGGTCAACCCGGCGGTCAGCCCCCATCGGATGTTTGACGGCTACCTGGGAACCCAGAAGAACCTCTACACCGACGAAAGCTGGGAGTTGACCCTCGACCACGTCACGGCGTTGGCCGAGCTGGAAGTACCGGCTCCTCAGGACGCCGCGCGTTATCAGGTGTGGTTGCAGACCGGGGACGAAACCCTGGATTATCGCCTGGCCCAGCAGTATTACCGGGCCTGTGCCTTGCGCATCCAGGCCGGTGGCGACCACGGTTACCAAGGGTTTGCCCAGCAATTGCCGGCATTGTTGAGCTTTGCCGGCATTGGCGCTGATCAGTATCAATCCTTCGATTTTTCGTCACTGTAAAAATCGCAGGTCATTTTTTAATCGAACGACTCACGACGAGACCCCATGGCCACTCCCAGCGCTAGCTCTTATAACGCCGACGCCATCGAAGTCCTCTCGGGCCTCGACCCGGTGCGCAAACGCCCCGGCATGTACACCGACACCAGTCGGCCGAACCACCTTGCCCAGGAAGTCATCGACAACAGTGTCGACGAAGCCTTGGCCGGGCACGCCAAGTCGGTGCAGGTCATTCTCCACGCCGACCACTCCCTGGAAGTGTCCGACGACGGTCGCGGCATGCCGGTGGACATTCACCCGGAAGAGGGTGTATCGGGCGTCGAACTGATCCTCACCAAACTGCATGCCGGCGGCAAGTTCTCCAACAAGAACTACCAGTTCTCCGGCGGCTTGCACGGCGTGGGGATTTCCGTGGTCAACGCCTTGTCCACGCAGGTCAGGGTCAAGGTCAAGCGTGACGGCAACGAATACCAGATGACCTTCGCCGATGGCTACAAAGCCACCGAGCTGGAAGTGGTCGGCACTGTCGGCAAGCGCAACACCGGGACCAGCGTGTACTTCGCGCCGGACCCGAAATACTTCGATTCGCCGAAATTCTCCATCAGCCGTCTCAAGCATGTGCTCAAGGCCAAGGCCGTGCTGTGCCCGGGCCTGTTGGTGAGCTTTGAAGACAAAGGCACCGGCGAAAAGGTCGAGTGGCACTACGAAGACGGCCTGCGCTCCTACCTGGAAGATTCGGTCAGCGACTTCGAACGCCTGCCCAACGCGCCGTTCTGCGGCAGCCTGGCCGGTAACAAGGAAGCCGTCGACTGGGCGTTGTTGTGGTTGCCCGAAGGCGGCGACAGCGTGCAGGAAAGCTACGTCAACCTGATCCCCACCGCCCAGGGCGGCACCCACGTCAACGGCTTGCGCCAGGGCTTGCTGGACGCCATGCGCGAATTCTGCGAATACCGCAGCCTGCTGCCGCGCGGCGTGAAGCTGGCGCCGGAAGACGTGTGGGAGCGCATTGCGTTCGTGCTGTCGATGAAAATGCAGGAGCCGCAGTTCTCCGGCCAGACCAAGGAGCGCCTGTCCTCCCGCGAGGCGGCGGCGTTTGTCTCCGGTGTGGTCAAGGATGCCTTCAGTCTGTGGCTCAACGAGCACCCGGAACTGGGCCTGGCCCTGGCGGAGCTGGCGATCAACAACGCCGGTCGTCGCCTCAAGGCCAGCAAGAAAGTCGAGCGCAAGCGCATCACCCAGGGGCCGGCATTGCCCGGCAAGCTGGCCGATTGCGCCGGGCAGGACCCGATGCGCTCCGAGCTGTTCCTGGTGGAAGGTGATTCCGCCGGCGGTTCCGCCAAGCAAGCACGGGACAAGGAATTCCAGGCGATCCTGCCGTTGCGCGGCAAGATCCTCAACACCTGGGAAGTCGATGGCAGCGAAGTACTGGCCAGCCAGGAAGTACACAACATCGCCGTGGCCATTGGGGTCGACCCTGGCGCAGCGGACATGAGCCAGCTGCGCTACGGCAAGATCTGCATCCTCGCCGATGCCGACTCCGACGGCCTGCACATTGCTACCTTGCTGTGCGCGTTGTTCGTGCAGCACTTCCGCCCGTTGGTGGATGCCGGTCACGTCTACGTCGCCATGCCGCCGCTGTACCGCATCGACCTGGGCAAGGAGATTTTCTACGCCCTGGACGAAGCCGAGCGCGATGGCATCCTCGATCGCCTGGTGGCAGAGAAGAAGCGCGGCAAGCCACAGGTCACGCGATTCAAGGGCCTGGGTGAAATGAACCCGCCGCAACTGCGCGAAACCACCATGGACCCGAACACCCGGCGCCTGGTGCAGTTGACCCTGGAAGACTTCGCCGGCACTTCGGAAATGATGGACATGCTGCTGGCGAAAAAGCGTGCGCCGGATCGCAAGGCCTGGCTCGAATCCAAAGGCAACCTGGCCGAGGTATTGGGCTGATGCGCACAGGCGTCGCCCTGGCGATCCTGATGGTGTGCGGGTTGGCAGCCACCGATGGGGTGGCCGCGCCCGTGGCTGAGCTCAAGTTGGTGTCCGAACATCCGGTAGACGGCATGCGCGGCGGCAACCTGTCGGGCCTGGCGCTGTGCGGCAAGGACCTGTGGACGGTATCGGACCGCGATGATGACCGGATTTATCGTCTGGACACCCGCGAGCCGACCTGGAACGCCGAGGCATTGACGATCGACGTACCCCCGGTGCCCGAATCCGGCCTGCCGTGGGGGTTGCGCTCGCGCACCAAGGCGGCTTCGTTCATTCGCGGTGGAGACCTGGATTTCGAAGGCATCAGCTGTGATGCCGCAGGCAACCGCTACATCGTCAGCGAAGCCCATGCGGCGGTGTTGCAGGTACCGGCAGCCGGTGCGCCCGAGTGGTTGAAGATCGCCCCGGGCATGGTACGCGAGGCGCGGGCCAGCGGCATGCTGCTGCACTTCAATGCGTTGTTCGAAGGCCTGACGGTGAACCCGCAAGGCAATCAGATCTGGCTCGCCGCCGAGCGTGAGCGTCGTGGCCTGATCTCGATCAAGCGCGGACAGAGCGTGTGGGATTGCGAGGGGGCTTGCGTATTGTTGAGCGAGGCCGGGCTGGAAGTGCAGCCGGCGCAGTTCACCAACGCCAAGGCCGTGTCCAAGGATTTTGCCGACCTGGCGCTGTTCAACGACAAGCTGTTCACCCTGGAGCGCAATGCATTCCAGATTTGCCGACGCGATACGGTGACGGCCAAGGTTGAGCTGTGCTGGTCGTTTGCCGACGAAACCCTGACGCCCGAACGGCGTTACCCCCAACCTTATGGCCTGGCCGAAGCCCTGGTGGTGGACGCCGACGGCGCCTGGATTGGTATCGACAATAATTTTGGCGCGCGTGCCGACGGTGAAAAGCGTCCGGTGGTCTATCGGTTTGCCGCCCCGGCCGGTGGCTGGAGTGCCCAGCCATGAGCCGCGACTTTTTTGAATTGAATCAGCGCAGCGGCAGTTCCGCTGCGCCTTACCCAACGATGAGGCCCGCATGAGTGACATCCTCGCAGACAGCTTAGATGGCGTAGAACGCCGATCGCTGGCTGACTTCACCGAAAATGCCTACCTCAACTACTCCATGTACGTGATCATGGACCGTGCCCTGCCGCATATCGGCGACGGCCTGAAGCCGGTACAACGGCGCATTATCTACGCCATGAGTGAGTTGGGCCTGGACGCCGATTCCAAGCACAAGAAGTCGGCGCGTACCGTCGGTGACGTGCTCGGCAAGTTCCACCCCCACGGCGATTCGGCCTGCTACGAAGCCATGGTGCTGATGGCCCAGCCGTTCAGCTACCGCTACACCCTGGTCGACGGCCAGGGTAACTGGGGCGCGCCGGATGATCCCAAGTCCTTCGCCGCCATGCGTTACACCGAGGCGCGTCTGTCGCGTTATTCGGAAGTATTGCTCAGCGAGCTGGGCCAGGGCACCGCGAACTGGGGGCCCAACTTTGACGGCACCCTCGACGAACCCCTGGTGTTGCCGGCACGTTTGCCGAATATTCTGCTCAATGGCACCACCGGCATCGCTGTCGGCATGGCCACCGATGTGCCGCCGCACAACCTGCGCGAAGTCGCCGCCGCCTGCGTTCGCCTGTTGGATGAGCCAAAAGCCACGGTCGAGCAGCTCTGCGAGCATATCCAGGGCCCGGACTACCCGACCGAAGCGGAAATCATCACGCCGCGCGCCGACCTGCTGAAAATGTACGAAACCGGCAAGGGCTCGGTGCGCATGCGCGCGGTGTATCACGTCGAAGACGGCGACATTATCGTGACCGCGTTGCCGCATCAGGTGTCCGGCGCCAAGGTGCTGGAGCAGATCGCCGCGCTGATGCAGGCCAAGCCGTCGAAACTGCCGCAGGTCGCCGACTTGCGCGATGAGTCCGACCACGAGAACCCTTGCCGCATCGTGATCATCCCGACCAACAGCCGGGTGGATCATGCAGTGCTGATGCAGCATCTGTTTGCCAGCACCGACCTGGAGTCCAGCTATCGGGTCAACGTCAACATCATCGGCCTGGACGGCAAGCCGCAGCTCAAGAACCTGCGCAACCTGCTGGTGGAATGGCTGGAGTTTCGCGTACAGACCGTGCGCCGGCGCCTGCAATTTCGCCTGGATAAGGTCGAGCGCCGCCTGCACCTGTTGGACGGCTTGTTGATCGCCTACCTCAACCTGGATGAAGTGATCCATATCATCCGTACCGCCGAGCACCCGAAAGCCGAGCTGATCGCGCGTTTCGAATTGAGCGAGATCCAGGCTGACTACATCCTCGACACCCGCTTGCGCCAGTTGGCGCGACTGGAAGAAATGAAGCTGCGCGACGAGCAGGACGCACTGCTCAAGGAACAAGCCAAGCTGCAGGCGCTGCTGGGCAGTGAAGCCAAGCTCAAGAAGCTGGTGCGCAGCGAGCTGATCAAGGACGCCGAAACCTACGGCGATGACCGCCGGTCGCCGATTGTCGAGCGTGCGGAAGCGAAAGCTCTGACAGAAACCGAGCTGCTGCCTAACGAGAAAATTACCGTCGTTCTGTCGGAAAAGGGTTGGGTTCGCTCCGCCAAAGGGCATGATATTGACGCCACCGGGCTTTCGTACAAGGCCGGTGATGGCTTCAAAACCGCCGCCGCCGGACGTTCCAACCAGTTTGCGGTGTTTATCGACTCGACCGGGCGCAGTTATTCGGTGCCGGCCCACACGCTGCCTTCCGCACGGGGGCAGGGCGAGCCGCTGACCGGGCGCCTTACACCGCCACCGGGGGCGAATTTCGAGTGCGTGCTGCTGCCGGACGATGATTCGTTGTATGTCATCGCCTCCGACGCCGGTTACGGATTCGTGGTCAAGGGTGAAGACCTGCAGGCCAAGAACAAGGCGGGCAAGGCGCTGCTGAGCTTGCCGAACAATGCCAAGGTGATCCTGCCGCGACCGGTGGAGGATCGTGAGCACAACTGGCTGGCCTCGGTGACCACCGAAGGGCGTCTGCTGGTGTTCAAGATCAGCGACCTGCCGCAGCTGGGCAAGGGCAAGGGCAACAAGATCATTGGTATCCCGGGAGAGCGTGTGGCCAGTCGCGAAGAGTACGTGACCGACATTGCCGTCATCCCCGAAGGCGCTACGCTGGTGCTTCAGGCCGGCAAGCGCACGCTGTCGCTGCGCCCTGACGACCTTGAGCACTACAAGGGCGAGCGCGGTCGACGCGGCAACAAACTGCCTCGAGGCTTCCAGCGGGTGGATGCTTTGTTGGTAGAAACGCCTGCTTAAGGCGTACTAGAGGCCTCGATCTACGATTTAACGCGTAGATCGACGCTTTGGCGCTGGAGTCATGGCGCATATTCACGGATGATATGGCCTTTCCAGCGCCGGCGTGGCCGAGCGTGTTTAGGTTATTTTTAGTATTACATTGTGGTTCGCCTTGTGGCAGCCACCTGGATGGGATGATGACTGCTCCACGCCTTCCTCTATTTTTGATGCTCGCTGGCCTATTAGGGCTGGCGGGTTGCAGCACGCACCAGCCGGTGTCGCTGTACCAGCTGGACAGCGGAAGTCCGGCTCAGCCAGCACAAACCGCCGGCATGGCGGTCCTGCTGGGTCCGGTCATCGTTGCTGATTACCTGCAACGCGAGACCCTGCTCCAACGTCAGAACGACGGAAGCCTGCAAGGTTCCACGGATGGTCGTTGGGCGGGTAGCCTTTCTTCCGATATCAACCAGTTGATGTTGCGTCAGGTGGCCGGTCAGTTGGACAGCCAGCGCGTGGTCCTGGCGCCAGGCCCATCGGGGTTTTCCCCGGATGTGCAAGTGTTGCTGACCATCACACGGCTTGACTCCGGCAAGTCGCAACCGGCGATCCTGGATGCACAGTGGCGCTTGATCGACCGTCGCGGGCAAGTACGGGACAACCGTATCGTGCACCTGCAGGAAGAACATGCCGGCACCACCGCGTCCCAGGTCCAGGCCCAGGGCGTATTGTTGCAGCACCTGGCGCAGCAGCTGTCGGTGGCGCTCAAGCCGCTGGCCAACCAGCCGCCGATTGCCGAGGCACCGCGCAAGCAGGCACCGGCACAAGCCAAGCCCGCAACCCCGGAAAAACCGAAGATGCCGATGGCAACACCGATTCGTACGGATCTGGAAGTGTTCAGGTTTTGATCTGAATGCCAGGCAAACAAAAGGCCCGCTGAGTAAGCGGGCCTTTTGTTTGGGCTGCAATTTAAGCTGCGCCACAAATTAACTGTGGGAGGGGGCTTGCCCCCGATTGAGGTGGGTCAGTTAATGCATCTCTGACTGGACTAGCGCTATCGGGGCATAAGTATCTACACAACTCTGTAGCCCCCACCGTAACCACGATGCGAAGCGAGCCGCTCTTGATCTTGATCTGCTTTTGATCTCAGGCGCCCCGTTAAACCACGCTGGCCGAACGCAGGCTTGAATCCGTGGGCAACCCGGCAGGACGCCGGGTTAGCCGCACTGGGCCAGGGATGGCCCATTGCGGCGGTCCACGGATTCAAGCCGGAGAGAGGGCACACCGAGCCTAAGCGAGGTGCCGAGTGGTGGGGCAAGAGCGTTTTGCTTACTTTTGCGCTTTTCAAAAGTGAGCCGCCGTCAGGGCGGAACCCTAAGTGGTCGTTACCGCAGAAACGGATATGTACTCGGTCTGATCCAGCATCCTGGTCGGCCCAGAGGCCGCCATCGGGGGCAAGCCCCCTCCCACATTGGGTTTAGCGGTGTTCTTCAATTCTTGTTACGGGTCTCATGCATCCGCGCCAGCTGGCGCTCCAGCATCGACGGATACGGCTCCATCAAACGCTCCACACAGCTGGCGCCCTCAGGGCTGGCAATCGGGCGGATGCGTGCGCGCTGGCGAATCAGCGTGTCTTCACTGATCTTGCGCTCCACCAGCAGCAGGTTGCGGCTGTGCTGGGACAAGGCCAGGGCATCCTGGGCAATCTCGGTCAGCAAGAGGTCGATCTGGCTGATGCCGAACAGGTCATCGCCCACCGTCAGGCCCAACTGCAATTGCAAGGTAATGCCGCTGTCCGCCACTTCGATCTGCAAGGCATGGCCCAGGGCGCGCAGCAACTCGCCGCAGCAGATGGCGTTGGTCAGGTAATCTTCGCCGCTGTCTTCGCTGTGGAACAGCATCAACGTGCTGCCGTCGTTCAGGGTGTGCAGTTCGCTCTGGTAGAGCGAGGCCGCCTGGTCGAGACAGTCGCGGTAGCGTTCCAGCAATTCCGTCAAGCGGGCGCGGGGCAGGCGGCGCAGTTGCTCCTGAGCACCGAGCTGCACGGCGAGTACGGCGCTGTACTGGGGCTCGGTGCTCTTGGTCGCAAGCGCTTTCGGCGCTACGGCAGGCGCGGTGTCTGCGGTATCGCGCAGGTCGGCGAACGGGTCTTCGTCATCCAGCTCGTCTTCTTCGGCCTTGATCACATGCCGTGGCGCAGGCTTCAAACCGGCCACCGGAGCGCTTTCGTCAAAGCCTGGGTCACGCAGGTCGCGCACTTCAAACTCAGGCTCGTCGTCGTTGTAGTCGGCCTCGTCGTACTCCGGCTCGGGTTCAACCTCAGGTACCGTCGGCTCCGGCGCGAAGCTGGCATGCAGCTGGCGCGCGAGGTCGCCGATTTCGTCCTGGCGGTCGGTGGCCGGGGTATGTTCGTTGATATCGCGCAGCCAGATGCGCAGTTGCATCAACGGCGTGGAGATATGCCGGCCCAGGCGCAGGCTTAAGGCCAGGGCCAGGGCCAACAGGATCGCGCTCAGGATGCCCATGCTTTGCAGGCTGATGGTCATCGGTTGCTGGAACTGTTGCATGTCCAGGCTGATGCGCAATTGGCCGGCTTTCACATCCTGAAACGTGATATTGCTCTGGTACAGGCCCTCGGCTTCGCCCAGCAGGCCGTTTTTCGGGCGCTGCCCGGCTTCGGCCATGATCCGGTTGTCCACGCTATAGATAGCAGCGTGGGCCACCAGCGGGTTCTTGGTCAGGTTGTTGAGCAGCACGTTGAGGCTGAGAATGTCGTTGGACACCAGCAACTCAGTCGCCGAGGTGGCGGTCTGGGTGGTCAGGCTCTCGCCCAGGGCGTCGGCTTGCTCATGCATGGCCTGCTTGAACTGCAAACCCATCACGCAGGCGTAGATCACCAGGGCCAGAGCGACCAGGATCACGTTATGGCTGGCGATGCGTAATGCGATCGGTACACGGCGGTGGCGCAGTGCCCGGAAGATCAGCAGGAAGAAGTTATCGGTTTTTACTGGCGTGGGCCGGTTCACTTGCGCTCGGCTCTTGGTCCGTGAAGTTGACGCGCAGTATAGCGACAGGCCCATGACCGGCAAAGCGCTGGCTGTGCCCGATGGTCACTGAAAGTGGGTAGAATGCGGTTTTTTTCCAGCCTGGGGGTGCGCTTTGCGCGAAATTGTCCTGATCAACATCACAGGTCTTGACCGACCGGGTCTCACCGCTGCCATTACCGGTGTTCTGGCCCAGGGTGGTGTGAACATTCTCGACATCGGCCAGGCGGTGATCCACGACACCCTGTCGTTCGGCATCCTGGTGGAAATTCCCAGCACCGAGCAGGCATCGTCTGTCCTCAAGGACATTCTGTTCACGGCCTACAAACTCGATCAGCAGGTGCGTTTCACGCCGGTGTCCGAAGCCGATTACCAGCATTGGGTCGAAGGCCAGGGCAAAAAGCGCCATATCGTGACGTTGCTCACCCGCAAGGTAACGGCCGAACAACTGCAGCGCGTCAGCTCGATCACGGCGCATTACGGGTTGAACATCGACCATATCGACCGCCTGTCGGGACGTATGCCGCTGGACACGCCGGCGGACAAAGGCAAGGGCTGCATCGAGTTCTCTGTGCGCGGTGAGCCGGCCGATGCGCAAGCGCTGCGCGCCGAATTCCTGAGCGTGGCCCAGGAGCTGAATGTCGACATCGCCTTCCAGGAAGATTCGCTGTTCCGGCGCAATCGTCGTCTGGCGGTGTTCGACATGGACTCGACCCTGATCGAAGCCGAAGTCATCGACGAGCTGGCCAAGGCGGCGGGTGTGGGCGAACAGGTCAGCGAGATTACCGAGCGGGCGATGGCGGGCGAGCTGGATTTTCGCGCCAGCTTCAAGGAGCGCCTGGCGCTGCTCAAGGGCCTGGACGTGAGCGTGCTCGATTCCATCGGCGCTTCCCTGCGCCTGACCGAAGGCGCCGAAACCCTGTTCGCCGAGCTCAAGCGCCTGGGCTACAAAACGGCCATCCTGTCCGGTGGCTTCACCTATTTTGCCAAGCAGCTGCAGGCCAAGCTGGGCATTGACTACGTGTTTGCCAACGAGCTGGAAGTGGTGGATGGCAAAGTGACCGGCGTGGCGGTGGAGCCGATTGTCGATGCACAACGCAAGGCGGACCTGCTCAGGGAGCTGGCGCACAAGGAAGGCTTGCGCCTGGAACAGACCATTGCGGTCGGCGACGGCGCGAACGACTTGCCAATGCTGGCGATTGCCGGGCTGGGCGTGGCGTTCCGTGCCAAGCCGTTGGTCAAGCAGTCGGCCAAGCAGGCGATCTCTACCTTGGGGTTGGATGGGGTGCTGTATCTGCTGGGCTTGCGCGACCGTGATGGGCAGCTCTAACTGACGAAATGCGCTCAAAAATGTGGGAGGGGCGGTGCGACGATTCGACTTGCCCCCGATGGCGGTGGGTCAGTCAATACATCTCTGACTGGGCTACCGCTATCGGGGCATAGGTATCTACACAACTCAGCAGCGCCCAACCGTAACCACGATGCGAAGCGAGTCGCTCTTGATCTTGATCTGCTTTTGATCTTGATCTCAGGCGCCCCGTTAAACCACGCTGGC
>NZ_CVTU01000108.1:61022-69201 GCF_900004965.1 Pseudomonas sp. 44 R 15
GAGCCCAAGCGAGGTGCCGAGTGGTGGGGCAAGAGCGTTTTGCTTACTTTTGCGCTTTTCAAAAGTGAGCCGCCGTCAGGGCGGAACCCTAAGTCGCCGTTACCGCAGAAACGGATATGTACTCGGTCCAATCCAACATCCTGATCGGCCCAGAGGCCGCCATCGGGGGCAAGCCCCCTCCCACATTTGGTTCTTCACAGTGCCTGAATCAGGCTTTTGGCAGGGCAATACCCTGGCCCATCTGCACGGGCGAGCCTGCCAACGACGCTTCGGTCCATTTCACCTGATCCGGCCCGAACAGCACGATAGCGGTCGAACCCAGCTTGAAGCGCCCCAGCTCCGCACCTTTTTCCAAGTGAATCGGCGCACGGGCAGCTTCGTCGTAGCGAAAGGTTTTCAGTTCGCGCTTGGGCGGCGTTACCAGCCCGGCCCATACGGTCTCAATCGAGGCCACGATCATCGCGCCCACCAATACCACCGCCATCGGCCCGCGTTCGGTGTCGAACAGGCAGACCACCCGCTCGTTACGCGCAAACAGTTCCGGTACGTTCTCGGCGGTGGTCTGGTTCACCGAGAAAATTCGCCCTGGCACATAGACCATCTCGCGCAAGGTACCGGCCAGTGGCATATGCACCCGGTGGTAGTCCTTGGGCGACAGGTAGATGGTGGCGAAGTCGCCGCCCATGAACGGCGCAGCCAGCGCAGCGTCGCCGCCCAGCAGTTCCAGCACGCTGAAGCTGTGGCCCTTGGCCTGGAACACACGGCCATGTTCGATCGGGCCGAGCTGGCTGACGGCACCGTCGGCCGGGCTCAGTACGGCGCCTGGGCTTTGATCCAGTGGGCGCGCGCCGTCTTTCAGTGCGCGGGTGAAGAAGGCATTGAAGTGCTCGTAGGCGGTCAGGTCTTCAACCAGCGCCTGGGACATGTCCACCTGGTAACGCTTGGCGAACCAGCGGGTGAAGGCATTCTTGAACCAGCGCACACGGCACTCGGCAATGCAGCCGGCCAGGCGCGAGAGCAAGTGGTGTGGCAGCAAATACTGGCTGAGGATAAACAACTGCTTTTTCATAACTGTCCTTAAACCTTAAATCTCAACGGGGGTGTCGGGGTGGTTGCCCCATTCGCCCCAGGAACCGGCATAACCTTTGACTCGTGGATAACCGAGCGCCTTGGCCACCAGGTAGGTGAAGCCAGAGCGGTGGTGGGTCTGGCAGTGGGTGATGATTTCTTTATCGCGGGTCAGCCCGAGGTCTTCGAGGATTTGCGGCATGTCGCGGCGGATGCGCAGGCTGCGCGCCGTGTCCATGCCGGCGGTCCACTCGAAGTTCACGGCGCCGGGGATGTGCCCGGCTTTGGCCGCGAGGACTTTTTCACCGGAGTATTCCAGCGGGCCGCGTGCGTCCCAGATAGCCAGGTCAGCCGCGCCCAGCCGGCTTTGCAGGTATTCGCGGGTGGCGGTGGGGCCGTCATGCAAGGTGAGGCTGACCGGGCCGCCGACGGGGGGCGGCACCTCGGTGGATAGCGGGTGCTTCTCGTCCAGCCACGCCAGCAGGCCGCCGTCGAGGTAGTGGTATTTCTGATGGCCGATCACGTCGAGCATCCAGATAAAACGCCCGGCCCAGCCGCCGCCTTCGTCGTCATACACCACATAAGTGGCATCGGGTGTGTGGCCCAGCTCGCCGAACAGCTTTTCCAGGTCGGCCTTGTTTGGCAGCAGGCCCGGCGCGGGCGGTTGGCCCAACTGGGTGCGCCTGGGGTCAACGAAATGCGCGCCGGGGATATGCCCTTCGGCGTAGCGGGCGGCACTGGTGAGGTCCACCAGAATCAGGTGTTCGGCATCAAGGCGACCTTGCAGGTCGCTGCATTCGATCACCAGCGGCAAGCCAGAGAAGTCAGGCATGTGAGGTCTCCTGGGCACAAATGTTGGCGATAAAGGAGGGCGATTGTAGCGCAAGCATCAGGCGCTGCGGTTGGTAAAGCTGTGCAGGGCTTTTTCGACGCATTGCGCGGTTTTGCCGAAGGCTTGCACGGTGGTTTCCGAGAACGGCCCGCCACCCTGGTCCGCCACCATCAGCATGACCACGCGGCCATTACAGCTCAGCGAGCGCAACAGCAGGTGCTCGCCGGTAAACAGGCGGCGCAGGATCGGTGGCAGCAGGGCGGCGAACTGCGCATGGTTGTCAGGACCGAGACGCACCTGGGCGGACTTTTCCAGCAAGCGTTGCAGCAATGTACTGTTGACCACATCCAGGCTCAGGTTGGCGGCGTCCTTCGGCAAGCCATCGGCCTGATGCACACGCAAGGTGCTCAAGGCGCGATCGGCCATGAACAGCAATACGCGCTGCATGCCGCTGGCGACCAGGGCTTCCTTGGCGCACGTGGTCAGGTGCATCGCATTGGCAAAGCGGCTCGGCTCGACCAGCAGCTCCGTGCAACGGTTGCGCCACAGCGCCAGTGCTTCAGCCGTGGGCGGCGGCGCGGGCAGCAAGCCACGATGGACTTTTTGCACGTGCCACGGCCAGATCAGCGACAGCGCCGGGTGCCAGAGATCAGGCATCAGGGTGCTGCGGGCGCTGGTGACCGCTTGCTGGTGAACCTGCTGCTGCACATCGCCCAGTGGCTCTTGCAGGTACAGCGCAGTGAGGTATTGCCAGCGCTCGGTGTGCGGGCAGGTCCAGGACTCCTGCGCCGACAGCGCCAGGCCGTTGGCCAACAGCACCGTGTTGGCCGGCTGATTCAGCCAGCGGCGCAGGTTGGGTTCGGCGTCGAGTAACTGCTGGTGGCGCAGCGGGTCGTCTTCGCGGGCGATACGCAATGCCTTGACCAGCAGACGCCGCTCGCCCAGCAGCAGGTTATAGCCCTGGGATACCCAGATCGGCAGGTGCCAGGCCGCAGTCAGGCCAAGGCACAGGTCCAGCAGGCGCACGCCGAACACTTGCTGCTCGACCTTGCGCGCCGACTCGCCCTTGTGGATCACCCGCAGCTCCCATTCCTCAAGCAGCTTGGGGTAGGCCACGGCCATCGGCCACAACGGTGACAGAAACAGCAGGCTGCCCCAATGGATATCCTGCCACAGGCGCGCCAGGCGGCTGCCGAACAGGCCGTTGGCTTGCTGGGACGCGTGCTGGCTGACCAGCAGCAGTTGGCGCAGCGCGACGGGAATCTCGCGGGCCGGCACTGACGGCAGGCGCACCAGCAGTTCTTCGGCGCGTTTAAGGCCGAGGCGATTGAGCGCCACTTCGAGGTTTTCCGCCGGTTCCGCCAGGCTGCCGTGGGTGTGGCTGTTGGCCTCGCGCATCACGCTGAGCACCAGGGCCGGGCTGTCTTGCATCAGCTCGGCGATGTCCCTCAATGAGCTGCGGCTGTCGCGGATCGCTTTGCACACGCGCTCATGGCTGGCCTGGGGAACGGGCAGCAGCACGTCGTCCAGGCGCTGGATCCAGGCGGCGAGGGTGGTGGGTCTTGCAGTTGGGACTGTCGTTTCATTAGCCATGATTGGGGCGCGATCATCATATGTGTTCAACACACCCGTAACGGGCTGAATTGGCTTTTCGCCTTAACGGGCTATAGTCTGGCGCAGTTTCGCCGATAAGTAGAACAAGAGTTTTTCAGCTGCACCCACTATGTCCATGAACCCGACGGCGCAAGTACAGATCCCCTATGGCTAAAATTATCGGCATCATTGTCGTCATCGCAAGTGTGCTCGGCGGGTACGTCCTGTCCCACGGTAAAATTGCCGCGCTGATTCAGCCTTTCGAAGTGTTGATCATCGGCGGCGCCGCCTTTGGTGCCTTCTTGCAGGCCAACCCGGGCTACATGACCATGCACGTGATCAAGAAGTCGCTGGGCATGTTCAGCTCGCGCTTCTCCCACACGTTCTATCTGGAAGTGCTGGGGCTGGTCTACGAGATCCTCAACAAGAGCCGCCGCGAAGGCATGATGGCCATCGAAGGGGATATCGAAGACGCCGCCGCCAGCCCGATCTTCGCCAAGTACCCGGCCGTGCTCAAGGACGAGCGCATGACCGCGTATATCTGCGATTACCTGCGCATCATGTCCTCCGGCAACATGGCGCCCCATGAGCTCGAAGGCCTGTTCGACATGGAGCTGTTCAGCCTCAAGGAAGAGCTGGAGCATCCTTCCCACGCCGTGACCGGGATTGCCGACGGCATGCCGGGTTTCGGTATTGTCGCGGCGGTACTGGGTATCGTGGTGACCATGGCCTCCCTGGGCGAGGGCGATCAGGCGGCCATCGGCATGCACGTCGGTGCGGCGCTGGTGGGCACCTTCTTCGGTATCCTGGCGGCTTACGGTTTCTTCGGCCCGCTCGCCACCTCCCTGGCGCATGACGCCAAGGAAGAAATCAACCTCTACGAAGCGATCAAGGCGTCCCTGGTCGCCTCGGCGTCGGGCATGCCGCCGTCGCTGGCAGTGGAGTTCGGGCGCAAGGTCTTGTACCCGAAACATCGCCCAAGTTTCTCCGAGCTGGAACAAGCGGTTCGCGGTCGCTAAGCCATGGAAAACAACCAGCCGATCATCATCAAGCGCGTCAAGCGCTTCGCCGCGGGGCATCACGGCGGCGCCTGGAAAATCGCTTTCGCCGACTTTGCGACGGCGATGATGGCGTTCTTCCTGGTGCTGTGGCTGATGTCCACCGCCACCCCTGAACAGAAGATCGCCATTGCGGGTTACTTCAAGGACCCGATTGGTTTTTCGGAAAGTGGTACACCCTTCGTGATCGACCTGGGCGGCTCGCCGCAGCTGGCGCCGGAGCGCACCATCAATCCGGAAGTTGAGACCGAATCGCCTCAGGAGAAAATCCCGATCGAGCGCGATCAGGTCGAAACCATGGCCGAACAGGTCGAGAAAGAGCGCCTGGAGCTGTTGCTGCAGGAACTGCAGAACAAGGTTGAGGAAAACCCGCAACTGCTGAAATTCAAGGATCAGATTTCCTTCGAGATCACTCCGGAAGGCTTGCGTATCCAGATCACCGACGCCGCCAACCGGCCGATGTTCGATTCCGGCAGCGCGCGCTTGAAGCCGTACTTCGAAGATATCCTGCTGGCCATGGCCGACACCATCAAGGCGGTGCCGAACAAGATCAGCGTCAGCGGCCACACCGATGCCAAGCCCTATGCGGGGCAGGGCGACTTCGGCAACTGGGAACTCTCGGCCAACCGCGCCAACGCCGCCCGCCGCGCGCTGGTGGCCGGCAGCTATCCGGACCCGCAAGTGGCGCGGGTGGTGGGCTTTGCGTCATCGCAGTTGTTTGATCCGAAAGATCCGTTCAACCCGATCAACCGGCGTATCGATATCGTTGTGTTGACCAAAAAGGCCCAGCGTGCGATTGAGGGCGATCAGCCGCCGCCACCGCCTGCACAGGGTGAGGGCGCCCCCGGTGAAGTGCCGGCGGACCCGAACGCGCTCCCGCCAGGTCAGGAGCCGCTGCCGGCCCATGAGCTGCGTCAAAAGCTGAACCTGTTTGATGACGGTGGGGTGAAGGACCCGACGGTGCCTGCGCCGGCGCCGGGGTCGTAAGCGGCTTCTATAAGCCACACATGAAAAAGCCCCGATCATTCGGGGCTTTTTCATGTGTGGTCAGAGTGGCAGGTACGCTTTGATACCACCGATTACGCCGCGCATATCATCAGCGCACAGGCGTGGTACGAAGTACTCTCGACCCTTGGCGCGAGTCTTTCTATGCAATTTGTCGAGGCGTTCGAAGCTGACGGTGTAAATCATGTCGCATTTCACCCACAGCTCTTTATAACCGTCGGATTGAAGTGGGTTGGCGCGTAGTAGAGGGTGCCAGTCGTACTGGATTTCTGGTGCGGTCGAGGAAATCGGCACAACGGTGCACAGCTTGCGATTATGTGTAGAGGTTGGGGATATCACTACGACCTTACGGATCTTCAACATCTCTGGCGCTACAAAACCTCGTGTGAAGTCACACAGCAGTACATCGCCTTGTTTGGGGTGATAGTAGAGAGCCAACCGTTAATTCCCCACAAAAAGCAAAGCCGCCCGAAGGCGGCTTCATTCGACACGCAGCGGAGCTTGCTTCGCCCCTTCTGCGCCGCTGGATCAACTCCGAAAAGGATCCAGACTCCTGCCAGCTTTCGCTGGTGACGGAGCAATTATGGGCATCAGGAAATCCGAATACAAGCTGGCGTGTGTGTATCAGCCACCCAGTTGACCCGGATTCTTGATGCCTGCTCCTGTTAAATCAATGGGCTAGGGCGTTCAGCACCCTGGTTTATGTGTATCAAGAAATTGACCGTCAATAACTGCTCTCAGGCAAGCTCGCAATAATCGACCGATAGCTGTTCATCCGCTGCTGCTGCACACGGCCATCCTCCAGCGCCTTGAGCAGTGCACAGCCCGGCTCGCGGTCGTGTTTGCAGTCGCGGAAGCGGCAGGTGCCGATCAGGTCGTTGAACTCGATGAAGCCTGCTTCCACGTCGCTGCGGCTGACATGGCCGAGGCCGAATTCACGAATGCCCGGGGAGTCGATCAGTTCACCGCCACCGGGGAAGTGGAACAGCCGTGCGGTCGTGGTGGTGTGCGTACCCTGGCCGGACAGTTCCGACAGCGGGCCGACGCGGGTGTCGACTTCCGGCAGCAGGCTGTTGACCAACGACGACTTGCCCACGCCCGACTGGCCGACAAACACGCTGATGCGCCCGTCCAACTGCTGTTGCAGCTGTTCCATGCCGTTGCCGTGATGGGCCGACACTTCCAGCACCGGGTAGCCCAGGGTGCGGTAGACCGCCAGCAAAGCGTTGAGCGCCGGAGCATTCTGTTCATCGATCAAGTCGAATTTGTTCAGCAGCAGCAGCGGGCGGATACCGGCATGCTCGGCGGCGACGAGGTAGCGGTCGATCAGGTTGGCGTGGGGCTCGGGCAGCGGCGCGAACACGATCACAATCATGTCGACGTTGGCCGCCACCGGTTTGAGCTGACCGCGGCTGTCGGGGCGGCGCAGTTCGGTACTGCGTGGCAACTGGGCGACGATCACGCCGATGCCCTGGTTGCCGGCGCGCCACACGACTTTGTCGCCCGTTACCAGCGCGGGCAGGTTGGCGCGCAGGTGGCAGCGGGACACAGTGCCTGCGAGTTCGCCTTCCAGCGCCTCGACTTCGACCTGCACGCCGAAGTGCGCGATCACCAGGCCGGTTTGTTCGGGCCCCAGGTCGCCGCCCTCGAGCGCTTCCACGGCGGAGGATTCACGTTTGGCGGCGCGCGCTGCGCGTTCACCTTGAATCTTTTCGATGCGCCAGTTTTGGCGACGATTGAGCTGGCGTTTGGCCATTGGTGTTCCGTGTCGATAATGCAAAAGTTGGGTAAAACGGTCGCGAGTCTAGCACGGCGCCGCCTGCTAAACTGCGCAGCTACGCCAAGGTGCCAAGAGAATCAAGCCATGCAAAACCCACAGAACCTGATTTGGATCGATCTGGAAATGACCGGTCTGAACCCCGACACCGACGTCATCATCGAGATGGCGACCATTGTCACCGACAGCAACCTCAACACCTTGGCCGAAGGTCCGGTGATCGCCATTCACCACAGCGATGCCGTGCTCGCCACCATGGATGAGTGGAATACCCGCACCCATGGCAACTCGGGCCTGACCCAGCGGGTACGCGACAGCCGCATCAGCATGGCCGAGGCCGAAGCCGAAACCATCGCCTTCCTGGAAAAATGGGTACCCAGGGGCAAGTCGCCGATCTGCGGCAACAGCATCTGCCAGGACCGGCGCTTCCTTTATACGCATATGAAGGGGCTGGAAAGCTACTTCCATTATCGCAACCTGGACGTGTCGACCTTGAAGGAGCTGGCCGCGCGCTGGGCGCCGGAGGTCAAGGACAGCTTCCATAAGGGCAGCACGCACCTGGCGCTGGACGATATCCGCGAGTCGATCGCCGAGTTGCAGCATTACCGCAAGCATTTCATCAAGGCTTGAAATCGGCGCGACCGCTGGACATGTGGGAGGGGGCTTGCCCCCGATGGCGGTGTGTCAGGCCCGGATTCATTGACTGACACTCCCTTATCGGGGCATAGGTATCTACACAACTCAGCAGCGCTCAACCGCAACCACGATGCGAAGCGAGCCGCTCTTGATCTGGCTTTTGATCTTGATCTCAGGCGCCCCGTTAAACCACGCTGGCCGAACGCAGGC
>NZ_CVTU01000108.1:69251-131392 GCF_900004965.1 Pseudomonas sp. 44 R 15
GCTTACTTTTGCGCTTTTCAAAAGTGAGCCGCCGTCAGGGCGGAACCCTAAGTGGCCGTTACCGCAGAAACGGATATGTACTCGTTCCAATCCAGCATCCTGGTCGGCTCAGAGGCCGCCATCGGGGGCAAGCCCCCTCCCACATTGGAATGGATTTGCAAATCCAAGTGTTGAAGGGCGACCGGGTTTATCTCGGAGCGCCCCCTTTTGGTGCCATCAGCAAATGATTAGACTGCCGACCTCCCTGCAAGGATCGCCATCATGCTGTTGATGCTCTACCTCATCGCCATCACTGCCGAAGCAATGACCGGCGCCTTGTCCGCCGGTCGACGCGGCATGGACTGGTTTGGCGTGGTGCTGATTGCCTGCGTGACGGCGCTGGGTGGCGGGTCGGTGCGCGATGTGCTGCTGGGGCATTACCCGCTGACCTGGGTCAAGCACCCTGAATACCTGGTGCTGACCTCGGTGGCCGCGCTGGTGACCATCTTTATCGCACCGCTGATGCGCCGCCTGCGCTCGCTGTTCCTGGCGCTGGATGCTTTGGGTTTGGTGGCGTTCACCCTGATCGGCTGCATGACCGCCCTGGAAATGGGGCATGGCATGCTGGTGGCCTCGGTCAGCGGCGTGATCACCGGCGTATTTGGCGGCATCCTGCGAGACATCTTCTGCAACGACATCCCGCTGATCTTTCGCCGTGAGCTGTACGCCAGCGTGTCGTTCCTGGCCGCCTGGTTCTACTTGCTGTGCCTGTATCTGCAATTGCCCAGCGAACAGGCGATTCTGCTGACCCTGTTCAGCGGCTTTCTACTGCGCCTGCTGGCGATCCGTTTTCACTGGGAAATGCCCAAGTTCGTCTACAACGACGACGTCCACTAGCGTGCGGCGTGTTGCTTGAGCGCCCACTCCACATGTTCACGCACCATTTCCGACGGGTAATCGCGCCGCGCCTTCAACGCTTCCAGCACCGCAATGCTCGACGGCGCATTGCCCAGGCCCACCGCCAAATTGCGCAGCCAGCGCTCGTAACCGGCGCGGCGCAAAGGTGAGCCTTCGGTGCTGCTGAGGAATTTATCCTCGTCCCACATAAACAATTGGGCAAGTTCCGCGTTATCCAGATTGTGCCGTGGCTTGAAATCGCTTTCGGCGGTGGTGCGGGCGAAACGATTCCACGGGCAAACGATCTGACAGTCATCGCAGCCAAATACACGGTTGCCGATCAGCGGGCGCAGGTCTTCGGGAATGGCGCTCTTGAGCTCGATGGTCAGGTAGGAAATGCAGCGCCGGGCATCCAGCACGTAGGGGCCGACGAAGGCGTTGGTAGGACAGATGTCCAGGCACGCGGTGCAGCGGCCGCAGTGTTCGGTGGCGTGGGGTGGGTCCACCGGCAATGGCAAATCGACAAACAGTTCGCTGAGGAAGAAATAGCTGCCGGCCTTGCGATTGAGGACCAGGGTGTTTTTACCGATCCAGCCGAGGCCGGCCTGTTCGGCGATGGCTTTTTCCAGGACCGGCGCGCTGTCGACGAAGGCACGAAAGCCGAACGGCCCGATCTGCGCCTGGATACGGTCGGCCAGTTGCTGCACGCGCTTGCGGATCAGCTTGTGATAGTCCCGGCCCAGGGCGTAGCGCGAGATATAGGCTTTTTCCGGCTGGGCCAGCAGTTGCGCCATCTGGGTGTCGCCGGGCAGGTAATCCATGCGCAGCGACACCACGCGCAAGGTGCCCGGCACCAGCTCGTCGGGGTGCGAACGTTTGCTGCCGTGGGCGCCCATGTAGTCCATGTCGCCGTGGTAGCCCGCGTCGAGCCAGCGTTGCAGGTGCTGTTCATGCTCGGCCAGGTCCAGGCCGCTGATGCCGACTTGCTGGAAGCCCAGCTCGCGGCCCCAGTCTTTGATCGATTGGGCGAGGGCGGGCAGATCGGAGGTAATAGCGGGCATGAGACACGGGAAACCACAGGTTAGATGCGTATAATTCTGCCAGACATCGGAGCTTGAAGACGCATGCCTCAGACAAAACATGAAATAACCGACGTTCAGCTGTTGTTGCCGGGCCACTTGCCGCAACTGGCTGCGCGTTCGCTGGACGCGCATAAAGGTCAGTTTGGCCACCTGCTGGTGATTGGCGGCGACCGAGGCTTTGGCGGGGCAGCGCTGCTCAGTACCGAAAGTGCATTGCGCAGTGGTGCGGGGATGGTGTCGCTGGCGACACGCGTGGAGCATGTTCCCGCCGCGCTGGCGCGTCTGCCGGAGGTGATGACAAAGGGCGTGAGTTCGGCCAATCAGCTGATGGGCCTGCTGGAAAAGATCTCGGTCATTGTTATCGGGCCCGGTCTGGGTGACGCATCCTGGGGTAAAAGCCTGCTGTCCGTCGCCGCCAACGCGCCGCAGCCGCAAGTCTGGGACGCCGACGCCTTGAATCAACTGGCGACCGGCAGCGTCAGCCTGCCGGCCAACTGCGTGATCACCCCGCATCCGGGCGAAGCCGCGCGCCTGTTGGGCATTTCGACAGCCGAGGTTCAGGCCGACCGCCTTAAGGTGGCGCGCGCGTTGAGCCAGCGATTCAACGCGGTGACTATTCTCAAGGGGGCCGGCAGTTTGATCGCCAGCCCGGACGGACGTGTTTCGCGCTGTGACCAAGGCCATCCCGCGATGGCGACGGCAGGGCTGGGCGATGTGTTGGCCGGGCTGGTAGGCGCACTGCTGGCCCAGGGCATGCCCGCTTATGAGGCAAGCTGCCTGGCCGTGTGGTTGCACGCCACGGCAGGGGATCGCCAGGGCACGTTTGGCCGCGGCCTGGCCGCCAGTGATCTGATACCGGCCATTCGTCAATTGTTGGAGGAGCAGTCGCCGTGTCTGAAGTGATTTTTTTCCTGGCCGATGAAGAGGCCATGGTCGACCTCGGCCGGCGCATTGCCCAGGTCACGGCCGGGGCGGGGCTGATCTTCCTCGAGGGCGACCTGGGGGCGGGCAAGACCACGCTGTCCCGGGGCATCATTCGCGGTTTGGGGCATGCCGGCGCGGTAAAAAGTCCGACGTTCACCCTGGTCGAACCCTATGAGATCGGTAATATTCGCGCTTTCCACTTCGACCTCTATCGCCTGGTGGACCCTGAAGAGCTGGAATTCATGGGCATCCGTGATTATTTCGACGAAGACGCGTTATGCCTGATCGAGTGGCCAAATAAAGGCACAGGCTTTTTGCCAAAGCCGGACATGACCATTACCATTACGCCGCATGAGCACGGACGTCAGTTGAAGTTGTTGCCCCAGAGCGTGCGCGGCCAGTCGTGGTGCGCCGCTTTGGCACTGGAATTCAAATAATTGGTGGGGTTAGGTATGCGCTTTCGCGCGTTGGTTGCTGTCGTGGGGGTGTTGCTTGCGGCAATGACTGTCAATGCTCTGGCTGCTTCACAGGTGAAAAGTGTTCGCCTGTGGCGAGCGCCGGATAACACGCGACTGGTGTTCGACCTGTCTGGCCCGGTCCAGCACAGCGTCTTTACCCTCACGGCGCCTGATCGCCTGGTGATCGACATCAACGGTGCGAGCCTGGCTGCGCCGCTGAAGGTCTCCACCGCCAATACACCCATTACCGCCATGCGTTCGGCCCAGCGCACGCCGACCGACCTGCGCGTGGTCATCGACCTGAAAAAGGCCGTGACCCCCAAAAGCTTTTCCCTGGCGCCCAACGCTCAATATGGCAACCGCCTGGTGGTCGACCTGTTCGACAACCCTGCCGATGCCGCGCCGCCGCCTGTGCCGACGCCCAGCGTGGCGACGGTGCCTGCGGTGCCGGTCAACCCCTCGCAACCGCAGGTCAAGCTGCCACCGCCGCCGCCCGCTCCGGCAGGCAAGCGCGACATTATCGTGGTGATCGACGCCGGTCACGGTGGCGAAGACCCGGGCGCCTCCGGTTCGCGCGGCCAGCATGAAAAAGACGTGGTGTTGGCCATCGCCCGCGAACTGCAACGCCAGGTCAACGGCATGAAAGGTTATCGCGCCGAACTGACCCGTACCGGCGACTACTTCATTCCGTTGCGCGGGCGTACTGAAATCGCCCGCAAGAAGGGCGCGGACCTGTTCGTCTCGATCCACGCCGACGCCG
The DNA here is from genome assembly GCF_900004965.1 of Pseudomonas sp. 44 R 15. Taxonomy (NCBI): domain Bacteria; kingdom Pseudomonadati; phylum Pseudomonadota; class Gammaproteobacteria; order Pseudomonadales; family Pseudomonadaceae; genus Pseudomonas; species Pseudomonas sp. 44 R 15. The sequence continues at coordinate 73,352 of NZ_CVTU01000108.1, forward strand.
CACCTTCCAGCGCCGCTTTCGGTGCGTCGGTGTTTGCCCTGTCGGATCGTGGCGCCACGTCCGAGACCGCCCGTTGGCTGGCCGACAGCGAAAACCGTTCCGACCTGATCGGCGGGGCCGGCAACGTGTCCCTCGACGACAAGGACAAAATGCTCGCCGGCGTACTGCTCGACCTGTCGATGACCGCCTCGCTGACCTCCAGCCTGAACGTCGGCCAGAAGGTCCTGAGCAATATCGGCCGGGTCACGTCGCTGCACAAACAGCGCGTGGAACAAGCCGGGTTCATGGTGCTGAAGTCGCCGGATATCCCGTCGATCCTGGTCGAGACCGGATTCATTTCCAACGCCAACGAGGCATCCAAGCTCGCCAGTGCCAGCCACCAGCAGGCCTTGGCGCGCTCGATCAGCGCCGGTGTGCGTCAGTTCTTCCAACAGAACCCGCCCCCGGGCACTTACATTGCCTGGTTACGTGATTCCGGCAAAATTGCCCAGGGCCCGCGCGACCACCGCGTACAGCCCGGCGACACCGTGGCCATGCTGGCGGTACGTTTCCAGGTCACGCCCGCCGCTTTGCGCAGCGCCAACAACCTGAAAACCGATGAGCTGAAAATCGGCCAGGTGTTGACCATCCCGGGCACCGAATTGGCGGCGCAGTAATGAGCGAATCTGTCTTGAATAGCGGCTCGCGTATCGAATTGCTCAGCCCGCGCCTGGCGAACCAGATCGCTGCGGGCGAGGTGGTTGAGCGTCCGGCCTCGGTGATCAAGGAACTGCTGGAAAACAGCATCGACTCCGGCGCCAAACGCATCGACGTGGACGTGGAGCAGGGCGGCGTCAAGCTGCTGCGGGTGCGGGACGATGGCAGCGGCATCTCGTCCGATGACCTGCCGCTGGCCCTGGCCCGTCACGCCACCAGCAAGATCCGCGACCTCGAAGACCTTGAGCGGGTGATGAGCCTGGGCTTTCGCGGTGAGGCCCTGGCCTCCATCAGCTCCGTGGCCCGCTTGACCCTGACCTCGCGCACACGCGGCGCCGAGCAGGCCTGGCAAGTGGAAACCGAAGGCCGTGACATGGCGCCCCGGGTCCAGCCGGCAGCCCATCCGGTGGGCACCTCGGTGGAAGTGCGCGACCTGTTCTTCAACACCCCGGCGCGGCGCAAATTCCTCAAGGCCGAAAAAACCGAATTCGACCACCTGCAGGAAGTCATCAAGCGCCTGGCCCTGGCACGTTTCGATGTGGCATTCCATCTGCGCCACAACGGCAAGACCATCCTCAGCCTGCACGAAGCCAATGACGACGCCGCGCGTGCTCGGCGCGTGGCGGCAGTCTGCGGAGCCGGCTTTCTGGAGCAGGCGCTGCCGATAGAGATTGAACGCAATGGTTTGCGCCTGTGGGGCTGGGTCGGTTTGCCGACCTTCTCCCGCAGCCAGGCGGATTTGCAGTATTTCTTCGTGAATGGCCGGGCAGTGCGTGACAAGCTGGTGGCCCATGCGGTGCGCCAGGCCTACCGCGACGTGTTGTTCAACGGGCGGCATCCGACGTTTGTGCTGTTTTTTGAGGTCGACCCCTCGGTGGTTGACGTCAATGTGCACCCGACCAAGCACGAAGTGCGCTTCCGTGATGGGCGCATGGTGCATGACTTCCTGTACGGCACCTTGCACCGCGCCTTGGGCGACGTGCGTCCGGATGATCAGTTGTCGGCGCCCATCGTGACGGCGGTCGTTCGCCCAAGCGGTCCCGAGGCCGGTGAATTCGGGCCTCAGGGCGAAATGAGTTTGGCCGCCAACTTGCTGCAATCTCCGCAGCAGCCCAACTACACGGCACCCAACGCGGGCGCCGGCGCCGGTTATCAGTATCAATACACCCCGCGCCCGCAATCGACCGTGCCGGTGGCCGAGGCCCAGGCGGCTTATCGTGAGTTCTTCGCGCCGCTGCCGGGTGCCGAGCCAGGCACCGTTGCCTTGCCCGAGGGTGGCGGTGATATTCCACCCTTGGGCTACGCGCTGGCGCAGCTCAAGGGCATCTACATCCTCGCGGAAAACGCCCACGGCCTGGTGCTGGTGGACATGCATGCGGCCCACGAGCGGATCATGTACGAGCGCCTGAAGATCGCCATGGCCAGTGAAGGGCTCAGTGGCCAGCCACTGCTGGTGCCCGAATCCCTGGCGGTCAGCCAGCGAGAAGCCGATTGCGCCGAAGAGCACCACGGTGTGTTCCAGAAGCTGGGCTTCGAACTGCAACGCCTGGGCCCGGAGACCCTGGCCATCCGCCAGATTCCCGCGCTGCTCAAGCAAGCCGAGGCCAACCGCCTGGTCGCCGATGTATTGGCGGACCTGATGGAGTACGGCACCAGCGACCGCATTCAGGCGCATATCAATGAACTGCTCGGCACCATGGCCTGCCACGGCGCCATCCGCGCCAACCGTCGCCTGGCCCTGCCGGAAATGAACGGCCTGCTGCGCGACATGGAAAACACCGAGCGCAGCGGCCAATGCAACCATGGCCGACCGACCTGGACCCAGATGGGCCTGGATGATCTGGACAAACTGTTCCTGCGCGGTCGCTGATGAGTGCCTTACCCCCCGCGATCTTCCTGATGGGCCCCACGGCCGCCGGCAAGACCGACCTCGCCATCGAACTGACCAGGGTCCTGCCGTGCGAGCTGATCAGTGTGGACTCTGCCCTGGTTTACCGGGACATGGACATCGGCACGGCCAAGCCTTCGAAAGAGGTGCTGGCGCGGCATCCGCATCGGTTGATCGACATTATCGACCCGGCCGAGAGCTATTCGGCGGCGGATTTCCGTACCGACGCCCTGGCCGCCATGGCCGAGATCACCGCGCGGGGTAACATCCCGTTGCTGGTCGGCGGCACGATGCTCTACTACAAGGCTTTGCAGGAAGGCCTGGCGGATATGCCGCCGGCCGATGCCCAGGTGCGCGCCGAACTCGAAGAAGAGGCCGCACGCCTTGGCTGGCAAGCCCTGCACGATCAGTTGGCGGCGGTGGATCCGGTGTCGGCGGCGCGCATTCACCCCAATGACCCCCAGCGTCTCTCCCGTGCCCTGGAAGTCTGGCGTGTCAGTGGCCTGACCATGACTGAACACAGGCTGAAACAAACTGCGCAAAGTGCTGATGCAGGCGCATATGGCCGGTCACAATTGCCCTATACTGTGGCGAACCTGGCCATCGCTCCGGCAAATCGCCAGGTGCTGCATGAACGAATTGCACAAAGATTCACAAATATGTTGGAACAGGGGTTTGTGGAGGAGGTCGTAGCACTGCGTTCAAGAGGTAATCTGCATCCGGGGTTGCCTTCGATACGTGCTGTAGGCTACCGCCAAGTCTGGGATCATCTGGATGGCAAGCTGACGTCAGCCGAAATGCAGGAGCGCGGCATCATTGCCACGCGCCAATTGGCGAAGCGCCAGTTCACCTGGCTGCGCAGCTGGAGCGATTTGCACTGGCTGGACAGCCTGGACAGCGACAATCTGTCACGCGCCTTGAAATACCTGGGAACGGTCTCCATATTGAGCTGAGTCCTTGCAATTGCCGTCTATCCTTGGGGGTGTGGCGGCCATGAGCTATTTATTTTTCCGATTTTTTATTATTGATCCTTAAAGGAGTGCGGCACATGTCAAAAGGGCATTCGCTACAAGACCCTTACTTGAATACCTTACGTAAAGAGAAAGTGGGGGTTTCCATTTATCTGGTCAACGGTATCAAGTTGCAAGGTACGATCGAGTCGTTCGACCAGTTCGTGATCCTGCTGAAAAACACCGTCAGCCAGATGGTTTACAAACACGCTATCTCGACAGTCGTCCCTGTTCGTCCAATCCGTCTGCCTAGCGCAGCCGGTGATGAAGCAGCTGACGCTGAGCCAGGTAACGCCTGATAGGAGTCTCCTTTGTTCTTTGAGCGCCACGGTGGTGGTGAGCGAGTAATCCTCGTTCACTTGGATGGACAGGACCCTGAGGCGCGCGAAGATCCGCAGGAGTTTCAGGAGTTGGCAAATTCGGCCGGCGCCGAGACCGTTGCGTTTTTTAACGTGCCGCGTCATCGGCCAACCGCCAAATACCTGATTGGCAGCGGCAAGGTCGAAGAGTTGCGCGACCTGGTCCATGCCGAAGAAGCCGATCTGGTGATCTTCAATCACGTCCTCACGCCGAGTCAGGAGCGTAACCTCGAACGTGTCTTCGAGTGTCGCGTGATCGACCGCACCGGCCTGATTCTCGATATCTTCGCCCAACGCGCGCGTACCCATGAAGGCAAGCTCCAGGTCGAACTGGCCCAGCTTGACCACATGAGCACACGGCTGGTTCGCGGCTGGACGCACCTTGAGCGCCAGGGCGGCGGCATCGGCATGCGTGGCCCGGGTGAAACCCAGCTGGAAACCGACCGACGTCTGTTGCGGGTTCGCCTGCGCCAGATCAAGGGCCGCCTGGAGAAAGTCCGCAGCCAGCGCGAGCAATCGCGCCGTGGCCGTTCCCGTGCCGATATCCCCACCGTGTCCCTGGTGGGCTATACCAACGCGGGCAAGTCCACGCTGTTCAATAACGTCACCAAGTCGGACGTGTACGCGGCCGACCAACTGTTCGCGACGCTCGACCCGACCCTGCGCCGCCTGGATCTTGACGACTTGGGGCCGATTGTCCTGGCCGATACGGTAGGTTTCATTCGTCATTTGCCGCACAAGCTGGTCGAGGCATTTCGGTCTACGCTCGAAGAGTCGAGCAATTCCGACCTGCTGTTGCACGTGATCGATGCGGCCGAGCCGGATCGCATGCTGCAGATCGAGCAGGTGATGCTGGTGCTGGGCGAGATTGGTGCCCAGGACTTGCCGATCCTCGAGGTGTATAACAAACTCGATTTGCTTGAAGGCGTCGAGCCGCAAATCCAGCGCGATGAGAATGGCAGACCCCAGCGGGTCTGGCTGTCGGCGCGTAATGGCAGTGGCCTTGAATTGCTTGAGCAAGCCATCGCCGAGTTGCTCGGCGGCGATTTGTTCGTGGGCACCTTGCGCTTGCCGCAGCGTTTTGCTCGACTGCGTGCACAGTTTTTCGAGCTGGGCGCGGTACAGAAAGAAGAACACGACGAAGAAGGTGTCAGCTTGCTGGCCGTTCGATTGCCACGCGCGGAGCTCAATCGACTGGTCAGTCGCGAGGGTGTTGTACCGGCGGAGTTCATCGAACAACACACTTTGCAATAAAAGCCTGAGAAAGCGGTTGTGCCGCAGTAGCAGGCATTCTGTAGCATTGGTCGGCGCGCCGTGGGTGCGTCTTTGCTTTATCAGATGGAGAGCGCTATGGCTTGGAATGAGCCGGGTGGCAACTCGAATAATCAGGATCCTTGGGGTGGTAAACGCCGCAATAATGGCGACCGCAAGGGGCCACCGGATCTCGACGAGGCCTTCCGAAAGCTGCAGGAAAGCCTGAATGGGTTGTTCGGTGGTGGGAAAAAACGCGGTGGTGACGAGGGTGGTCGCACAAGCAAGGGCGGCGGCTACGGCCTGCTGGGCCTGGGTCTTGTCGTGCTCGCGGCCGTCTGGCTGTACAGCGCGGTCTACGTGGTGGACGAGCAGGAGCAAGCCGTGGTGCTGCGCTTCGGCAAGTATTACGAGACGGTCGGGCCAGGCCTGAACATCTATTTCCCGCCGATCGACAAGAAGTACATGGAGAACGTCACGCGTGAGCGTGCCTACACCAAGCAGGGCCAGATGCTGACTGAAGACGAGAACATCGTCGAAGTGCCGCTGACCGTGCAGTACAAGATCACCAACCTGCAGGACTTCGTGCTGAACGTCGATCAGCCGGAAATCAGCCTGCAACACGCGACCGAAAGCGCCCTGCGCCATGTGGTGGGTTCCACTGCCATGGACCAGGTGCTGACCGAAGGGCGTGAATTGATGGCCAGCGAAATCAAGGAGCGCCTCCAACGCTTCCTCGATACCTATCGCACCGGTATCACCGTTACCCAGGTCAACGTACAGAGCGCAGCGGCACCGCGTGAAGTGCAGGAAGCCTTTGACGACGTGATCCGCGCCCGTGAAGACGAGCAGCGTTCGCGCAACCAGGCTGAAACCTACGCCAACGGCGTGGTGCCGGAAGCCCGTGGTCAGGCCCAGCGTATCCTTGAGGATGCCAACGGTTACCGCGACGAAGTGGTCTCCCGTGCCAAGGGTGAGGCGGACCGCTTCACCAAGCTGGTTGCCGAGTACCGCAAGGCGCCCGAGGTTACCCGTGAGCGTCTGTACCTGGACACCATGCAGGAAGTCTTCAGCAACACCAGCAAGGTTCTCGTGACCGGCAGCAAGGGTGGGCAGAACAACCTGCTGTACCTGCCGCTGGACAAGATGATCGAAGGTGGTCGTAGCGGCGGCACAAGCGCGCCGTCCACCGGTTCGAATGCCGCTGCCAACGAAGCGAGCGCCCGTGCGGCCGCTGACTTGCTGCAACAGCAAACACGTACCAGGGAGAGTCGTTGATGAGCAATAAATCGCTGACCGCCCTGATTGTGGGCGTCGTCGTGGTCATCGCTGCCTGGAACTGCTTCTACATCGTCGCTCAGACCGAGCGCGCGGTGCTGCTGCAATTCGGTCGCGTGGTCCAGGCGGATGTCCAGCCGGGCCTGCATGTGAAAGTCCCCTACGTCAACCAGGTGCGCAAGTTCGACGCCCGCCTGATGACCCTGGATGCACCGACACAGCGCTTCCTGACCCTGGAAAAGAAAGCCGTGATGGTTGACGCCTACGCCAAGTGGCGCGTCAAGGATGCCGAGCGCTTCTACACGGCGACCTCGGGCCTCAAGCAGATTGCCGACGAGCGTCTGTCGCGTCGTCTGGAATCGGGCCTGCGTGACCAGTTTGGTAAGCGCACCCTGCACGAGGTGGTATCCGGTGAACGCGATGCGCTGATGGCTGACATCACTCGTTCGCTGAACACCATGGCGGAGAAAGAGCTGGGTATCGAAGTGGTCGACGTTCGCGTCAAGGCTATCGACCTGCCCAAGGAAGTGAACCGCAGCGTGTTCGAGCGCATGAGCACCGAGCGTGAGCGTGAAGCCCGTGAGCACCGTGCCAAGGGTAACGAGCTGGCCGAAGGTATCCGTGCGGATGCCGATCGTCAGCGCCGTGTACTGTTGGCAGAGGCCTATCGCGAGTCTGAAGAGGCTCGTGGTGATGGTGATGCTCAAGCCGCGGCGATCTACGCCAAGGCTTACGGCCAGGACCAGGAGTTCTACGCGTTCTACCGTAGCCTGCGCGCCTACCGTGAAAGCTTCGCGAACAAGACCGACGTGCTGGTGCTGGACCCAAGCAGCGATTTCTTCCGCTACCTGGAAAAGTCCAAGTAACAGGCCTGTGATTCTGTAGGACCACTCCGTCGGGCGGCTAAAATGCCTGGCGGGGTGATCCTTTCAGAAAACGGGTGTATGATGCGGCAGCCGGGAAATTCCCGGCTTTTTTGCGTCTGCGTGTTCGATTCGGCAGGCGTGACAGGTTTTTCGAGGAAAGTGCCCGACGAGGCCGTTTGCAGGCCGTTCGTCACGTCGCTCTTGCGCGTGGTTTATGCAGACGGCGGGTATTTTCTGCTTCACTCAAGGCTCGGCCGAGGGCTGGCCGCCCGGATCAAAGGGGAATGGCGTAATGGCAACGGTAGACCGCTGGCTGCTGCCAGATGGCATCGAAGAAGTACTGCCACCAGAAGCTGCGCGTATTGAAATAGCGCGTCGCCAGGTGTTGGATCTGTTCCAGAGCTGGGGCTACGAGTTTGTCGTGACCCCTCATATCGAGTACCTGGAGTCCCTGCTGACCGGCGCGGGCCAGGACCTGGATCTGCGCACCTTCAAGGTCATCGACCCGCAATCGGGCCGGCAAATGGGTTTCCGCGCCGACATCACGCCGCAGGTGGCGCGTATCGATGCGCACACCCTGCGCCGCGAAGGCCCCAGCCGCCTGTGCTACGCCGGCAGCGTGCTGCATGCCCAGCCGCGTGCCTTGTCATCTTCACGCAGCCCGATCCAGCTGGGCGCCGAGTTGTATGGCGATGCGAGCCCGAGCAGCGACGTTGAAGTGATCAGCCTGATGCTGGCCATGCTGCAACTGGCTGATGTGCCGGACGTGCACATGGACCTGGGCCACGTGGGGATCTACCGCGGCCTGGCCCGTGCGGCCGGCTTGTCCGGTGAAGTTGAGCAACAGTTGTTCGATGCGCTGCAACGCAAGGCCATCGATGAAGTCATCGCCCTGACCGCCGGCGTGCCGGCTGAACTGGCCGACATGCTGCGTGCGCTGGTTGACCTGTGCGGCGGGCGTGAAGTGCTGGTCACTGCACGTGAGCGCCTGGCCAACGCGCCGGCGCCGGTGTTGGCTGCGCTGAATGATGTGCTGGCGATTGCCGAGCAACTGTCGGCGCGCTTCCCGCAGCTGCCTTTGTATTTTGACCTGGGCGAGTTGCGCGGCTACCACTACCACACCGGTGTGGTGTTCGCGGTGTTCGTTCCGGGTGTTGGCCAGGCCATCGCCCAGGGTGGTCGTTATGACGATATCGGCGCCGACTTCGGTCGCGCCCGTCCGGCCACCGGCTTTTCCACCGATTTGAAAACCCTGGTGACCCTGGGGCGTGCTGAGGTCGAGCTGCCGTCTGGTGGCATCTGGATGCCCGACAGTACGGACGCGGCACTCTGGCAGCAGGTCTGCCAGTTGCGCAGTGAGGGTCAGCGTGTCGTCCAGGCTTTGCCTGGGCAGCCATTGGCCGCCGCCCGTGAAGCGGACTGCGACCGGCAATTGATTCAGCAGAACGGGCTTTGGCAAGTATCGCCACTGGCTTCTTGAGTTTTCCTGCCGGCCATCGCCGGCACCAAGTTTGCGCGAATGAGGACAAGTGTTATGGGTAAGAATGTCGTAGTCCTGGGCACCCAATGGGGTGATGAGGGCAAAGGCAAGATCGTTGATCTGCTGACCGAACATGCTGCCGCCGTAGTGCGCTACCAGGGTGGCCACAACGCGGGCCACACCCTGGTCATCGATGGCGAAAAAACCGTCTTGCACCTGATCCCATCGGGTGTACTGCGCGAAGGCGTGCAGTGCCTGATCGGCAACGGCGTAGTGGTTGCGCCGGACGCCCTGCTGCGCGAGATCATCAAGCTGGAAGAGAAGGGCGTGCCGGTGCGCGAGCGCCTGCGTATCAGCCCATCCTGCCCGCTGATCCTGTCCTTCCACGTGGCGCTGGACCAGGCCCGTGAAAAGGCCCGTGGCGAGCTGAAGATCGGCACCACCGGTCGCGGCATTGGCCCGGCCTACGAGGACAAGGTGGCGCGCCGTGGCCTGCGTGTGGGCGACCTGCTCAACATGCCACGCTTTGAAGACAAGCTGCGTGAACTGGTGGATTACCACAACTTCATGCTGGTGGGTTACTACAAAGAGCCGGCCATCGAGTTCGAAAAGACCCTGGCCGAGTGCAAGGAATACGCCGAGCTGCTCAAGCCGCTGATGCTCGACGTGACGGCCGAGCTGCACGACCTGCGTCGCGCCGGCAAAGACATCATGTTCGAAGGCGCCCAGGGTTCGTTGCTCGACATCGACCACGGCACCTACCCGTATGTGACCAGCTCCAACACCACCGCCGGCGGCGTTGCCACCGGTTCGGGCGTTGGCCCGATGTTCCTCGACTACATCCTGGGCATCACCAAGGCTTACACCACCCGTGTAGGTTCCGGTCCATTCCCGACTGAGCTGTTCGACGACGTCGGCGCACACCTGGCCAAGCAGGGTCACGAATTCGGCGCCACCACCGGCCGTGCTCGTCGTTGTGGCTGGTTCGACGCCGTTATCCTGCGTCGCGCTATCGACGTGAACAGCATCTCGGGCATCTGCCTGACCAAGCTGGACGTGCTCGACGGCCTGGAAGCCATCAACATCTGCGTCGGCTACAAAGACGCGCAAGGCAATGATGTTGCCCCGACCGACGCTGACAGCTACGTGGGCCTGCAGCCTGTGTACGAAGAAGTGCCGGGCTGGACCGAATCGACCGTGGGCGCCAAGACCCTGGAAGAGCTGCCAGCCAACGCCCGCGCCTACATCAAGCGCGTCGAAGAGCTGATCGGCGCCCCGATCGACATTATTTCGACGGGCCCGGACCGCAACGAGACCATCGTTCTGCGTCACCCGTTCGCTTAATAAGCTGTTGATGTAAAAAGTAAAGGGCTCCTTCGGGAGCCCTTTGTCGTTTCTGTCTGGCAAGCGGCACGACCCTTGCTGTGTTTCTCTTTTTCGCGGTGCTATCAATTTAATGGCACCCGTGGTGGAGGGATTTCCAGTGTCTGCCGTTCTCTCGTTGTTACAAAGCCGTCTACTGCGGCCGGTGTTCGTTACCCTAGGTATCGCTCTTTTGGTGCAAGTGCTGGTGGCCGTCGCGCTGACGCGGAGCACGGTCACGGCCCTGGAGGCCGATTTGGGGAGTCGCCTGGGCATCGACAGCCAGAAATTGTCCGGCGAATTGGCACAGGCCGGCAAGGAAGTCACCTCCAGCCTGGATAGCCTGTCCACCAGCACTCGCCAACGTCTGACTGCAGGGCTCTCCACGCGTCTTCAGCAAGAGCAGAAGCAATTGCGGGCGACCCTGGAAAAAGACCTGCAGGACTCCGCCAATGACATGGCCCAGTTGCTGGCTTCGGTGGCGCCGCGTGCCATGTGGGACAGCGACGTGCCGACATTATCGGAATTTGCCCGGCGTGCGCAGCGTAATCCCAACGTGTTGTTCGTGGTGTATGACGACGCGGCGGGCGAGCATTTGACCCGTTACCTGAACCGTGAAAATCCGATCAACCAGGCCTTGTTGGCCAAAGGTGCGGGGGAGCGTGCCCTGGATAAAGTCTTGGACGCGGCCAAGGCTGATCCTTCGGTGTATTACGTCGAGGCCTCGATCAGCCCCAACGGCGTTGAGATCGGCAAAGTCCGCATGGGGGTGTCGACCGCATCGGTCGAGGCCGACCTGCAAGCACTGGACAGCCGCTTCGCCGCGCTGATTGCCAGCGGTGATCAACTGGTCGGTGACAGCCTCAAAGGCGCCGCCGCCGATAGCGCTGCCGCCATGGGCGCGCGCCTGCAATCGGCGCAAGTCACGGCCACGCAGATGGCGGCCAATACCACCAGTGCGGTTCAAGAGGCTGCCGGCACCTTGCGCTGGCGTATCGGCATGGGCCTGGCGCTGGTCGGTCTCGGTGTATTGCTGCTGATCGCCATTGTGCTCGGCCGCCGCGTCGTCAACCGCCTGAAGCTGTTGATCGCGGCCATGGATGACCTGGCGGCAGGCGAGGGTGACCTCACCAAGCGTGTACAGATCAGCAGCAAGGACGAAATTGGTGACATGGCTTCGGCGGTCAATCGCTTTGTGGATAAGTTGCAGCCCATCGTGCGCGAGGCGGGCGATGTGGCCCAGCGCACCGGCATGGAAATCGGCGCGATGACCTTGCGCAATGCCGGTGCCGATGCAGCGGCCGGCCTGCAGCGCGACGAGGTTGCAGAAAGCCTGCGCGCACTGTCGCAGATGGCCGACGAGGCCCAGGCCGAAAGCCATGCCATGCAGGCGGCCTTGCAGCAGGTGGTGGAGATTCGCCAGGCCACGGATGAAAACTCGCGCACTTCTGCCGAAGTCGGCAGCTTGATCGAGGCGTTGGCCGGGCAGGTGCAGGCTGGCTCCCAGGTGATCGAGCGGTTGGCGCAGCAAAGCGAGCAGATTGAAGTGGTGCTGACGGTGATTCACGGCATCGCCGAGCAAACCAACCTGCTGGCGCTCAATGCGGCCATCGAGGCGGCCCGTGCCGGCGAAACCGGGCGTGGTTTCGCGGTGGTCGCGGACGAGGTGCGTGCGTTGGCGAGCAAGACCCAAAGCTCCACCGGTGACATCCAGGCGCATATCGTGGCGTTGCAGCAGGGCGCGCGTGAGGCGGTGGAAACCATTGGCAAGGCTGGTCGTCAGGCCAATGAGGGCTTGCTGGTGTTGCGCGACAGCGTGCGCTTGCAGCAGACCGTGCAGGCCTCGGTGGAGCAGGTGCATGCGGCGATCGGCCTGGCGACACGCGCGGCCGAGCATCAGGCCCAGGGTGCGCATGCGGTGCGTGGTCGGGTTGAGGTGATTCATGCCCAGGCTGAGCGGGCCGCGCAGGCGGTGGTGGAGACCACGGCCAGTGGCAAGGTACTGGATGGCTTGGCGGCGCAGTTGAAGGCGAGTCTGGGGCAGTTTCGGGCTTAGGGTTGTCTGTGCCGGCCTCATCGGGGGCAAGCCCCCTCCCACAGGTTGCAACGCATTCCAAATGTGGGAGGGGGCTTGCCCCGATAGCCATCTCAGCGGCTCAAATACATCCGCGTCGTAAGCAGGTACACCGGCAACCCCGACACCAGAATCAACAACGCCGCATAAGGCGCCGCCGCCGCAAACTCCACATTCGAGGTATGCGCCCACACGGCGGTGGCCAAGGTGTTCAGCCCGGTCGGACTAAGCAGCAAGGTCGCAGTCAATTCCTTCATCGCATCCAGAAACACCAGCGCAAACGCGGCGCCCAATGCCGGGAAAATAATCGGCAGCGTCACCCGGCAAAACGCACTGAACGACGATGCGCCGAGCGTGCGCGCCGCCTCTTCCAGCTGTGGTGCAGCCTTGTTCAGCGCCGTGCGAATCGGCGCCTGGGCCAGGGGCAGGAACAACAGCGCATAGGCGATCAGCAACAGTGCCGACGTCTGATACAGCGCCGGCACGTAGTGCAGCGCGAAATACACCAGGGTCAGTGCAATCACCAGGCCGGGCAGGGCGTGCAGCAGGTACGGCAGGCGTTCGGCCCAGATCGCCAGCTGGCCTTTGTAGCGCACCACCAGCAGGCCTACCGGCACCGCCAGCGCCAGGCACAATGCCGCGCCACCCAGGGAAAGTGCCAGGGACGATAACAGCGCCTCACTGATGGCGGCGACCGGAAACGCCGCCGATGAGCCCACGGCCAGCCAATAACCGAGCATCCCCAGGGGAATGCCGCTGCCAATGATCGCCAGCGCCAGGCAATAGAGTTGGCCAGGCAGCGCCCATTTACCCAGTTTCACCTGCTCGGCCTGTCGCGCCGCGCCCTGGCCGATCCGCACATGGCGGCCCTTGCCGCGCACGCGCAGCTCCAGCCACAACAAACTCAGGCACATCACCAGCAGCACCGCCGAGAGCATCGCGGCGTTGGCGTTGCTGAATTCCAGTTCGAACTGCTGGTAGATCGCGGTGGTAAAGGTCTGCAAGCCGATGATCGACAGGGCGCCGAACTCCACCAGCATGTGCAATGCAATCAACAGTGCTCCCGCCACCAGCGACGGCCACAGCAGCGGCAGGGTAATGCGCCGGAACACGCCCCAGCGATTCAGCCCCAGGGTGCGCGCCGACTCTTCCAGGGCGGGGTCAAGATTGCGCAGCGTGGCGGCTACCGGCAGAAAGACCAGCGGATACTTGGACAGGCTCATCACCAGGATCGCGCCGCCGAGGCCTTCGAAGTTGGCGCTCAGCGACACCCAGGTAAAGCTGCTGACAAACGCCGGCACCGCAAACGGCAGGCACAGGATCACGCCCCAGAGGCGTCGCCCAGGCAGGTTGCTGCGTTCCAGCAACCAGGCCAGGGACAAGCCGACCACGCCGCACACGACCGTCACGCCGACCATCAGCGACAGGGTATTGCGCAGCAGCCCGAACACATAAGGCCGCCACAGCAGATGCACCGCCTGTGCCCAGCCGGCTTGCCAGGCCTTGAGCCCGACATACACCAGCGGCAGCAGGCTCAGGCCAACCAGGAACAGCACCGGCAACAGCAGCCAGATTGAAGGGCGTTTGCGCCGGGGGCGAAAGCCTGCAGCGCTGAGCGACGGGGTCATCAGTTCAGGCCAACGTCACGTTCCAGTTCCAGGGCTTCTTCGGCATTGCCCAGGTCGGCAGGGGTGACTTTCGGCGGCTGCAGTTCGCTGAAAGGCTTGAGGCCACGGTTGGACTCCATGCCCTTGCGCAACGGGTATTCCGCCGAAGTGTTGGTGATCACACGCTGGCCTTCTTCACTGGCCATGAAGGCCAGCAGTTGCTGGGCTTCCTTGGGATGTTTGCTGGATTTCAGCGCGGCAGCCGAAGACACGGTAATCAGGCCGCCGGCATCGCCGTCGGTGAAATAGTGCAGTTGGGAGTCGAGGTTGGTTTTTTCTTTCTTCAAGGCAAACCAGTAATAATTGTTCACCAGCACGGCGGCCACTTCGCCATTTTCAACGGCCTTGAGGGCGACCATATTGTTGCTGTACACCTTGCCGAAGGCGCGCAGGCCGGTCAGCCACTCTTCGGCCGCTTCACGCCCGTGCAGCTTGATGATCGCCACGGCCTGTTCCTGAAACGCGCCGCTGGTGGGCACGAAGCCGACCTTGCCTTGCCATTCGGGGCCGGCGAAATCCAGCACCGATTTGGGCAGGTCTTTTTCGGCAATCAGCTTGGGGTTGAAAGCGACGACGCGGGTGCGTGCGGTGACGCCCATCCAGTCGCCATTGCTGCCGACGTAATCCTTGGGCAGCACGTCGAGGGTGCTGGCATCGATCTTCGCCAACAAGCCTTGCTCGCCGAGTTTGTTCAGCGGCGGCGATTCTTCGGTGTAGATCACGTCGGCAGGGGAGCGATCACCTTCTTCGACGACCTGGCTGGCCAGCTGGTTGCTGCTGCCTTTGCGCACGTTGACGTGAATACCGGTCTTGGCTTCAAAGGCTTTGGCGAGTTCATCGCCGACTTCTTTGTGCTGGCCGTTGTAAAGGGTCAGGGAGACCTTGTCGGCAGAATAGGCGGCGGGTGAGAGCAGGGCCAGGCCAAGCAGAGTAAGAGACAGGCCACGCAGAAGGGATGTCTTGAATCGGGTATCGCGGATCATCATCCGAAGTGTTCCTCGCTTATGTGCAACAAATCACTACAAGGATAAACGATAAAGCTTCTCAAGTGCGGGCTTGAGGGTAATCGCGGGGAGCGTTTTCAAGCCGGATTTTTCAAACCCCGGAAACGAAAAAACCCGCTTTCGCGGGTTTGATCTGAATTTGGTGCCCAGGAGAAGACTCGAACTTCCACGACCTTGCGATCACCAGCACCTGAAGCTGGCGTGTCTACCAATTTCACCACCTGGGCATTATCAAGCAACGTTGCCGCTGTTGATGGGGCGAACTATACGGCGGGCTTTTTAATCTGTAAACCCCTGATTCGAAAAATATAAATCAATTTTTCCGTTAAAAATCAAAGGTCTGAAACAAAAAAACCCGCTTTCGCGGGTTTGATCTGAATTTGGTGCCCAGGAGAAGACTCGAACTTCCACGACCTTGCGATCACCAGCACCTGAAGCTGGCGTGTCTACCAATTTCACCACCTGGGCATTATCTGACAACGTTGCCGTCGTCGATGGCGCGCACTATACGGAGCGATATTTGCCCTGTAAACCCCTGCCATGAAAAAAGCCTGGAAAATTTCGCCAATGGTCGTGCAAGGTGCGCGCCGAGGGCTGCAAAGGGCTTTAAAAGGCTTGATGACGTCTGAAATTTCCCGTTTCAATACGCGTATGCCAAACTAACCCGCATATAGACAAGGTGAAAACTCTCTAATGGCCGATTGGCAGTCCCTCGATCCCGAGGCCGCTCGTGAAGCGGAAAAATATGAAAACCCTATTCCTAGCCGCGAACTGATCCTGGCGCACCTCGCCGATCGTGGTTCGCCTGCTAGCCGCGAGCAGTTGGTTGAAGAGTTCGGTCTGACCACCGAAGACCAGCTCGAAGCCCTGCGCCGCCGTTTGCGTGCGATGGAGCGCGATGCTCAGTTGATCTACACCCGCCGTGGCACCTACGCGCCGGTCGACAAGCTCGACCTGATCCTGGGCCGTATCGCCGGCCATCGGGACGGCTTCGGCTTCCTGATCCCGGATGACGGCAGTGACGACCTGTTCATGAGCCCTGCGCAAATGCGCCTGGTGTTCGATGGCGACCGTGCCCTGGCGCGCGTGTCCGGCCTGGACCGTCGTGGGCGTCGTGAAGGCGTGATCGTCGAAGTGGTGTCCCGTGCCCACGAGTCCATCGTCGGTCGTTACTTCGAAGAAGGCGGTATCGGCTTTGTGGTGCCGGATAACCCGAAGGTCCAGCAGGAAGTGCTGATCACCCCGGGCCGCAATGGCGCCGCCAAGGTCGGCCAGTTCGTCGAGGTGAAAATCACCCACTGGCCGACTGCGCGCTTCCAGCCCCAGGGCGATATCGTTGAAGTGGTCGGCAACTACATGGCGCCGGGCATGGAAATCGACGTGGCGCTGCGCACCTACGATATTCCTCACGTCTGGCCTGATGCCGTGCTCAAGGAAGCCGCCAAGCTCAAGCCGGAAGTTGAAGACAAAGACAAAGAAAAACGCATCGACCTGCGCCATCTGCCGTTCGTCACCATCGACGGCGAAGATGCGCGCGACTTCGATGACGCGGTCTACTGTGAAGCCAAGCCGGGCAAGCTGCGCCTGTTCTCCGGCGGCTGGAAGCTGTACGTCGCGATTGCCGACGTGTCCAGCTACGTGAAGATCGGTTCGGCCCTGGATAACGAAGCCCAGGTGCGCGGCAACTCCGTGTACTTCCCTGAGCGCGTGATCCCGATGTTGCCGGAGCAGCTGTCCAACGGCCTGTGCTCGCTGAACCCGAAAGTCGACCGTTTGGCCATGGTGTGCGAGATGACCATCTCCAAAACCGGCGAAATGACCGACTACCAGTTCTACGAAGCGGTGATTCACTCCCAGGCGCGGCTGACCTACAACAAGGTCAGCACCATCCTGGAAGCGCCGAAGACCAGCGAAGCCAAGGCCCTGCGCGGCGAATACGCCGACGTGGTGCCGCACCTCAAGCAGCTGTACTCGCTGTACAAGGTGCTGCTGGGCGCCCGCCACACCCGTGGCGCGATCGATTTTGAAACCCAGGAAACCCGGATTGTCTTCGGTTCCGAGCGCAAGATCGCTGCCATCACCCCGACCACCCGTAACGACGCGCACAAGCTGATCGAGGAATGCATGCTGGCGGCCAACGTGGCCACCGCTGAATTCCTGAAGAAGCACGAGATTCCTGCGTTGTACCGCGTCCACGACGGTCCGCCGCCGGAGCGCCTGGAAAAACTGCGTGCGTTCCTTGGCGAGCTCGGCCTGTCCCTGCACAAAGGCAAGGACGGCCCGACGCCGAAGGATTACCAGGCCCTGCTGGCCAGCATCAAGGACCGTCCGGATTACCACGTGATCCAGACCGTGATGCTGCGCTCGTTGAGCCAGGCGGTGTACAGCGCCGATAACCAGGGCCACTTCGGCCTGAATTACGAGGCGTACACCCACTTCACTTCGCCGATCCGCCGTTACCCAGACTTGCTCACGCACCGCGCGATCCGCAGCGTGATCCATTCCAAGCAGAACACCCCGCACGTCAAGCGCGCCGGTGCCATGACCATTCCGAAGGCACGGATCTATCCGTACGACGAAGCGGCGCTTGAGCAGTTGGGCGAGCAGTGCTCCATGAGCGAGCGTCGCGCCGACGAAGCCACCCGCGATGTGGTGAACTGGCTCAAGTGCGAGTTCATGAAGGATCGCGTGGGCGAATCGTTCCCGGGTGTGATCACCGCCGTGACCGGTTTCGGCCTGTTCGTCGAGCTGACCGACATCTACGTCGAGGGTCTGGTGCACGTCACCGCCTTGCCGGGTGACTACTACCACTTCGATCCTGTGCACCATCGCCTGGCGGGCGAGCGCACCGGTCGCAGCTTCCGCCTGGGCGATACCGTGGAAGTGCAGGTCATGCGTGTCGATCTGGACGAGCGCAAGATCGACTTCGGCATGCCTGACAAGCCCGCCGAGCCGGCTGGCCGCAAAAAGCGCGGCAGCGAAACCGCAGCGCCGGCGTCCAAAGGCAAGGCTTCCAGCGCGAAGACGGCTGCCGAGCCTGCACCTGCCAAGACCGGACGTCGTTCTTCGGCCAAGGACAAGGCCCCTGAAGCCTACCGCCCAAGCGATGCCGCGGCGAAAAATGCCGAGCTGCGCAAGAGCCGCGAGTTGAAGCAGCAGTTGCTCAACGAAGCCAAAAGCGGTGGTAAAGCGGCGTCTGGGGGAAAGTCCCAAGGGGCGGAAAAACCGTCGAGCAAACCGAGTAAGCACCGTAAAGGCCCGCCTAAAGCGGGTTCGGCCCCCGCGAAAAGCGGCGGGTCGCGCAAACCTAAGGCCAAGTCATGAGTCTGGAAAAAATCTACGGCGTGCACGCCGTAGAAGCACTGCTGCGTCACCACCCCAAGCGCGTCAAACAGGTGTGGCTGGCGGAAGGTCGCAGCGAGCCACGCGTGCAGACGCTGGTTGAGCTGGCCACCCAGAACAAGGTTGCCATCGGCCAGGCCGAACGCCGTGAAATGGACGTATGGGTAGAAGGTGTTCACCAGGGCGTGGTGGCAGACGTCAGCCCGAGTCAGGTGTGGGGCGAAGCCATGCTCGACGAGCTGCTCGACCGTACCGAAGGCGCACCGTTGCTGCTGGTGCTGGACGGCGTGACCGATCCGCACAACCTCGGCGCCTGCCTGCGTTCGGCGGATGCGGCCGGCGCGCTGGCAGTGATCGTGCCTAAAGACAAGTCGGCCACCCTCACGCCGGTCGTGCGTAAAGTGGCCTGCGGCGCGGCGGAAGTGATTCCGCTGGTGGCCGTGACCAACCTGGCGCGCACCCTGGAGAAGCTTCAGCAGCGCGGCCTGTGGATTGTCGGCACGGCAGGCGAGGCCGAAGTCAGCATCTACGACCAGGACCTCACCGGCCCGACCATCCTGATCATGGGCGCTGAAGGCAAGGGCATGCGTCGCCTGACCCGCGAGCATTGCGATTACCTGGTGCACTTGCCGATGGCCGGCAGCGTCAGCAGCCTGAACGTGTCGGTGGCGACGGGTGTATGCCTGTTCGAAGCGCGGCGTCAGCGCGGTGCCAAGGCCAGGACCAAGAAGTAAGCCGGGCCTGGCCTGGATCAAAATGTGGGAGGGGGCTTGCCCCCGATAGCGGTGTTTCAGTTACAGATGTTGTGACTGACCCACTGCAATCGGGAGCAAGCCCCCTCCCACAGTTGTTTTTGTGGTGTTTGGGCGATTGTTCAAATAATCACCAATCACCTTGCGCGCTTTCTCCCCCTTCTCTACAATTGCGCCCCTTGCCCACCTGGCAGGCACGCATGTGCCTCCCCTGCGGCAAGATCCATAAGTGTCATTCACTCCTTGTCTGACCGTTTTTGAGCGGCAGGCTACAACCCGTAAGGAGCATTCATGCGTCATTACGAAATCATCTTTTTGGTCCACCCGGATCAAAGCGAGCAAGTCGGCGGCATGGTTGAGCGTTACACCAAGCTGATCGAAGAAGACGGCGGCAAAATCCACCGTCTGGAAGATTGGGGCCGTCGTCAACTGGCCTACGCAATCAACAATGTTCACAAGGCTCACTACGTGATGCTGAACGTTGAATGCACCGGCAAGGCCCTGGCCGAGCTGGAAGACAACTTCCGCTACAACGATGCAGTGATCCGTAACCTGGTCATCCGTCGCGAAGAAGCCGTTACCGGCCAATCCGAGATGCTCAAGGCTGAAGAAAACCGCAGTGAGCGCCGTGAGCGTCGCGACCGTCCTGAGCACGAAGGCGCTGATAGCGCTGATAGTGATGACAGCGACAACAGCGATAACGCTGACGAGTAATCCACGGACCTTTTAAGGAGCCTATCAAATGGCACGTTTCTTCCGTCGTCGTAAATTCTGCCGCTTCACCGCTGAAGACGTGAAAGAGATCGATTACAAAGATCTCAACACTCTGAAAGCCTACGTATCCGAGACCGGCAAAATCGTTCCAAGCCGTATCACCGGTACCAAAGCACGTTATCAGCGTCAGCTGGCCACCGCTATCAAGCGCGCCCGCTTCCTGGCCCTGCTGGCCTACACCGACAGCCACGGCCGCTGAGACCGGGCAGTCGACAAGTAGTAAGGGATTGAATGCATGCGCGCCTTAGCTGAGTTCATCATGCGCGGTCGTGTGCAGGCCACTCTGGTAGTGGCTGGCTGTGCGGCATTGCCGTTGCTTTATTGGTTGGGTGCTGCCGCTGGATGCCTTGTGCTCCTGCGGCGCGGTTTGAAGGACGCCCTGGGCGTTCTTGCCCTGGGTTTGTTGCCGGCCTTGATCTGGTGGCTGCAAATGGGTGATCCACGGGTACTTCTGGTACTGCTGGGGTCATCGAGCCTTGCGTTGGTTCTGCGCGCAAGTGAGTCCTGGGTCCGTACGCTGCTGGTCAGCGTGGCAGTGGGGTTGGTGTACTCAGTGATGCTTGGCGCGGCTTTCCGCCCGCAAATCGAGGCGCTGGCGCAGGAGATCGTCAAGATCCTGCCGCTGGCCCTCGGGGATCTCTACCAGCAATTGTCGGTAGATGAGCGAGCGCGGTTTGCGTCACTGATTGCGCCGGTCCTGACCGGCCTGATTGCGGCTTTGCTGCAGGTTGTCAGCGTGCTGAGCCTGATTCTTGGGCGTTATTGGCAGGCGTTGTTGTATAACCCGGGTGGTTTTGGTCGCGAGTTTCGCAGTATCAGAATTCCCGCAGGACCGGCGATGTTGCTGCTGGCGTGCATGGTTGTCGGACCGAACTTCGGTCCACAGATGGCCTTGCTGGCGCCGATTTGCAGCGTACCGCTGGTGTTTGCCGGGCTGGCCCTGATTCATGGGCTGGTTGCGCGAAAGCGCCTGGCCAGGTTCTGGCTGGTGGGGTTGTACGTCACGCTGTTGCTGTTCATGCAGCTGATCTATCCGTTACTCGTGGTCCTGGCCATTGTCGACGGCCTGATTGATTTTCGCGGACGTCTGGCGTCGAAAGATGCCGATAGCGCGAACGGTGAAGGTTAAAAGTTAGAGGATTTTCACATGCAACTGATCCTTCTGGAAAAAGTCGCCAACCTGGGCAACCTGGGCGACAAAGTGAACGTTAAGGCCGGCTACGGTCGTAACTACCTGCTGCCATACGGCAAAGCCACCGCTGCAACCGCTGCCAACCTGGCTGCGTTTGAAGAGCGTCGTGCTGAGCTGGAAAAAGCCGCAGCAGACAAAAAAGCTTCGGCCGAAACTCGCGCTGCCCAACTGGCTGAGCTGGAAGTGACTATCACTGCCACTGCCGGTGACGAAGGCAAGCTGTTCGGTTCGATCGGCACCCACGACATCGCTGATGCACTGACCGCCTCCGGCGTTGAAGTGCAGAAGAGCGAAGTTCGTCTGCCGAACGGCACCATCCGCAACGTAGGCGAATTCGACGTAGCCGTGCACCTGCACGCCGAAGTTGAAGCCACCGTACGCGTTGTCGTGGTAGCAGCTTAAGTCGCACCTAACTGACTGGCACCTCGTGTGTCAGCCGGTTAACATCGGGCACGATCCTGTTTACAGGTCGTGCCTTTTGTTTTTTTACACACCCCAAATTTCAAGTGGCCATGAACGAAATCTCCGCTCCTGAGCAATACGATCTGCAAACCGCTGCCCTGAAGGTGCCGCCGCATTCCATCGAGGCCGAACAGGCCGTGCTCGGTGGCTTGATGCTGGACAACAACGCCTGGGAACGCGTGCTGGATCAAGTCTCGGACGGTGACTTCTATCGCCATGACCACCGCCTGATCTTCCGCGCCATCGCCAAGTTGGCCGACCAGAACTCACCGATCGACGTGGTGACCCTGGCCGAGCAACTGGACAAGGAAGGCCAGACCTCCCAGGTCGGCGGCCTGGGCTACCTCGGTGAGCTGGCGAAGAACACGCCGTCCGTCGCCAACATCAAGGCGTATGCGCAGATCGTCCGCGAGCGCGCCACCTTGCGCCAGTTGATCGGCATCAGCACCGAAATCGCCGACAGCGCCTTCAACCCCGAAGGCCGCACCGCCGCCGAAATCCTCGACGAAGCCGAGCGCCAGATCTTCCAGATCGCCGAAGCCCGTCCGAAAACCGGCGGGCCGGTCAGCGTCAACGACCTGCTGACCAAAGCCATCGACCGCATCGATACCCTGTTCAACACGGATGCGGCGATTACCGGCATTTCCACCGGCTACACCGACCTCGACGAGAAGACCAGCGGCCTGCAGCCGTCCGACTTGATCATCGTCGCCGGCCGTCCGTCGATGGGTAAGACCACCTTCGCAATGAACCTGGTGGAAAACGCCGTACTGCGCAGCGACAAGGCGGTGCTGGTGTACTCCCTCGAGATGCCAGGCGAATCGCTGATCATGCGTATGCTTTCGTCGCTCGGCCGTATCGACCAGACCAAGGTGCGTTCCGGCCAGTTGGAAGACGACGATTGGCCGCGCCTGACCTCGGCGGTCAACCTGCTCAACGACCGCAAGCTGTTCATCGATGACACCGCCGGTATCAGCCCTTCAGAGATGCGTGCGCGTACCCGCCGCCTGGTGCGTGAACACGGTGACATCGCCCTGATCATGATCGACTACCTGCAGTTGATGCAGATCCCGGGTTCGAGCGGCGACAACCGTACCAACGAGATTTCCGAAATCTCCCGTTCCCTGAAAGCCCTGGCCAAGGAATTCAACTGCCCGGTAGTTGCGCTGTCCCAGCTCAACCGTTCCCTGGAACAACGCCCCAACAAGCGCCCGGTGAACTCCGACTTGCGCGAATCCGGGGCGATCGAGCAGGATGCTGACGTGATCATGTTCGTGTACCGCGACGAGGTGTACCACCCCGAAACGGAACACAAGGGCATCGCCGAGATCATCATCGGCAAGCAGCGGAACGGCCCGATCGGCTTTATTCGCCTGGCGTTCATCGGTAAGTACACGCGCTTCGAGAACCTGGCGCCGGGCAGTTACAACTTCGACGACGACGAGTAACCGCTGGCCGGGATCATTCGGCCAGCACTTGCCGAGTCAGTGTCTGGATCAGCTCGGCTTCTTCGATAGCGAGCTGGGCCTGCTCGTCATCGGTTTGCTTCTTGTAGTCTGCTTCCGGCAGCAGTCCGGCGACAAAACTGTCACGTAATGCATTCAATCGTTCCTGAGCGGGTTGGCGCTGCGCTTCGAATTGCGCTCGGTATTTGTTGGTTATATAGACCTGCCAGAACTCCCTGGAAACCAGTGCCTGGAATTCCTCAGGTGAATTATCCAGGGCCACGATTTTTTCATAAGCGCTATCCAGCCTGTCCTGAGTGACGTCACCCATCTGGGTAAAGGCCGTCCGCTGAGGCTGTCCGGGCAGCTGGAGGCGATCCTTGAGACCGTAGCGATAAGCCAGCCTGATCTCGACTTCCTCACTCAGGCGCAGGCGATGGGGGCGTTTCCCTTCTTCCGATACCGTCGGATCGTTGACGATCATCTCGCTGCGCTGGATGTCGGCTGAGGCGAACTTGTCCACTTCGTGCAAACGGAACAGCCCTCTGGACAATGCCGACAGCGCCTTGCCTTGTGATTGGTCCATGGCTTGACTCAGGGCCCTGTATACCAGGACCGCGACCTCCAGGTTGCCAAACGAGAACGCCGCTCGGTCGCAGCACGCAGGTTCGCCGGCCCGATCGAAAACTTCTCTGCGCAGCTGTTCGGACTCCGGACTGTTTTCGGAGATGGCGTCGATCAACTCCCAGACTCTTCGCCGGTGATCCTGCTGGCCCGTACCCAGTTGCTCCAGGCGCCTGAGCAGGTCGAAGAAAGGCTCCGCTCCCTGCTGTTCGCGCAGCATATTCCATTGCGCCCGCCTGGCGGAAACCTGGGCGGAGGCCAGTCCGTTGGTCAAGCGTCGAAACGACTCGTCGCCCCGATCTCTAAAGGGTGCCGGTGACCTGTTTTCGGTGGATGTGACCACTAGACGGTTCGGCTGCCCCACTTGGGCGAGCCCGGCTGTGATCAACCGTTCTGCGTATTGCGCGACCCGCGTCAACGTCTGATCGGACAATGGATTGCCGGTAACAGAGGTCACGTTATTGAGTCGGGCCGCCTGGGCCAGGAGCGCATCTGTAGGCGCGATGACGGCGTCAGGGATCTCTGTAATCCGGTTGGCATTCAGGTTGATCGTGTCCAGCAGCGGCTGCTCCGCCAGGCCCGTCGGCCATGTCTCAATGCCTGTGCCCGACAGATTAATCGAGCGGATATCGGGTATCTGGCTGAAGTCGGGGGTCACGCCGAGCTGTTGGTTTCCCTGTAACAAGAGCGCTCTGAGCGTGACGCGTTCCGCCAGGATGCGGGCGGTGTCCGGGGTCAGGCGAATACGGTTGTTATGCAGATACAAGCGCGTAAGGCCGTGCATCTCGCCCAATGCCGGGGGAAGGTCCCTGAGCTGATTGTCTGCCAGGTTCAGCCAGCGTACGTGTCGGTATCGCGTCAGGAAGCTTTCCGGGGAAACACTCAGGTTCATATTATCCAGCTTGAGTGAGCCTACGTGGCTGAAGTCTACGTCAAGGTCTGGCAGGCTCGGCAGTGTCAGTCCACTGAGATCGAGTTGCAGGCCGATCGGTGTGCCGTCATTGGCCAGCATCTGTGGTGTTTCTCGTCTCCAGCAACTCAGAATACGAGCTTTAGCGATGTCGCGATCCCCCCGAGTCACTGCATTGGTTGCCAATTGGCCTGCGCGAACGTAGCCCTGACGGCGAACGCCTCCCGAAAAGGCCCAGGCGTCCAACTGTGATTGGAGTTGATTGAACTCAAGTTCCAGCCTGTCCAGCTCTGCCGCCACTGTTCCTTTGGGGAGCCCCCAGAGAAACTCTCGACTTTGCTTGATGCTCTTGCCCGGATACATCCGCCGATATCTTTCAACCCTTGGATTGCCACAGTCAAACGCGCTGTCGATTGCGTTGTTGATCAGGTTCGGATGGTTTTCATGCAGATTGCGCCAATAGCTGTCGAATTTTCTCCAGTATTTAGCGGGGAAGTCATTGCCTTGCAGCTGCGTGACGTTATTGATCCGGACGATGGCTTCCAATTGATCGGTCGGTGGGTTCAGGCAGGTTTCAGGCACTGCGCGCAGGCGGTTATTGAGCAGTTTGACGCTTTTCAGGTTGGTTTGACTCAGCAGGCCTGTTGGCCATTGATCGATCTGTGTACTGCTGAGGTCCAGGGTTTGCAGTTTCGGCATGCCACTGAAATCGGGTGTTATCCCCAGCGGGTTTTCCGACAGATCGATATGTTCAAGCTGGGCCAGGCCGGCCAATTTTTCAGCGCTGGGTACATCCAGCCTGATCTGGTTAGAGCTCACGTTCAGCGAGGTCAAATGGCTCATTTCGCTGACCGCTGTGGGGAGCTTGTCGAGTTTGGAGTGGGTGATGCTCAGTCGCTCCAGGTTGGAGAAATTGCCCAGGAACGTATCGGCCCCGTCCGACCAGTTGATCGACACAAGATCCAACTTCCGTACATGGCTGAAGTCGGCTTTCAGTCCAGGAAGCGCAGCCGTACCCGGCGGCATCCTGAGTGATGTCCCGGTCTCACGACGCCAGCAGCGTTTGACCTCATCGGTAGCGAGCCTGGGCCAGCTTGCAGATTCGGATGCGTTCGCATGCCGCCATGCTTTCAACTCCCTGCCGAGGGTTCTGTATTCGGTTTCTCGTCGAGCCAGTCCGCCAGCAATGTCGTTGCCCAGAGACTGGATAAAGGCGTTGATCTGACCCTGGTCAAACGACGGAAACAGTGTGTGTACTCGCCGCTGCGGACTGCGCAGTTGATTCAAGAGGGCGCTGGCACTGTCGGCCAATTGCCGAAAGAACGACCAGTCATGCCATTCGCCTCGTACACCCCCCGGAGCACCGACGAGGGCGCTGACCCACACATTGGCGGCGTTGCGCCGGATGGCATGGCTTTCACCGAGGCGGCTGCTGTTGTAGACGTTAGCCTCGTCCATTGCTACCGGATCGCCCGGTTTGACGATGCGCCAGACTTTGCCAGTCGCCGAGGAAGCGTCGCGGTCGAGCATGACCCGGTAGGTGCCGTTGTCGATGGTCACGTATCGACGCTCGCCCATGGCGTGGATGCCGTCTGCATCGGCATTGTCTGGCACATGCCAGTGGGGTATCCGGAAAGCACTGATGCTTGAGGTTGATAGCGGCGCCTCCCGCGAAGGTGTGAGGAATTGCGGCAGATGCGCCTGTTGTACGCGCGCCTGTTCAAGCACGTCCTGGGCCAGCACGGCGATGTCGTGGGGCTCAAGGCCCAACTCATTGCGTTGGGTTTCGGTGAGCGCGCGCAGGGTGGCGCCGAGTAGGCTGTTCTGCCCGGCGACGGCCGTTTTCAGTTCGCCACTGCCCTGTAGGTAGCCGGCATATTCAGTGCCGGACTTGACCAGCATGACGAAGCTGTCTGCGTCTTCGCTCCCATAGGTTTCCAGCAGTGAGCCTCGGTGGGTGATCCGCCCGGTCTGATCGGTGGCGCCTTGGTAAACCTTTACACCGAGGTCGCTCGGCCAACCCGGCAAGAGCGTCAGCAGGTTGCAGAACAGGGCCTGGCTGTGCGCGTTGAGCCCGAGGCCGCTCGGGTCCGAAAGTGCGTTGAGCGCCTCAGTGATGGTGCTTTGTTGAATACTCTTGTGAATGGCTTCGCGTACTGGAGCCTCCAGGAACGAGTAAAGGCCGATGTCGCGTAATGCGGGATGAAGCCTTAGCAAATCTGCGGCCATTGCTCGTGACAGGTCCGGAAAGCGACGCCGCAACAGGCTGATGGCGGGGTCACCACCGGCTGTCTGCTCAAACAGTGCCGTGGGTGCAAACCGAGTGGCTGGATGTTGTGCATTCATGTGGTCGCGCAGTCGGCCATCGCGTAACGCCTCATACACGGCTGCTTGATGCGTCTGAAGGTGTGCCGCGAGTTTTTTTCTCAGCTCAAGCAATCGGCTCGCCAGGTGGTGCGCTTCACTGCCGTGACCTGCCTGACCCAACGTGCTACCCGGGATGAGTCGTTCATGTTCCTGCAAGACCTGTTGCATGAGTGAGCCGACCGGCGAGCCAAATGCCGGTGCCAGGTAACGATCACGCCCCTCCTGGCGCAGCTCGATGGTGGCCAACGGTTGTGTGTGGGGCGCGAGCACCGGGGTGTAGCTGGACAGCAAGGTTTTGCCGTCAGGGGTGTACAGCTTGATCGTGCAGGTGCCCAGGTCTGCCAGTAGTGCAGGCATGATCTGGTCGGCGATGGGCGGCAGCGGGCCATCGCTGCGCTCTAGCGCTGTTTGCAGCTGGGTGAGCCCTTCGCGCAGTTGCTGATTCTCGATGGCTTGTGTCAAGGCGACAGGGCCGGGCCGGCGATCGAACCAGATATCCAGCAATTCCTGGCGATCAACGGCTGCGACATCCAACGCGCGCTTGCTGGCGGTCGGGCTCAACGGCAGTTCGCTGGGCGAGATCATGTGCTGCAGCAATTGGGCTTCGTTCAGCGCGCGGGTATCGATGGAGTCGAGTGTCCAGCGGTCATGTTTGGCCGAGTAAGTGACATAGGGGTGAATGCTTGAAGAGCCCGGCATGTCCAGTTGATAGCGCCCGGAGCTCTTCTCGAGGGTGACCTGGGCGAATTTGGTTTGGTTGTCGACCTGCAGCTTGATGTAGCTGCGGCCGCCCTTTTCAAACAGGCCTTGAGGGTTTTGTTCAAGTCCTGTCAGGTAGTTCGGGTCGATTTGTGTGTAGTCGTTGATGAACCACAACCCTGGCTTGCCGTCTGTGGCAATAGCGTAGTTGGGGTTGCCCAGCGCGCTCATCAACCGACGGGTGCGGCGGGCAGACAACTTGGCCGCCGCCCCCTGTAAACGCAGCCCCACCAGCAGGTCAAGAATGTCGCCGACGGCTTGCACCAGCTCTGCCTGCTGGCCTCGGCGCAGCGCCACAATGGCAGACCAGGTCTGGTAGACGAGGGTGCCCAGCATTGCGACCAGCATGATTTTGCCCAAGCCGGTCACGCCACCGGGGAGCGGAATCAGCAGCATCGACAAGGTCTCGCTGACCAGATAGGTGGCCAACTTAACGGCGGCCTCGCGGTCCGCCATTTTATTGGTGCGCGCCAGTCGGATAAGGTCCGATTGGATTGGCCACGACTGGTAGATCGGCAAGGTGAGGGCGAGGCTGCGGATGTCCGTGCCGATTTTTTCCACCGCCAGTTTTTGCCTGTTTGGGGTCTTGCTGGCAAACAGGTCGTACAGGATCCGTGCGTGCCAGGAGAGGTCGTCCCGGTTGACATTCAGCGGTTTGATGAAGGCTCGCAGCTTTTCCTGATTGTTCAGGGAGATGGCCTTCATGAACCAACTGAAGTGTGCCAGCCCCACGTCGTTGCGGATCTGGTTCTGCAGGGCGTCCACGGCTTCTTGCCCAGAGGCGTGCCGCCGTAGTGCGCCGTTGGGGCGGTCCGGGAAATAACTGTAGACGCAAGAACCGTCTGGCGTATCAAAGCGACGAGTGAAAAACGGCAAGGCAATCTTGTCGCCGCCGGCGTCCAGTTGGTAGAGGTCCCAATGCACGCTGGTGTCGAACAGCCAGCTTTTGAGGTCATTGAATTCCCGCTCGCTGATACTCCAGGACTCATTGGTGCGATAGGCGTCCCTCAAAGCGACCAGCAGCTTGGTGCCTTGCAGGCCGGAGAGCGGGGTGGACAGGCGCTTCATGAACTCTTTTTCGATGTAGTCGCTGATGCGCTTGCCGATGTCCACGCTCCTTGCCACGCCCACGAACTCTTTGACGCTGATGACGTCGCCGCTGATAGAGCTGGCGCGTTGTTCTTCGGTGGAGAAATACGCGGTAAACCCGAAGTTGCGATACGCGGCCTCCAGCAAGGTGATCGAGCGTTCGTACTCACGTACGCCCAGGTCCTCTTTGTAGATACGCACGTTGTTGCCCAGGCGATCGTTGGCGGGGAGGTCATCCGGGGAGACCGGCAACTGCCGGATCCGCGTCTTCAGGTAGGTAGTACGCGAATTGATGGCCGTGCCGGTTTTGCTCTTCAGCGCGCGCTCCAGAGCGTCGACCATTTGCTGGCTCAGGTCGTCGTAAAGAGCTGTGAGGGCGTTGCCAAGGGTTTGCTCGCGCTCCACCAGCTCTTTGCTCAGGCGCAGGTATTCTTTTTGCTCATCCACGCCCATCTTGCCCATGAAGGCGGTTACGTTTTCCTGTATCAGCTGATAAATCTGTTGTTCGGCCCAGCTTGCATTGGTGAGTAATGCAGGTTGCTCTGCATCAGGGGTGACTGAGTTGGTCATGGTGTGTGCTCAGGAAGAGAGCGCTTGGCATGGCAGCCTGGCAGGCGCTCTGTTGAAAGGACCGAGCGACATTAGGGCGGACAGTATCGAAAGAAGCGGTGCATAAAGCTGTGCGCTGAAAACGCCCCGGCCGCTGCACCGTCAATGACGACGAGTGATCAGCACCCCCATGCGGGCCCTGCCACCAGCAAAACCGGGCTATAAGCGCCGTCGGGCGCGGCGTGGCTAAAAGCCGACCACTGTCGTCGGAATTGGTCAAAATTTGTGCTATATTCCGCGCCCGCGATTTTTCATCTCAACACCGGTCACCGTCATGCAAACAGCCAAGCCGTTATTTGACTATCCCAAGTACTGGGCCGAATGTTTCGGTCCTGCGCCATTCCTGCCGATGAGCAGGGAGGAGATGGATCAGCTTGGCTGGGATTCCTGCGACATCATCATCGTCACCGGTGATGCCTACGTTGACCATCCGTCGTTCGGCATGGCGATCATCGGCCGGCTGCTGGAGTCCCAGGGCTTTCGCGTCGGGATCATTGCGCAGCCGAACTGGCAGTCCAAAGACGACTTCATGAAGCTCGGCGAGCCGAACCTGTTCTTCGGCGTCGCGGCCGGCAACATGGACTCGATGATCAACCGTTACACCGCCGACAAGAAAATCCGCTCCGACGACGCCTACACCCCTGGCGGCATGGCCGGCAAACGCCCGGACCGTGCGAGCCTGGTGTACAGCCAGCGTTGCAAGGAAGCCTACAAGAACGTGCCAATCGTGCTTGGCGGTATCGAAGCCTCCCTGCGCCGCATCGCCCACTACGACTACTGGCAGGACCGTGTGCGCAACTCGATCCTGATCGACGCCACCGCCGATATCCTGCTGTACGGCAACGCCGAGCGGGCCATCGTCGAAGTGGCCCAGCGCCTGTCGTGGGGCCATAAGATCGAAGACATCACCGACGTGCGCGGCACCGCGTTCATTCGCCGTGACACCCCGGCGGGCTGGTATGAAGTGGACTCCACGCGCATCGACCGCCCGGGCAAGGTCGACAAGATCATCAACCCGTACGTCAATACCCAGGACACCCAGGCTTGCGCCATCGAGCAGGAAAAAGGCGCGGTGGACGACCCGGAAGAAGCCAAGGTCGTACAGATCCTGGCCAGCCCGCGCATGACCCGCGACAAGACCGTCATCCGCCTGCCTTCGGTGGAAAAAGTCCGTGGCGATGCAGTGCTCTACGCCCACGCCAACCGCGTGTTGCACCTGGAAACCAACCCAGGCAACGCCCGCGCCCTGGTGCAGAAGCACGGTGAAGTCGACGTGTGGTTCAACCCGCCGCCCATTCCGATGACCACCGAAGAAATGGACTACGTGTTCGGCATGCCTTACGCCCGTGTCCCGCACCCGGCGTACGGCAAGGAGAAGATCCCGGCCTACGACATGATCCGCTTCTCGGTGAACATCATGCGTGGCTGCTTCGGCGGCTGCACTTTCTGCTCGATCACCGAGCACGAAGGCCGCATCATCCAGAACCGTTCCGAAGAGTCGATCATTCGCGAGATCGAAGAGATCCGCGACAAGGTGCCGGGCTTTACCGGCGTGATCTCCGACCTCGGTGGGCCAACCGCGAACATGTATCGCATCGCCTGCAAGAGCCCGGAAATCGAATCCGCGTGCCGCAAGCCGTCGTGCGTGTTCCCTGGCATCTGCCCGAACCTGAACACCGACCACTCGTCGCTGATCCAGCTGTACCGCAGCGCCCGTGCGTTGCCGGGTGTGAAGAAGATCCTGATCGCCTCCGGCCTGCGTTACGACCTGGCCGTTGAGTCGCCGGAATACGTCAAGGAACTGGTGACCCACCACGTCGGTGGCTACCTGAAGATCGCCCCGGAGCATACCGAGGAAGGTCCGCTCAACCAGATGATGAAACCGGGCATCGGCAGCTATGACAAGTTCAAGCGCATGTTCGAGAAGTACACCAAGGAAGCGGGCAAGGAACAGTACCTGATCCCGTACTTCATCGCCGCTCACCCCGGCACCACCGATGAAGACATGATGAACCTGGCCCTGTGGCTCAAGGGCAACGGCTTCCGTGCCGACCAGGTGCAGGCGTTCTATCCGTCGCCGATGGCCACCGCCACCGCGATGTACCACTCGGGCAAGAACCCGCTGCGCAAGGTCACCTACAAGAGCGATGCGGTGACCATCGTCAAGAGCGAAGAGCAGCGCCGCCTGCACAAGGCGTTCCTGCGCTACCACGACCCCAAGGGCTGGCCGATGCTGCGTGAAGCGCTGACCCGCATGGGCCGCGCCGACCTGATCGGGCCGGGCAAGGACCAACTGATTCCGCTGCACCAGCCGAGCACCGACAGCTACCAGAGCGCGCGTCGCAAGAACTCGACGCCGGCCGGCAGCCACAAGGTCGCCAGGGAAACCACCACCAAAATCCTCACCCAGCACACCGGCCTGCCACCGCGTGGCAGTGATGGCAGCAACCCGTGGGACAAGCGCGAGCAAGCCAAGGCGGCGGCGCAGGCGCGCAACAAACAGGCGGCGAAGGAACGTACCGATGCGGCGAAGGGCAAAGGCGGCAAGCCTGTGCGCAAGCCGGTGGTGCCGCGTTGATCGCAGCCTGACATGCCAAACGCCAGCCTCGTGCTGGCGTTTTGCTTTCTAGTCGGTGGTGAGCCTGTTTGGTATGGTGGCGCCTATCAGATTGCTATCGGGGGCAAGCCCCCTCCCACACGTTGATGCGTGTATACATTCAAAATGTGGGAGGGGGCTTGCCCCCGATAGCGTCAGTTCCGTCACCCCCTTCAAGGAAGATCACCCCCATGAGCAACCCCCTGCTCAGCATCGGCATGGACTCCAACCGCTCCCAGTTCATGGCGCGCCAGCGTATTGAAAGTCAGATCAACCTGCCGCGGTTGTTTGCAGCTATCGACGCCGATCCGGGCATCGTCGGGGCTGGCGTTGTGTATATCGACGCTGACCTCAACGTTATCACTCTGCGCGAATTCAAGCCCATCTGCAGTATCAGGCCCAAGCGCATCATCTTGCGCGAGGCGCAGAAATACATCTCGCCCGCACAGTTTGTAGAGCAGGTGAAGACCGACCCCCGCGAAGGACGTCTGAGGAAAGAGGCGTTTGATATGGGCCTTTCATGTGGCGCAGCGGTGATCGGCTGGATCGTTGTATTCAGCGGCAGCGTCGCTGTGCCGTTCACTGCGGGTGCCAGTGCGTTTGTGGTGGGTATCGGCGTCACTGCGGCGCTGGCGAGCAGCGCCCAATGCGGATTTGGCGTGGCGCGTACCTATAACGAAATACTTGATCCCGATGCGAACGACCGCATGGACGACGCCGAATGGTATGGCGCGGTTTCGCCCATCCTCGATGCGGCCTCGCTGGTGGGGATCGGCACGGGGGCCTTGACCACGGTCAGGCTGCTCAAAGCCAACAAGGCCGCCGCGTTGGGTAAGAGTTGGTATGAGCTGCTCAAGGGCCTGAGCCGTCAGGAACGCAAGAAATTGACCAAGGAGTTGCTCAGCCTGCGCGATCCGAGCCTGACGCCCAAGTTGCTCAAGCTGCAGCAGCGCGCCGGCAAGCTGACCAAGAGCTACAGCTCCACCGAAATCCGCCACGCCACGCTGACCCAATTGAAAGATGCGCTGGGCGGCCTATTGGGTATCGCCGGTAGCTATCGAACCGGGCATGTCGGTACGGCCAGCACCATTGCGATCGGCCTGTACGAGGATTTGACCGAATGAGCGGCTTCCCCGATATGCGCAGTTTTCTCGCCCGTTATTTTCCGGTGTTCATGGGCACCGTCTTCATGGCGATCTTCTCCGGCTCAGTCGCAGTTTCCACTGCGGGCGTGACCTATTTGCGTGGGGTAGAGCCAGCGCTCAAGTCCAGCTATTCGGGGGCTGCGATTCTGCTGCTGGTGGTGGTGCTGGTGTTTGGCAACGTGATGATCGCGCGTGGCTATTCCTGGGCGGCCAGGCTGGTGGCGGGATACCTCGGCGCATGCCTGTTGTTCGTCTTGCCGATGATTCAGTACGACCTCAACCGCCTGGTGTACGGCTCGGCGGTTTTGTTCCCACTGCTGGGCTTACTGTTGCTCAACAGCAAGCGCCACCGCGAAATGCGTCAGCGGCTACATGAAATACGGCGCTTGCGACAGGCCGTCGTTGCCCAGCGTAGAGCCCGTTGATTGGGTAGATTCACCACCTGTGTTCGCACCTTCACCAGGAAGTCTGGCCCGCGTTACGATCTCGCGCTAAACCAGGCGGCCGCGCAGGCCTGTAAAACGCCAGTCTCGGGTTGGCGTTTCGCTTTGTGGTAGGTGCTGAGCCTGTTTGGTATGGTGGCGCCTATCAGATTGCTATCGGGGGCTTGCCCCCGATAGCGTCGGTTCAGTTGTACGAGGAAGTAAAAGAATGGGCGAACTGATGACGCTCCGGGACTTTTTCAGGCATTACTTTCTGACATTTCTGGGCGGCGTATTTGCGGCGTATTTTTCATTGGCGTTGGCCATGGCGCTGGCGTTCGTCACCTATTTTGCTGATGCGCCCCTTGCGCAAGTCGGGCGCAAGATCATGCTGGCCGGGGCCGTGTTCACGCTGCTGACGGTGCACAGCAACTTTATGATTTTGCGCGGCAAACCCTCTTGGACATGGTTGATGGTCGGTATCTACGTGGCCTGCCTGCTGTTTGTGTTGCCGATGTTCCAATACGCCCCTCATCCTGTTCTTTATGGGTTGGCGCTGGTTTTTCCACTGTTCGGGCTGCTGATACTCAACAGCAAGGGGCAGCGAGAGATGCGAGCCAAATTGGTTAAAATTCGCCACCTGCGGCAAGCCATCGGCGCCAGGCACAAGGCCCCATGACTGGGTAGATTCACCACCTCCCTCCAGGCGTTCGCCATAAATATGTGCAGCCTTCGCACCATGACGCCACCGTTGGCGCCATTTTGGTGCTGTACTGCGGCGGTTCCCACGATAAAGCGCAATGACCGCCGCTCTGGCATAAGTCTTGCGCGCGTCGTGCCCATGCCCTGGCTCGCAGGAGGCCGCCGTGTCGATTCATGTCGCGTTGCACCACGTTACGCATTACCGCTACGACCGTGCTGTCGAACTCGGCCCGCAAATTGTGCGATTGCGCCCGGCGGCCCATAGCCGCACGCGGATACTGTCCTATGCGCTGAAGGTGCTGCCCGAGCAGCACTTTATCAACTGGCAGCAGGACCCCCAGGGTAATTATCTGGCGCGTCTGGTATTTCCGGAAAAGACTGACGAGCTGCGCGTAGAGGTCGATCTGGTCGCCGAGATGGCGGTATTCAATCCATTCGATTTTTTCCTCGAGCCCTACGCCGAAAACATCCCTTTCAGCTATGCCGCCGATGAGCAGCGCGAACTGGCGCCCTATCTGGAAACGTTGCCGCTGACGCCGAAGTTTGCCGCCTACCTGGCCGGTATCGACCGCACGCCGCTGCCGGCCGTGGATTTTCTGGTCGGACTCAACCAGCGCCTGGCCGCCGATATCGGCTACCTGATCCGCATGGAGCCGGGGGTGCAAACCCCGGAGTTCACCCTGGAAAATGCCTCGGGCTCATGCCGCGATTCGGCCTGGCTGCTGGTGCAGTTGCTGCGCAACCTGGGGCTGGCGGCGCGGTTTGTCTCCGGCTATCTGATCCAGCTCACCGCCGATGTCAAAGCCCTGGATGGCCCCTCCGGCACCGACGTGGATTTCACCGACCTGCACGCCTGGTGCGAGGTGTATCTGCCCGGCGCCGGCTGGATCGGCCTGGACGCCACCTCGGGCTTGTTCGCTGGTGAAGGCCATATCCCGTTGGCCTGCAGTCCCGATCCGTCTTCTGCGGCACCGATCAGTGGCTTGGTTGAGCCGTGCGAATGCGAGTTCAGCCACGAGATGTCGGTGGAGCGCCTCTGGGAAGCGCCACGGGTGACCAAGCCCTACACCGAAGAGCAATGGCTGGCGATCCAGGCCCTGGGCCGGCAGATTGATGCTGACCTGCACAGGGACGATGTGCGCCTGACCATGGGCGGCGAACCGACGTTCGTCTCTATCGATGACCCCGACGGCGCCGAATGGAATACCGCCGCCCTGGGCCCGGACAAGCGTCGCTTGTCCGCCGAGCTGTTCCAGCGCCTGCGCAGGCACTACGCGCCGCAGGGCCTGGTGCATTTCGGCCAGGGCAAGTGGTACCCCGGCGAGCAGTTGCCGCGCTGGTCCCTGAACTGCTACTGGCGCCGCGACGGCGTGCCGATCTGGCACAACAGCGCGTTGATCGCCGATGAACAAGCCGACTACGGCGCGGATGGCGTACTGGCCGGGCGCTTCCTGGCCAGTGTCGCCGAGCGTCTCAAGCTGCCGGCCCGTTTTGTGTTCCCCGCGTTTGAAGACAATTTTTACTACCTGTGGCGCGAGGGGGCGCTACCGCAAAACGTCACCGCCCAGGACCCGCGCCTGAGCGATGACCTGGAGCGCGAGCGCCTGCGCAAAGTCTTCAACCAGGGCCTGGATAAAGTCATCGGCCAGGTGCTGCCGCTGGCGCGCACCGCCGCCAATGATCGCTGGCAGAGCGGGCGCTGGTACCTGCGCGACAACCATTGCCGCCTGGTGCCGGGCGATTCGCCGTTGGGTTATCGACTGCCGCTGGCCTCGCAGCCGTGGGTGACGGCTGCGGAATATCCGTTTGTGCATCCGACCGACCCGAATCAGGACCAACCGGCGCTGCCGACCACTGCCCAACTGCACAGTCATGACGAGCCGGCCCCGAGTGATGAGCGCATGCCGCAGGTCGATGAATCCGCCGACTGGCTCACCCGCACTGCGCTGTGCGCCGAAGCGCGGGAAGGACGCCTGTACCTGTTTATGCCGCCGCTGGAGCGCGTCGAGGATTACCTGGAGCTGGTGACCGCCATCGAGGCGACCGCCGAAGAACTGCATTGCCCGGTGCTGCTGGAAGGCTACGAACCGCCTTCGGATACACGCCTGAGCAATTTCCGAGTGACGCCGGACCCCGGCGTGATCGAGGTTAACGTGCAGCCGTCCGCCACCTGGGACGAGTTGGTGGAGCGCACCGAATTCCTCTACGAAGAGGCGCGGCAAACCCGCCTGACCACGGAAAAGTTCATGATCGACGGTCGTCATACCGGCACCGGCGGCGGCAACCATTTCGTGCTGGGCGGCGCCACGCCCAAGGATTCACCGTTTCTGCGCCGGCCTGATCTGCTGCGCAGCTTGATCAGTTATTGGCATAACCATCCCTCGCTGTCCTATCTGTTTTCCGGCCTGTTTATCGGCCCCACGTCCCAGGCGCCGAGAGTGGATGAGGCGCGCAACGACGCGCTGTATGAGCTGGAAATCGCCTTTGCGCAAATGCCCGCGCCGGGCGAAGAATGCCCGCCCTGGTTGGTCGACCGTTTGCTGCGCAACCTGCTGATCGACGTCACGGGCAATACCCATCGCGCCGAGTTCTGCATCGACAAGCTCTATTCCCCCGATGGCGCCACCGGCCGCCTGGGCCTGCTGGAACTGCGCGCCTTTGAAATGCCGCCCCATGCGCGCATGAGCCTCACCCAGCAGTTGCTGTTGCGGGCGCTGGTCGCGCGGTTCTGGCGTGAACCTTACGCGCCACCGAAGTTGGCGCGCTGGGGCACCGAACTGCATGATCGCTTCCTGTTGCCGCACTTTATCGAGCAGGACTTCGCCGATGTGATCGCCGAGCTCAATGCCGCCGGTTATCCGCTGCGCGCCGAGTGGTTTGCCGCGCACCTGGAGTTTCGTTTTCCCAAGGTCGGCGACTATGCCGTCAGCGGTATCGAGCTGGAACTGCGCCAGGCCCTGGAACCCTGGCATGTGCTGGGCGAGGAGGGCGCGGTCGGCGGTACGGTGCGCTATGTGGACTCATCCCTGGAACGTCTGCAAGTGAAGTTGAGCGGCTTGGCACCGCAACGTTATGTACTGACCTGCAATGGCATCCCGGTGCCGCTGCAGCCGACCGGCCGCGTCGGCGAGTTTGTCGCCGGGGTGCGTTACCGCGCCTGGCAACCGGCCAACTGCCTGCAGCCGACCATCGCGGTGCATGCGCCACTGGTGTTCGACTTGGTGGACACCTGGATGCAGCGCTCGCTGGGCGGTTGCCAGTACCATGTGGCCCATCCGGGCGGGCGCAATTACGACAGCTTGCCGGTGAATGCCAATGAAGCCGAGAGCCGGCGGATGGCGCGGTTTTTCCGCTTGGGGCATAGTCCAGGTAAGCTCTGCGTGCCGACTGTGGTGGTGAACGATGAATTGCCGATGACGCTGGATCTGCGCCGCTTCCCTAATAAAAATGATTGAATGACAATCCAAATGTGGGAGGGTCCTCCCACAAGGATTTGCAGTGTTTGTTGAGTTAACCTGAGCCCCCTTGCCTCTGCCGAGCGTTCCATGTCCGATTTGCTCGACCGTTACCCGCTGACTCCGGGCACCTATCACGAACTGCTGGATGACAGCGGCGCAGTGCGTGCCCATTGGCAGCGCCTGCTCGACCACCTGCAACGCAGCACGCCAGCCCAACTGGCCCAGCGCCAGGCATTGCTGACCCGGCAGATCCAGGAAAACGGCGTAACCTATAACGTCTACGCCGATCCCAAGGGCGCCGATCGCCCATGGGAACTGGACCTGTTGCCCCACGTGCTGGCCGCTGACGAGTGGCAGCACCTGTCGGCCGGCATTGCCCAGCGGGCGCGCCTGCTCAATGCCGTGCTCGCCGACCTCTATGGGCCGCAGCGCCTGATCAAGGAAGGCCTGCTGCCCGCCGAGCTGGTATTCGGTCACAACAACTTCCTGTGGCCGTGCCAGGGTATCCAGCCACCGGACGGAGCTTTCCTGCACCTGTACGCCGTGGACCTGGCCCGCACGCCGGATGGACGCTGGTGGGTGACGGCCGACCGAACCCAGGCCCCGTCGGGCGCCGGCTATGCCCTGGAAAACCGCACCATCGTGTCCCGCGCCTTCCCGGACCTCTACCGTGACCTGCAGGTGCAACACCTCACCGGTTTCTTCCGCACGCTCCAGGAAACCCTGGCCCGCCAGGCGCCCGGCGATGACCAGCCACCGTTGATCGTGCTGCTGACGCCGGGGCGCTTCAACGAAAGCTATTTCGAACATTTGTACCTCGCGCGTCAGCTCGGCTACCCCCTGGTGGAAGGCGGCGACCTCACCGTGCGCGACAGCACCGTGTTTCTCAAGACCCTCAGTGGCTTGCGCCGCGTTCACGCAATCATGCGGCGCCTGGACGACGACTTCTGCGACCCCCTGGAGCTGCGCACCGA
The DNA here is from genome assembly GCF_900004965.1 of Pseudomonas sp. 44 R 15. Lineage (NCBI taxonomy): Bacteria > Pseudomonadati > Pseudomonadota > Gammaproteobacteria > Pseudomonadales > Pseudomonadaceae > Pseudomonas > Pseudomonas sp. 44 R 15. The sequence continues at coordinate 111,909 of NZ_CVTU01000108.1, forward strand.
TTCGGCGCTCGGCGTCCCGGGCCTGCTGGATGCCGTGCGCCAGGGCAATGTGCTGGTGGCCAATGCCCTGGGCAGCGGTGTGCTGGAGTCCCCGGGCCTGCTTGGCTTTCTGCCGAAGATCAATGAGTTTTTATTTGGCGAAGCACTGATCCTGCCGTCCATCGCCACCTGGTGGTGCGGCGAGGCGCCGGTGCTGGCCGAGGCGTTGGAGAAGCTGCCGCAGTTGTTGATCAAGCCGGCGTTCCCTTCGCAGAGTTTCGCCCCGGTGTTCGGTCGCGACCTGAACGCCGAACAACGCCAGGCCCTGGCCGACCGCATGCGTGCCAGGCCCTACGCCTATGTTGCCCAGGAGCTGGCGCAGCTGTCCCAGGCGCCGGTGTGGCACACCGTGGACGACCACTTGCAACACCGCGCCATCGGCATGCGCGTGTACGCCGTGGCCAGTGACGACGGCTACCGTGTGCTGCCCGGCGGCCTGACCCGCGTAGCCGCCGAAGCCGATGCCGAAGTGGTGTCGATGCAACGCGGCGGAGCGAGCAAGGACACCTGGGTACTCGGCGAACGTGCGCCCGGTGGCGAGCAGTGGCGCGCCCAGCGCGTGATTGGCGCGCACGACCTGGTGCGCCGCGATCCGTATCTGCCGTCGCGAGTGGTGGAGAACCTGTTCTGGTTTGGCCGTTATTGCGAGCGTTGCGATGACAGTGCGCGCTGGCTGCGTATTGTGCTGGCGCGCTATGTCGACGGCGACGACCCGCTGGCCTTGCAGGCGGCGGTCGAACTGGGCGAAAGCCTGCGGCTGTTGCCGGAAGAGGGCGAGTTGCCCGAACGCTTGCTGGCCGCCTTGCTCGGCGATGACTGGCCCTCGAGCCTGCGCGCCAATTTGCAGCGTTTGCAGTGGGCGGCGTCCCAGGTGCGCGGCAAATTGTCCCGGGAAAACTGGCAGGCGCTGGTGGAGCTGCAACGCGAAGCCATGGAATTGGAGCGTGAAACCCCGGACTTCGGCGAGTTGCTGGACTTCCTCAACCGTCTGGTGATGTCCCTGGCGGCGCTGTCCGGGTTTGCCCTGGACGATATGACCCGCGACGAGGGCTGGCGCTTCTTGATGATGGGCCGGCGCATCGAGCGCCTGCAGTTCCTGAGCGGCAGCCTTGCCGCGTTCCTGCGCGGGGTGGCGGTCTTCGATCAGGCCGGGCTGGAATGGTTGCTGGAACTGGGCAACAGCAGCATCACCTACCGTTCGCGGTACCTGGCGGTGCCGCAACTGATTCCGGTGCTCGACCTGTTGTTGCTCGACGAGCAGAACCCCCATGCGGTGCTGTTCCAGCTCAAACTGGTGAGCCGCACCTTGCGTCGCTTGAACGATGATTTCGGCGTGCCACGGGAAACCGGCCTGGGAGCATTGGTGGAGCAGTTGGCGCGCTTCGACCTCGGTTGCCTGGAGAACCCGCTGTTCGGCGAATCCGGCGTGCGCGCCGCCCTGGATGGCCTGGCCGACCTGCTGCAAGCGGTCGCCGATGAAAGCGGGCAAGTGTCAGACCGCCTGGCCCTGCGCCACTTTGCCCATGTGGATGATGTCAGCCAGCAAACGGTGTCGGTGTGATGAGTGCGCGCTATCAGATTTTCCATGACACCCATTATCACTACGACAGCCCGGTGTCCCTGGCCCAGCAGCTGGCGCATTTATGGCCGCGGCCCTGTGCGTGGCAACGGTGCACCTGGCAGACCCTGGATATCAGCCCGCAGCCCTCGTCACGCCGCGATGAGCTGGACGTGTTCGGCAACCCGATCACCCGCCTGGCGTTCGAACGGCCCCATGACGAATTGCTGATCAATGCCGGCCTGACCGTGGAAGTGCTGGCGCGGCCGCCGTTGGATTTGTGCCAGTCGCCGGCGTGGGACCGCACCCGTGACAGCTTTACCTACAGCAGTCAGCCGCTGTCGCCGCAGATCATCGAAGCCTGCCGTTATCGCTTCGAATCGCCTTACGTGCATTTGAAAAGAACCTTCGTCGAGTTCTCCGAAAGCTGCTTCCCGGCCGGCGCACCCCTGTTGATAGGCGTGCAGGCGCTGATGCAGAAGATCTTCAGCGAATTCACCTTCGATGCCGAAGCCACTCAGGTCGCCACGCCGCTGGTGGAAGTGCTGGAGCGTCGTCGCGGTGTATGCCAGGACTTCGCCCACCTGATGCTCGCCTGCCTGCGCTCGCGGGGCCTGGCGGCGCGCTATATCAGCGGCTATCTGCTCACCCAGCCGCCGCCCGGCCAGCCACGGCTGATCGGCGCCGATGCGTCTCATGCCTGGGTGTCGGTGTTTTGTCCGGTGTCGGGTTGGGTGGATTTCGATCCGACGAATAACGTGCGGCCGGCACTGGAGCACATCACCCTGGCCTGGGGCCGGGACTTTTCCGATGTGTCGCCGTTGCGCGGGGTGATATTGGGGGGAGGGAACCATGACCCGGAGGTGCGGGTGACGGTGATGCCGCTGGAATAATCGTGCTTCAGGTGCGCCGGGACGCGGAGTGTCCCAGGCTGCATTCCCACGCAGAGCGTGGGAACGATCAATTATTCAGCCGGATCTTTTGGTGTTTCAGTGTCGTCGCCGGTTGCTTCAGCGTCGACGTCCGGGTTCAGTGCGCCCGCTTCTTCATCAGCAGCGGCTTTCTTGCGTTGCAGCTTTTCCTCTTTCTTCTGTTCCTTGGCCAAGTCTCTCTGACGTTTGGCGAAGGAGTAATTAGGTTTGGCCATGGGCGATCCTCTAGGGTCGAAGGTGAGGGTGGGCGGCGCGCGGCTGCCTTGGGTCGCTATGGTAGCAGCTTCGCAGCGCGCTTGGCCTTCACTTACCGTTGGCGTAAGCGGCAAACAGGCCGTTGAACAGTTGATTGAGGGGCATGGCGCGGGCTCCAGTGGGGGATGGGCCGATCATATCCGGTTGCCGTGGAGGCGGATGTTAGATTGTGTTGATCAGCCTGATAGCCTAAAGTTGTATACAATCTGTTGATGCAGATCATAAGAACTTAAGCCTGCTTGAGGCACCCTTTGTCGCAATACGCGTTTTCCAACCCTGCCCTGGAGATTCACATGTTCGCCAAACTCGTTGCTGTTTCCCTGCTGACTCTGGCTAGCGGCCAGTTGCTTGCTGCAGAGTGCAAGGTCACTGTCGACTCCACCGACCAGATGTCGTTCAACACCAAAGAAATCACCATCGACAAGAGCTGCAAGCAGTTCACCGTCGAGCTGACGCACTCGGGCAACCTGCCGAAAAATGTCATGGGGCATAACTGGGTGTTGACCAGCGCCGCCAACATGCAGCCGGTTGCCAGCGACGGCATGGCCGCCGGTGTTGACAAAAACTACCTCAAGGAAGGCGACGACCGCATCATCGCCCACACCAAGCTCATTGGTGCCGGCGAGAAAGATTCGGTGACGTTCGACGTGTCGAAGCTGACGGCGGGCACGGACTACATGTTCTTTTGCTCGTTCCCAGGCCATATTTCGATGATGAAAGGCACTGTGACCGTCAAGTAAGACCGCGTTATCGTTCATCGGGGGCAAGCCCCCTCCCACACTTGATTTGTGAACACAGTCAATGTGGGAGGGGGCTTGCCCCCGATGGCATTCTGGCAATCAATGCAAAACTACCTGCCTCACCTCAAGGCGCAAACGGCATCACCCGCTTGTGCTCCGTCTTGCGGTACGTCTCGCAGATAATCCTGAACGCCTCTTCACGCACGGGCTCACCGTGCAGGAACGCGTCGATTTCGGCATAGGTCACGCCATGTGACGCTTCGTCCGGCTTGCCCGGCGACAGGTCCTCCAGGTCGGCGGTCGGGACTTTCTCCACCAACGACTCCGGCGCGCCGAAATGCCGCGCAATCGCACGCACCTGGTTTTTCACCAGCCCGCTCAGCGGCGCCAGGTCGCAGGCGCCATCCCCGAACTTGGTGAAAAAGCCCATCACCGCTTCCGCCGCATGGTCGGTACCGATCACCAGCCCACCGGCCGCGCCTGCGATGGTGTACTGCGCGACCATGCGCATGCGCGCCTTGGTGTTGCCCAGCACGAAATCGCGGGAGGCCGCCGGTTTGTCATCGAACGCCGCGACTTCCTTGGCCAGGGCTTTGACCGCCGGGCCGATGTTGACGGTGTGGCGCTCGTCCGGTTCGATGAAGTCCACCGAAGCCTGGGCATCGAGTTCGTCGAACTGGGTTTCGTAGGGCAGGCGCACGGCGATGAAACGATAGGCCGCTTCGCCGCTGCTGGCGCGCAGTTCCTGCACGGCACGTTGGGCCAACAGGCCTGCGGTCAGGGAATCGACACCCCCACTGATGCCCAGTACCAGCGACTTGAGCCCGGAATTGCGCAGGCAGTCCTGGATAAAGGCCACGCGCCTGGCGACTTCTGCCTCAAGGGCGGCCTGGTCTTTGAACGGCGCTTGCACCTTGAGCTGCTGCGCAATCTCACGCTGTACGGCTTGCATGCTTCACTCCTTGCTGGATAGGGCAGGTACTTTGAAAACGTGACGCAAATAGGCGACAAAATTCGGGTCGGTGCAGTGGGTCTTGCCCGCTTCATCGGAAATCTTGGCGACGGGCTGGCCATTGCACGCGGTCATTTTAAGCACGATGCTCATCGGTTCCACCCCTGGAATGTCGCAGGTCAGGTTGGTGCCGATGCCAAAGCTCACATTGATGCGACCACGCAGGGCGCGGAAAATCTCCAGGGCCTTGGGCAACGTCAGGCTGTCGGAGAACACCAGGGTCTTGCTCATCGGCTCGATACCCAGCTTATGGTAGTGGGCGATGGCTTTTTCCGCCCACTGCACCGGGTCGCCGGAGTCGTGGCGCAGGCCGTCGAACAGCTTGGCGAAGTACAAGTCGAAGTCGCCCAGGAACGCATCGGTGGTGATGCAGTCGGTCAGGGCGATGCCCAGCAGGCCACGGTATTCGCGGACCCAGCAGTCAAGGGCGGCGATCTGGCTGTCGATCAGGCGCGGGCCGAGTTGCTGGTGGGCCATGATCCATTCATGGGCCATGGTGCCCAACGGTTTCATGTCGAATTCGCGGGCCAGGTGCACGTTGCTGGTGCCGACAAAGCGGCCGGGGAAGTCGTGCTTGAGTACGCTGACCACTTCTTCCTGCACCCGGTACGAAAAGCGTCGACGCGTGCCGAAGTCGGCCACTTGCAGCTCCGACAGTTCATCGCTGGCGGCATTCGCCGTCAGCCAGTCGAACTTGCGGTACAGCTGCTCGCGGGCCTGTTCCAGGATCACGGTCTGGTAGCGGTAGCGGTTACGCACTTCGCTGACAATGGCCAGCATCGGCACCTCAAACAGGATCACATGCAGCCACGGCCCGCGCAGGCGGATAAACAGCTCGCCGTTCTCGATGCCGGTCTGCACGTAGCGCAGGTTGAAGCGGAACAGCCCGAGGAAGCGCAAAAAGTCCGGCTTCATGAAGCTGATACGTTCCAGAAAGCCCAATTGGTCCGGGCTCAGGCTTAACTCGGCGAGACGCTCGATCTGGTAGCGGATCTCCGCCAGGTACGGGCGCAGGTCTTCGCTGTTGCGGCAACGAAACTCCCATTCAACTTCCACGTTCGGGTAGTTGTGCAGCACCGCCTGCATCATGGTCAGCTTGTAGAAGTCGGTGTCGAGCAGGTTCTGCACGATGCGATCGGCAAACACACTCTCGCTCATAACGGGAATCTCCAGACGGGTCGACGCTGGGCGCCGGCCTTTACGCACAATTGAGGAAGGGGGCTAGTGGCGCATAGACCTGTGGGGTATTGCCAGTGATTTTTTTGGGTGTGGCTACTGGCCTCATCGGGGGCAAGCCCCCTCCCACAGGTTGAAATGCGCTGCACATGTGGGAGGGGGCTTGCCCCCGATGGCTATATTCCAGGCACTAAATAACCTGCTCCAGCATCCACTTCACAAACTCCCTCACTTTAGGCACCTCCGCCGCATGCTCCGGATAAGCCAGGTAATACGCATCCTGGCTCGGCATCCCATGCTGCCAGGGAATCACCAACTTACCCTCGGCCAATTCCTCTTCCACCAGAAACCGCGGCAGCAGCGCCACGCCGCAGCCGACCTGCGCGGCGCGAATGCACATATAAAAGGTGTCGAAGCGCGGCCCGTGATAACTGTGTTCGGTGTGCAAACCCTGGCTGGCGAACCAGTCATGCCAGCCCTGGGGTCGCGAGGCGTTTTGCAGCAGCACCAGTTCGCTCAGTTGGGTCGGGTCGGTGAACGGCTCTGCCGGCAGGCTCTCGGGCGAACACACAGGTACAAGCTCTTCGCTGAACAACTTCACGCTCTCGGTGCCGGGGCGTGAACCCTGGCCGAAATAGAACGCCATGTCGGCCTTGCCCTGCAGCAGTTCATCCGGTTCCTGTTCGTTGCACAGGTCCAGATGGATGTTTGGGTGACGCAGGCGCCAGCCCTTGAGGCGCGGCACCAGCCAGCGCGCGCCGAAGGTGTAGGGCGTGGACACGCGCAGCACTTCGGTTTCGCCGCCGTAGGAGCGCAGGTAGTGGGTGGACATCTCCACCAGGGAGAGGATCTTGCGCACTTCCACCAGGTACAGGTCGCCCGCCGGCGTCATCTGCAAGCGGCGCCGCACGCGGCGAAACAGCAGGTGCTGCAGCAACTCCTCCAACTGCGCCACCTGTTTGCTCACCGCGCTTTGCGTGAGGTTCAGTTCCTCGGCGGCGCGGGTAAAGCTCAGGTGGCGCGTGGCGGCTTCGAAACACTGCAGGGCGGTGATCGAGGGCAAATGTCTTTTGTTCAGCACGGCATGCCTCTTTTTATTCTTCGCATGAATAAACGGAATGATATCTCGCCTAATCGTCGTTTGTTGGCAAGTCTTGGGCCAGCTACAAATGAGGCCTGGATCGCCGTGTCTGCGGCGGCGCAATTTTGTGTTTGCAGATTTGAAGGAGTACCCCATGGTTGCTGCATTGCTTGACCGTCTAGGCGTAAACCCGGCGTTGTACCAGGCGGGTACACAGCCTGTGCATTCGCCGATCGATGGCAGCCGCATCGGCGCCGTGAACTGGGAAGGGGCCGCCGAGGTGGAGCAGCAGGTCAGTCGCGCCGAGCATGCATTCGACGCCTGGCGCAAAGTACCGGCCCCGCGTCGCGGCGAGCTGGTGCGCCAGTTCGGCGACGTGTTGCGCGAGTACAAGGCCGACCTGGGCGAGCTGGTCTCCTGGGAAGCCGGCAAGATCACCCAGGAAGGCCTGGGGGAAGTCCAGGAAATGATCGACATCTGCGACTTCGCCGTCGGTTTGTCGCGCCAGTTGTACGGCTTGACCATCGCCTCCGAGCGTCCCGGTCACCATATGCGTGAAACCTGGCACCCGCTGGGTGTGGTCGGCGTGATCAGCGCGTTCAACTTCCCGGTCGCGGTGTGGGCGTGGAACACCACCCTGGCGCTGGTGTGCGGCAATGCGGTGATCTGGAAACCGTCGGAAAAGACCCCGCTCACCGCGCTGGCCTGCCAGGCCTTGTTCGAGCGTGTGTTGAAAAATTTCAAGGATGCGCCGCAGTACCTCAGCCAAGTGATCATCGGCGGCCGCGATGCCGGCGCCGCGTTGGTGGATGACCCGCGTGTGGCGCTGATCAGCGCCACCGGCAGCACCCGCATGGGCCGTGAAGTGGCGCCCAAAGTCGCCGCGCGCTTTGCCCGCAGCATCCTTGAGCTGGGCGGCAACAATGCGATGATTCTCGGCCCGAGCGCCGACCTGGACATGGCCGTGCGTGCGATCCTGTTCAGCGCCGTCGGCACCGCCGGCCAGCGTTGCACCACCCTGCGTCGGCTGATCGCCCATGAATCGGTCAAGGCGGAAATCGTCACCCGTCTCAAGGCTGCCTACGCCAAGGTGCGCATCGGCCACCCGCTGGAAGGCAACCTGATCGGCCCGCTGATCGACAAGCACGGCTTCGACAACATGCAGGACGCCCTGGAGCAGGCCTTGAGCGAGGGCGGCAAGGTGTTCGGCGGCAAGCGTCAACTGCAAGACCAGTTCCCCAACGCTTACTACGTGGCGCCGGCGATTGTGGAAATGCCCGAGCAGAGCGACGTGGTGTGCACCGAAACCTTCGCGCCGATTCTGTATGTGATCGGCTACAGCGACTTTGCCGAAGCGCTGCGCCTGAACAACGCGGTGCCACAAGGCTTGTCGTCGTGCATCTTCACCACCGATGTGCGCGACGCCGAGCAGTTCATGTCGGCGGTGGGCAGTGACTGCGGGATTGCCAACGTCAATATCGGCCCGAGCGGCGCGGAGATCGGCGGCGCGTTTGGCGGTGAGAAAGAGACCGGCGGCGGGCGTGAGTCGGGCTCGGATGCGTGGCGCGGGTATATGCGCCGGCAGACCAATACCGTGAACTACTCGCTGGAGTTGCCGTTGGCGCAGGGCATTACGTTCGACTGAGTCCATGTGGGAGGGGGCTTGCCCTCGATTGCGGTGGGTCAGTTGCACATTTGTTGACTGATACACCGCATCGGGGGCAAGCCCCCTCCCACATTTGATTGGGTTCACAACTGAAAATAGCTGTTTGTTAGGTCCTCTACGGAGTCTGGCAATGCCTTTACGCGATACATGCTTGTGGGAACACCTCACCCCCAACCGGCCGGATCGTGCCGCGCTCAAGGGGGAGGTCAAGGTGGATGTGTGCGTGATCGGCGCCGGCATCACCGGTTTGTCGGCTGCCATTCATTTGCTCGAACAGGGTAAAAGTGTTGCGGTGCTGGAGGCCCATCGCACCGGTCACGGCGGTTCGGGGCGCAATGTCGGGCTGGTCAACGCCGGTATGTGGATCCCGCCGGACGAGATCGAAGCCGGTTTCGGCACAGCCGTAGGCAGCCAACTCAACCGCATGCTGGGCGCGGCGCCGGCGCTGGTGTTCGGCCTGATCGACAAGTACAACATCGATTGCCAGTTGCGCCGCGAGGGCACCCTGCACATGGCGCATAACGCCCGTGGCGAGGCGGATCTGCGCAGTCGTGAAGAACAATGGAAGCGCCGTGGCGCACCGGTCGAGTTGCTCACCGGGCAGGCCTGCGAGCAGGCCACCGGCACCACGAAAATCGCCGCCGCCTTGCTGGACCGACGCGCCGGCACCTTGAATCCCATGGCCTACACCAGCGGTCTGGCGAATGCGGCCGTCGGGTTGGGCGGGCAGTTGTTCGATCATTCCCCCGTCACCCGGCTTGAGCGCCAGGGTGCAGTCTGGTCTGTGCAGACCGTCCAGGGCGCGGTGCAGGCCGCCCAGGTGGTGATCGCCTCCAATGCCTATACCGAAGGTGAATGGACCGAACTGCGGCGTAATTTCTTCCCCGGTTACTACTATCAGGTGGCGTCGGCGCCGCTCACCGATGACGCCGCCGGGCGCATCCTGCCTGGCGGCCAGGGTTCATGGGACACGCGCCAGGTGCTGAGCAGCATTCGCCGCGACGCCGATGGTCGTTTGTTGCTCGGCAGCCTGGGCAACGGTAACCAGAAGCCGACCTGGTTCCTCAAGGCGTGGGCCGATCGGGTGCAGCAGCATTACTTCCCCTATCTCAAATCGGTGCAGTGGGAATACACCTGGACCGGCTGCATCGCGTTTACCCCCGATCACTTGATGCGTTTGTTCGAGCCGGCGCCCGGGCTGGTGGCGGTCACCGGCTACAACGGGCGCGGCGTGACCACCGGCAGCGTGGTCGGCAAGGCGTTTGCCGACTATTTGTGTCACCACAATCCCCAGTCGCTGCCGATTCCCTTTGCACCGATGCAACCCCTGGCGGGCGCGGGCCTGCGCAGTTGCCTCTATGAGGCGGGGTTCTCGCTGTACCACGCGGGGCAATGCCTGCGGATCGTGGTCTGACCCGCGTAACAGCGCTCGTTAGCCGGTATTTTCTTAGCCGGCTACCCATCTGTATTGGTGCAAGTCGTAGCAATCACGCACTGTAAATGTGCAGTTCCGTTACGCACGGGGTTACAGCGCCTGGAGCTGTCGTTTATCCCTTCGGTTGCAGGTGCCACCGTTCAAGGTTGCACTTTTTTGGCCTGTAGGTTGCACCTGTCGAGGCTAGACGGTTGCACGTCCTGGCGGGGGGACGCGAAACGCGTGCAATAACAATGACACCGTGTCTTTTTGAAGAATAAAAAAGTAATGGCACGCGGCTTGCTCTGAGCTTTCAGTGAAAGGTTTGAATGCAAGTTGTCGTGCCAAAAATCAAAAATATCGGAGCACCACTCATGTCCCAGACGTTTTACAAGAAAGGTTTTCTGGCCCTCGCCGTTGCAGCGGCGCTGGGTGTTTCTACGTTTGTTCAAGCTGATGTGAAAATTGGTGTGGCAGGCCCGATGACGGGCGCCAACGCCGCTTTCGGTGAGCAGTACATGAAGGGTGCCCAGGCGGCAGCCGATGTTATCAACAAGGCCGGTGGCATTAACGGCGAGCAGATCAAGCTGGTGGCCGGCGATGACGCCTGCGAGCCAAAACAGGCAGTCGCAGTGGCTAACCGCCTGGCGGACCAGGACAAAGTGATCGGCGTGGTCGGGCACTTCTGCTCGTCCAACACCATCCCGGCGTCTGAGGTCTACGACGAAGCGGGCATTATCGCGATCACGCCCGGCTCCACCAACCCACAGGTCACCGAGCGCGGCCTGGGCGCCATGTTCCGCATGTGCGGGCGTGACGACCAGCAGGGCATCGTCGCCGGTGACTACATTGTCGATGTGCTCAAGGGCAAAAAAGTCGCGGTAATCAACGACAAGGACACTTACGGCAAAGGCCTGGCTGACGCCACCGCTGCCCAACTGACCAAGCGCGGCGTCAAGCCGGTGCTGGAAGAAGGCCTGACCCGTGGCGAGAAAGACTTCAGCGCCCTGGTCACCAAGATCCGCTCCATTGACGCCGATGTCGTGTACTTCGGTGGCCTGCATCCCGAAGCCGGTCCTTTGGTTCGCCAGATTCGCGAGGCAGGCCTCAAGGCCGCGTTTATGTCCGATGACGGCGTAGTGACCGATGAACTGGCAAAAACCGCCGGTGGCAACCAGTACGTGGATGGCGTCTACATGACCTTCGGTGCTGACCCGCGTCTGTTGCCAGAGAGCAAGGCAGTGGTGGATGCCTTCCGTAAAAGCGGGTACGAGCCGGAAGGCTACACCCTGTATGCCTACGCCTCGATCCAGGCCCTGGCCGCCGGCTTCAACGGCGCCAAGTCCAACAAGGGCGAGGACGCTGCCAAGTGGCTCAAGGCCAACCCGGTTAAAACCGTCATGGGCGAAAAAACCTGGGATGCCAAGGGCGACCTGAAAATCTCCGACTACGTGGTTTACCAGTGGGATAAAGACGGCAAATACCACCAGCTGGAAAAACAGAAGTAACCCAACCGACTGCATGACCTCCCTGTAGGAGCGAGCTTGCTCGCGAAGAACGTCAACGATAACGCTGGTTTCCTGGATGCACACGGCGTTCTCTGGTTTTTCGCGAGCAAGCTCGCTCCTACAAGGGAGGGCGCGTGCCTAGCCTCTGTTTTCCTCCAGAAGCGCCGCACACCCCTCGGTGTGCAGGTGCTCACCGCGTGAGATTGCGTTATGGATGGTATTTTCCTGCAGCAACTGGTCAACGGCCTGACCCTCGGGTCGGTCTATGGCCTGATCGCCATCGGCTACACAATGGTCTATGGCATCATTGGCATGATCAACTTCGCCCACGGCGAGGTTTATATGATTTCCGCTTACCTCGCGGCGATCAGTCTGGCACTGCTGGCTTACTTCGGCATCGAATCCTTCCCGCTGCTCATTCTCGGCACCCTGATCTTCACCGTGGTCGTTACCGGCGTATACGGTTGGGTCATCGAACGTGTCGCCTACAAACCGCTGCGCAACTCCACCCGACTGGCACCGCTGATCAGCGCCATCGGCATCTCCCTGATCCTGCAGAACTACGCGCAGATCGCCCAGGGTGCCAAGCAACAAGGCATTCCCACCCTGCTCGCCGGCGCCTGGCGCGTCGATATCGGCACCGGCTTCGTGCAACTGACCTACACCAAAGTGTTCATCCTCGTGGCGGCTTTCGCCGGCATGGCGTTGCTCACCTACATCATCAAATACACCAAGCTCGGCCGCATGTGCCGGGCCACCCAGCAAGACCGCAAGATGGCCTCGATCCTGGGCATCAATACCGACCGCGTGATCTCCTACGTGTTTGTCATCGGCGCCGCCATGGCTGCCCTGGCCGGCGTGCTGATCACCCTCAATTACGGCACCTTCGACTTCTATGCCGGCTTCATCATCGGCATCAAGGCGTTTACCGCAGCGGTGCTCGGCGGCATCGGCTCCCTGCCTGGGGCGATGCTGGGCGGGATCATCCTCGGTATTTCCGAGTCGTTGTTCGCGGGGTTGATCAACTCTGACTACAAAGACGTGTTCAGTTTCTCCCTGCTGGTGGTGATTCTGATTTTCCGTCCCCAGGGCCTGCTTGGTCGCCCACTTGTGGCGAAGGTGTAAACATGTCTGCTGCCAAATCCATTGATATCAAGAAAAGCGTGGTCGATACGGTCCTCGCCGGGCTGATTTCGCTGATCGTGTTCGGCCCGATCGTAGGCGTGGTGCTCGACGGCTACAGCTTCAACCTGGAACCTGCGCGCGTTGCCACGTTGGTCGCCATTGTGATGGCCGGGCGTTTTGCCTTGAGCCTGTTCCTGCAGACCCCCAAGGGCGTGAAGATCCTGCAGGGTTTCGAAAGCAGCGGCTCCGGCGTGCACGTGTTGCCGCCGGACTACAAATCGCGGCTGCGCTGGATCATTCCAGCCCTGATCGTGATCGCCATCGTGTTCCCGATTTTCGCCAACAAGTACCTGCTCACCGTGGTGATCCTCGGGTTGATCTACGTGTTGCTCGGCCTGGGGCTGAACATCGTGGTGGGCCTGGCCGGTCTGCTCGACCTGGGTTACGTGGCGTTCTACGCCATCGGTGCCTACGGCCTGGCGCTGGGTTATCAATACCTCGGCCTGGGCTTCTGGAGCGTGCTGCCACTGGCGGCGATCGCGGCGGCTTTGGCGGGGTGCATACTCGGATTCCCGGTGCTGCGAATGCACGGGGACTACCTCGCCATCGTGACCCTGGGTTTTGGTGAAATCATCCGCCTGGTGCTGAACAACTGGCTGTCGTTTACCGGCGGGCCAAACGGGATGCCGGTGCCTTCGCCGACGTTCCTGGGCCTCGAGTTCGGCAAGCGTGCCAAAGATGGCGGGATTCCGTTCCACGAGTTCTTCGGTCTCGATTACAACCCCAACATCAAGTTCATGTTCATCTACATCGTGCTGTTCCTGGTGGTGCTGGCGGTTTTGTACATCAAGCATCGCCTGACCCGTATGCCGGTAGGTCGCGCCTGGGAAGCCTTGCGCGAAGATGAAATCGCCTGCCGGTCCATGGGCCTGAATCACGTGCTGGTCAAACTCTCGGCATTCACCATCGGCGCTTCCACCGCCGGGTTGGCCGGGGTGTTCTTTGCCAGCTACCAGGGGTTCGTCAACCCGTCGTCGTTTACCTTCTTCGAATCGGCGTTGATTCTGGCCATTGTGGTGCTGGGCGGCATGGGCTCGACTGTGGGTGTGGTGATCGCAGCGTTCGTGCTGACCGTTGCACCGGAACTGCTGCGCAGCTTTTCCGAATACCGCGTGCTGTTGTTTGGCGTGTTGATGGTGGTGATGATGATCTGGAGACCGCGTGGCTTGATTCGGATCAGCCGTACCGGTGTGACGCCACGTAAAGGGGTAGCGCCATGAGCAAGGAAGTCGTGCTCTCCGTCGAACACCTGATGATGCACTTCGGTGGCATCAAGGCCCTGAGTGATGTCAGCCTCAAGGTCGAACGCAACTCGATCTTCGCCCTGATCGGCCCCAACGGCGCCGGCAAGACCACGGTGTTCAACTGCCTCACCGGTTTCTACAAGGCCAGTGGCGGCAAGATCGAACTCAACGTGCGCGGCAAGCAGACCAACGTCATCCAGTTGCTGGGCGAGCGCTTCAAGGCCAGCGATTTCGTGTCGCCGAAAAGCTTCCTCAGCCGCGTGTACTACAAAATGTTCGGCGGCACCCACCTGGTGAACCGCGCCGGCCTGGCGCGGACCTTCCAGAACATTCGCCTGTTCAAGGAAATGTCGGTGCTGGAAAACCTGCTGGTGGCCCAGCACATGTGGGTCAACCGCAACATGCTCGCGGGCATCCTCAACACCAAGGGCTACCGCAAGGCTGAAAGCGATGCGCTCGACCACGCCTTTTACTGGCTGGAAGTGGTCGACCTGGTGGACTGCGCCAACCGTCTTGCTGGCGAGCTTTCCTACGGCCAGCAGCGCCGCCTGGAAATCGCCCGTGCCATGTGCACGCGACCGCAGATCATCTGCCTGGACGAACCGGCAGCGGGCCTCAACCCCCAGGAAACCGAAGCCCTCAGTGCGATGATTCGCCTGCTGCGCGACGAACACGACCTCACGGTGGTGCTGATCGAACACGACATGGGCATGGTGATGAGTATTTCCGACCACATCGTGGTGCTGGACCACGGCAACGTGATCGCCGAAGGCGGGCCGGACGCGATCCGCAACGACCCGAAAGTGATTGCCGCCTACCTGGGCGCGGACGAAGAGGAGCTGGTATGAGCGGGCCTATCCTCGAAATGAAGGACCTGGACGTGTTCTACGGCCCGATCCAGGCCCTGAAAAAAGTCTCGCTGCACATCAACGAAGGCGAAACCGTCAGCCTGATCGGCTCCAACGGCGCGGGCAAATCCACGCTGCTGATGTCGATCTTCGGCCAGCCTCGGGCCGAGTCGGGGCAGATTCTCTATAACGGCGTGGACATCACCCACAAGTCGTCCCACTACATTGCCTCCAACGGCATCGCGCAGTCGCCGGAAGGGCGGCGGGTATTCCCTGACATGACCGTCGAGGAAAACCTGCTGATGGGCACCATTCCCATTGGCGACAAGTTCGCCGGTGAGGACATGCAGCGCATGTTCGAGCTGTTCCCACGGCTCAAGGAGCGGCGCAACCAGCGGGCGATGACCATGTCCGGCGGCGAGCAGCAAATGCTCGCCATCGCCCGCGCGCTGATGAGCCGGCCCAAGCTGTTACTGCTCGATGAGCCGAGTCTGGGCCTGGCGCCGATTGTGGTGAAGCAGATCTTTTCCACCCTGCGCGAGCTGGCCTCCACCGGGATGACTATCTTCCTGGTGGAGCAGAATGCCAACCACGCCCTGCGCCTCTCGGACCGGGCGTATGTGATGGTCAACGGTGAGATTCGCCTGACGGGGACCGGCAAGGAATTGCTGGTGAACGAGGAAGTGCGCAACGCCTACCTCGGCGGTCACTGACCCCCCACCTGATCGTTCCCACGCTCCGCGTGGGAACGCCTCTTGTGACGCTCCGCGTCACGCTTTGGGACGCAGAGCGCCCCCGGCTGCATTCCCACGCGGAGCGTGGGAACGATCAGCGCGCAGAGCTTCCACCAAATTGTGGAAAACAATTCCAGCCCTCCTCCAAAGCGCGACATATAGCCGCCGCAAATCCCTGTTTTGTCACAGTTTTGACTTGTCCCCATCCACTGTGGAACCGGCTGTGGGTAACGTGGGAGTACCTGGCTGCAAGCCTTTGAATACGTGGCCTGCAGGCTTGTGGTTGTTTTTTGATCAGGGGCTTTTTCACGACCGTCCGAGGGTTTTGTCAACCTGTTTAAAGACACAGGTATATGACCGAAACAGGTCAGTTCAGCCTGTGGATAAGTCTGTGATTAAACTCTGGAAAGACCGCCGCAGAGGCCGGAATGACTGGCCTGTAGCCATCGTTCGTATCCCATCGAGTGAAATTGCCTGCATATGCCCTGCGTCCTGGTCAAGCAAAAAACTTTCCGCAAACACCTGCAAGCCTTGTATACCGTGGCCCGAGGCGATGTGCACTTGCCCCCAAAGACTGTGGGCGCAGTTGTGGATAACCTGCGCGTACATGGCTGCAGGCCTCGATTCATATAGCGCTGCCAGGTGTGGTTAAAAAATGATCAAGCCAGCATGTAGGCGTGCGTATAGCGGTTGCCGCAACGGCGGCGTAAGGGCATTCTGCTGGCAACTTTTTTCGTTGCCCGCAAGGAGAACACCATGTCCGACACGCTGTTTATTACTGGCGCCACTTCAGGTTTCGGTGAAGCCTGCGCCCGCCGTTTTGCCGAGGCCGGCTGGAAACTGGTGCTCACCGGCCGGCGTGCCGAGCGCTTGAACGCGCTGGTCGAAGAGCTCTCCCGTCAGACCGAAGTGCATGGCTTGGTGGTGGACGTGCGTGATCGCCAAGGCATGGAAGAGGCCATCGCCAACCTGCCGCCATCGTTCGCCACGCTGCGCGGGCTGATCAACAACGCCGGCCTGGCCGTGGGCACCGACCCTGCGCCCAAGTGCAACCTCGACGATTGGGAAACCATGGTCGACACCAATATCAAGGGCCTGTTGACCACCACCCACCTGCTGCTGCCGCGCCTGATCGCCCATGGCCGTGGCGCCGGGATCATCAACCTGGGTTCCATCGCCGGCAGCTACCCCTACCCGGGCAGCCACGTGTATGGCGGCTCCAAGGCGTTCGTAAAGCAATTCTCGCTGAACCTGCGCTGTGACCTGCAAGGCACTGGCGTGCGTGTGACCAACATCGAGCCGGGCTTGTGCGAGAGCGAGTTTTCCCTGGTGCGTTTCGGTGGGGATCAGGCGCGCTATGACGCGACCTATGCCGGCGCCGAGCCGATCCAGCCGCAGGATATTGCCGACACAATCTTCTGGGTGCTCAACACCCCGGCGCACGTGAATATCAACCGGTTGGAGTTGATGCCGGTGAGCCAGACCTGGGCTGGGTTTGCGATTGAGCGTGGGGCCAAGGGCTAAGCACCTGCGCGATACACTGTAGGAGCGAGCTTGCTCGCGAAAAACGTTAACGATGACGCGGGCATCCTGAATTCACGCGGCGCGCTCGGGGTTTTCGCGAGCAAGCTCGCTCCTACAGTAAATGGCGGCGAATCGGCCAAAAACAGGCCATAAGGTACACTCCACCCCTGAAAACCCCACCGCACCCTGCGGTCTAAAGGTTTTGACGGGAGGAAATGTGAGTAACCGAGGTGAGCAGGCACTGCTCAAACAATCGACCATCCTGATGTTCGCCGTCGCGATCGCCGGGATTGTCACGGGTGTGATATCCGGCGCCCAATCCATTCTGTTCGACGGCTTTTTCTCGCTGATCGCCACCGCCATCAAGGTGTTGATGTTGATCACGGCCAAGCTGATCGCCAAGAAAAGCAACGAGCGTTTCCAGTTCGGCTACTGGCACCTGGAGCCGATGGTGCTGTTGATCGAAGGCAGCTTCCTGCTGCTGATCGCCATCTATGCGTTTCTCAACGGTGTGTTCGGCATCATCAATGGCGGTCGCGACATCGAGTTGGGGCTGGTGATCGTGTATGCGGCGGTGTTTACCGTGGTGGAATTCGCCTACTTCTTCTATGTGCGTTACCGCAATCGCACGCTCAAGTCATCGCTGATCCAGTTCGACAACATCAGTTGGCTGGTGGACGCGATGCTGTCGGTGGGCTTGCTGATCAGCTTTCTGGCGGCACTGTTGCTCAAATCCCAGGGGTATGGCGAGTGGGCGGTATACGTCGACCCGCTGATCCTGATTCTGCTGGCCCTGAGCATGCTGGCGCCGGCGTTCAAGATCCTGCGCCCGGCCTTGCGTGAGGTGCTGGGGATTGCTCCGGATCACTTGGACGACACCGTGCGCGAAGTGATGGACGCGGCGCAGGCCAGGCATGGCTTCGACGACTACGTGTCCTACGTGCAGAAGCACGGGCGGGCACGATTCATTGAAATTCATGTGGTGTTGCCGGCCGATTACCCGATGTATAAGGTCGCGACCCTCGACGGATTGCGCGAAGAGATATCCACAGCGCTGGGAACGCCGGATGCGGCGCGCTGGTTGACGATCAGTTTTACTGGGGATCGCAAGTGGATTGCGTGAGGTCAGTTAGACCGAGGTGAGGCTATCGGGGGCAAGCCCCCTCCCACATTTGACTGTATTCACAAATCAAAGGTGGGAGGGGCGGTGCGACGATTCGACTTGCCCCCGATAAGGCCCTGAAGATTAGCCCAAATACTGGATCAGACCCTGATAGCAAGTCGCCAAATGATAAGGCGTGGTAGACGGCATATCCCGCCGGCTCACCCTGCCCTCGGCATCCAGGCATTCATGCCAGCCCTTCTCATGCAGGAAATGCTCTTGCAGCGCCAGCAATTGACGCTGCAGCACCGCCTCGCTGCCGGGGCGCAAGGTCAATGCCCGCAGGTACTCGGCCTGGGCCCAGATACGCTGGGTGCCGTCGCGCACCGTGCCATCCACTGAAAGCATGCCACTGACCGCACCGCTCAACTTATCCACACCGGTGTGTTCGGCATAGGCGAACGCCCGTGTCAGCGACGCATGCAGCGGTGTGCCGCGCAGTACGGCCGAGGACTCGAGCAAAAAGAACCATTCGAACTGGTGCCCCGGTTCAAACCAGTTATCCACAGCACCCAGCGGTTTTTCCAGCATCACGCCATGTTCGCGGTCGATGAAGCGTTGCTGCATGGCCGTCGCCAATGCCAGCAGGGCCGCTTGTACCTCGGCGTCCTCACGCACCGCGAGGGTGGCGAGGAAGCCTTCGGCCAGGTGCATCAACGGGTTTTGCAATGGGCCGGACTTGAGCGAGGCCCAGTTGCGGTCCAGCACCGCTTCGTACAGGCCGTCACCGGTGGCGAAGCGTTGGGCGACCACTTCCAGCGCGGCATTGAGCACCGACTCCACCAAGGGTTCACGTACCTTGGCCCAGTATTGGGCGCAGGCAAAGATGATAAAGGCGTGGGTGTAGAGGTCTTTGCGTTTATCCAGTGGCTGCCCGGCCGGGTCCATGCTGTAGAACCAGCCGCCGTGTTCGGCGTCGTGGAAATGCTGTTGCAGGGAACGGAACAACTGCGCCGCACGCGCTTGCGCGAAGTCCGTGCCGGGCTCGCCGATCAGGCTGGCAAACAGGTACAACTGGCGGGCGCACGCCATGGCGCGGTAGCGTTGCGGGGGCAGTGGCTGATGATCGGCGTCCAGCGCCTCAAACGGTAGTGCCAGGTCGGCATTCCAGCCCGGGCCCTGCCACAGCGGCACGATCAGGTCATGGAAGTGCGTGAGCACGGAATTCAAAGTGGGTGGAGAAGCGATGGGCATTGGCTGGCGTCGTCACGGCAGGGGTGTGGCGCGCATGTTATCAGGCTTGGGAACTGTGGTGTCTGTGGCGCCGCTATCGGGGGCAAGCCCCCTCCCACCTTTGATTTGTGAATACCGACAAATGTGGGAGGGGGCTTGCCCCCGATGGCGGCCTCTGGGCCGACCAGGATGTTGGATTGGGTTGAGTACATATCCGTTTCTGCGGTAACGGC
>NZ_CVTU01000108.1:131728-192685 GCF_900004965.1 Pseudomonas sp. 44 R 15
CGTTCGGCCAGCGTGGTTTAACGGGGCGCCTGAGATCAAGATCAAAAGCAGATCAAGATCAAGGGCGACTCGCTTCGCATCGTGGTTACGGTTGAGCGCTACAGAGTTGTGTAGATGCCCCGATGAGGCCTTCAGCAGCGCTGAAGATCAGCCCGCCAACAACCAAACCCCGGTCGCCGCCGAAGCCGCCCCCGCCACCCGCACCAACGGTGCCGCCGCCGCAGGCAGGAAACGCACCACCGCGTAACCCGCCGCATGCAACGCAGCCGTCGCGCCGACAAACCCTGCCGCGTACGCCCAGGGGCTGGACATGTCCGGCAGCTCCAGGCCATGGGCCACGCCATGGAACAACGCAAACAACGCCGTTGCCCCCACCGCCACCCACAGCGGTGGCCGCACTGCCAGCGCTACCGCCAGGCCCAGCGCCAGCACCGATGCGGCGATCCCGCTTTCCAGCGCCGGCAGTTGCAGGCCTTCAAAACCGAGCATGCCACCGATCAACATGGTGCCGACGAAGGCACACGGCAGCGCCCAGCGTGCGTTGCCTTTTTGCTGCGCCGCCCACAGGCCGACCGCAACCATGGCCAGCAGGTGGTCGAGCCCGCCCAATGGGTGGCTGATACCGGCGACCAGGCCATTGTCGCCGTGGCCCGGGTGAGCGAAGGCGAGGGCGGGGGCCAGCAGCAGCGCGGCGGTGGCGAACAGTTTCTTGAGGTTCATAAACAGGCTCCGTAGGGGAATCAGGCAGCGGTCAGCAGGCCTTGACGTTCGATAAAGGCGACGATTTCATCCAGGCCGACGCCGGTTTTCTGATTGCTGAACACAAAAGGTTTGCCATTGCGCATGCGTTGGGTGTCGCTGTTCATCAATTCCAGCGAGGCACCCACCAGCGGCGCGAGGTCGATCTTGTTGATCACCAGCAGGTCGGATTTGCAAATACCGGGCCCGCCCTTGCGCGGCAGCTTGTCGCCGGCGGACACATCGATCACGTAGATGGTGAGGTCCGACAGTTCGGGGCTGAACGTCGCCGACAGGTTGTCGCCGCCGGACTCCACCAGAATCAAGTCCAGGCCTGGAAACCGGCGGTTGAGCTGGTCCACCGCCTCCAGGTTGATCGAGGCATCTTCGCGGATCGCCGTGTGCGGGCAGCCGCCGGTTTCCACGCCGATGATGCGTTCCGGCGCCAGGGCCTGGTTGCGCACCAAAAAATCAGCGTCTTCGCGGGTGTAGATGTCGTTGGTAACCACCGCCAGGTTGTAGCGGTCGCGCAGCGCCAGGCACAGGGCCAGGGTCAGGGCGGTCTTGCCGGAGCCGACCGGGCCGCCGATGCCGACGCGCAGGGGTTGTGTGTTCATGGTGGGTTCTCCAAAAAAGCCTCAGGAACGGAACAGGCGGCTGTACTGGCGCTCGTGGGCCATGCACGCCAAAGACAGGCCAAACGCGGCGCTGCCAAGGTGATCGGGTTCGACGCGGCCTGCCTCGTGCTGGGCCTGCTGCAACAGCGGCAGCAGTTCGCTGGTCAGGCGCTGCGCGGCTTGCTGGCCCAGGGGCAGGGTCTTCATCAGCACGGCCAACTGGTTTTCCAGCCAGCTCCACAGCCAGGCGGCGAGGGCGTCGTCGGGGCGGATGGTCCAGGCCCGTGCGGCCAGGGCCCAGCCAAGGGCCAGATGGGGTTCAGGCTGTTGGTCAAGGAAATCACGGGCGTCGGCGTCCAACTCGGGCAAGCCACTGAGCAGTTGTTGCAGCGAGTAGCCCATCTGCCGGCTCTCCTGATACAGCTCGCGGGTTTCGCGGCTGGCACGGTGTTCTTCACACAACTGCGCCAGGCGCGGCCAGGCCTGTTCCGCGGCGGCGCGACAGTGGGCGAGCAGCAACGGCGCTTCAAAACGCGCGAGATTGAGCAGCAATTGGTCGCTGATCCAGCGTCGCGCGCTGGCGGCATCGTTGACGCGGCCGTTCTCCACCGCCATTTCCAGGCCCTGGGAGTAGCTGTAGCCGCCAATCGGCAATTGCGGACTGGCCAGGCGCAACAGCGCCCAGGCCGGGTTCATGGACGCACGCCGAACTGATGCAGTTTGGGCGCGTAATTGAAGTCTTCGTCACCATGGCGCGAGTGATGATGACCACCGCCATAGGCGCCGTGCTCGGGTTGGAAAGGCGCCTCGATGGGGTGCGCATCGGCGCCCAGCTGTTCCAGCATGGCCTTGAGCACATAGTCATCGAGCAGGCGCAGCCAGCCATCGCCGACCTGCAGGGCGACATGGCGATTGCCCAGGTGATAGGCCGCGCGGGTCAGTTCAAAGGCGTTGCGGCAGGTGACATGCATCAGTTGTTCAGGGCGCGCGCAGACACGTACGACGCGTCCGTCCTCGGCTTGCAGGAATTCGCCATCGTGCAGCGGCGGTTGCCCACGCTCCAAAAACAAGCCGACGTCTTCACCGTCGGCACTGAAACAGCGCAGGCGGCTTTTGCTGCGGGCTTCGAAGTTCAGCAGCAGCTCGGCGGCCCAGAGGGCCTGGGGGGCGATTCGGCGGTGGATCACCAGCATCGGAGGGTTTCCAGCTATTAACGATAAAGGGGCTATAAAGGTGGTAGAGCAAGGGCCTTGCCAACCCGGCAGGCGCGTAGGAAATCCCTGTCAGCAGGGCGCGAGCGCTACACGGCAGGGCATCCGTAAAGGGCGAGCGTGTTGCAATTTGGTGCGCTTGAGCGGCGCTCGGCACCAGGAGGGGGCATTTTGCGTGGAGTAAGCCGATGAATTGCATGAAACGTCTTTCATACAATTCTTCATCTGCCTTTAAGGAATAATCCTACAAGAGCCAGAGAATTGGCCTTCGTGAGCTTACGTGGTGGTTCTTTAAGATTCGCGCCGTGTTTAATCCGTCGCGATGTTCATCATGTTCAAGTCACTTATCTGTTCCGTCATTGTCAGCCTGTCTTGTCTTATTTCCTCAGCCTCGGCCACTCTTCAACAGCCGCCGACGTTTGTTTCCACCCATGCACCGTCTTCGGTCGAAAATGTGATCGACCGCGCCCATCAACTGCTCGGTACACCCTACAAGTGGGGCGGTACCTCCACCGAGCAAGGGTTCGATTGCAGCAGCTTCCTGGTCTATCTGTTTAAGACCCAAGCCAATATTCAGCTGCCGCGCACCACGGCTGCGATGCACCGTTCAACGGCCGCGACCATCAAGCGCACGGCGTTGAAGCCGGGCGACGCGGTCTTTTTCAAAGGCAATGGGCAGGGGCGGGTGAGTCACGTCGGGCTGTATATCGGCGATGGCAAATTCATCCATTCACCGCGTACCGGCAAGAACGTGCGTATCGATTCGTTGAGCAATAGCTACTGGAACAGGCACTACACCACCGCCAAGCGCTTTCACAAGGCCGGCTGATCGTATTACTCGGTGCTGCCCAGGCCTTGCCAATGCTTGAGGCCGATAAAGATAAAGCGCAATTGCTGGGTGATCTTCGCCTGGGGCGTGAGGTGGGCAGGCAAGGCCTGGGCGGGAGGGTCGATGATGTCGGGCAGGGTGGCGAATACACTTTTGACGATCAGGTCGGCCATCACGTGCAAACCGTCGGCGTCCAGGTGCTGCAGTTTGGGCATCAGCGTAAGGTCGGCCGCCAGGTCGCGGGTGATGTCTTCGCGCAGCGCGCCGATGGCTTGGCGCACGGCCAGGCAACCGCCGTACTGCTCGCGGGCCAGGAACAGAAATTGGGAACGGTTGGCCGAGACCACATCGAGAAAGATCCGCACGGACGCATCGATGATCCCGCCCATGACGAATTCGTTGTGGCGCACCAGGCGAATCGTGGCGCGGAATGTCTGGCCGACCTCACTGACCAACGCGAGCCCAAGCTGGTCCATGTCGGCAAAATGGCGATAGAAGCCGGTGGGCACGATGCCCGCTGTCTTGGCCACTTCGCGCAGGCTCAGGCTGCCAAAGCCACGGCCACACTCCATCAGATGGCGGGCAGCGTCCATCAAGGCGAGGCGAGTCTGTTGCTTTTGTTCGGCGCGGGGCAGCATGAGCGGATGGGCTTTGTCGGCGAGTACAACGACGCACTCTAGCAAAAGCGCTTTGCCGGCGTCGAACTTGACGGGGGCAGACGTGACGCGGTCTATAGAAAAGCAAAAGCCCGATCGGCAGATCGGGCTTTTTTCTGGGCCACCACCGGCTCAGCTCTGTGCTTGATGCAGTTCTTGCAGACGGTCGGCACCACCTTCAGCGATACCTTGGGTATAGGCGCGGTCATTGGCTTGTTCAGCGCCGCCTTCTACCAGACCTTTTTCCTGCAGGCGGTCGTTGCCACCTTCAGTCAGGCCTTCGGTGTAGGCACGTTTGTTGGCCTGCTCCGAACCGTTTTCAGCGACAGCGCCTTTGGCGTAGTCACGGTTTTCATCTTCCTGCGAACCGCTGCGGGCCAGGGTCTGGCTCGAATGCACGGCCTGGGACTGGTTCTGTGGGGTGGCCTGTTCGGCGGCTGGCAGGGCAAAGGCACTGGAAGCCAGGACGGATAACAGGACGGTAGCAAGTACTTGGCGTTTCATGATGGTTGCTCCTCGGGAGGGCGATAAAGTGGGTACAGGGCTAATGCTACTCTTGATAAGTCGATATAAAAGTTCATAAACACAATGGTAATAATCAACAGAATTGATTGTTCTCACGAAAGGCTCTAGCTCGCGCCTCTCAAGCACGCGGTTTTGCACCGTAGTGGGTATTTTCGACACGAACCTGGGTAACAATGGTGCGTGGTTGATGAGCGGAAACGGTCTGATCGATCAGGAAAATCGCTTTTTTCGGCTAAATCGGCCGTTGCGTTAAACCCCCGGGCACTTTGCCAGTCGTAGTCCTATAAGCTGTTTCAAAGGCTGTTGCCCAGCCAGTCGTAATCAGGAGTTTTGTGCAATGACGCGCACTCGAAAAATCGTCGCCTGGTGCTGCGCCAGCTTCGTTCTGTTAATCGCCATCGCGGTATTGGTCCTGGTGTTTTTTGACTGGAACCGAATCAAACCGCCCCTTAATGCCAAGGTCTCCGAAGAGTTGCACCGCCCATTCGCCATCAACGGCAACCTGGCGGTGGTGTGGCAGCGTGAGCCCGACGAGGGCGGCTGGCGGGCCTGGGTGCCCTGGCCCCACGTGATTGCCGAAGACCTGAGCCTGGGCAATCCCGAGTGGTCCAAACAACCGCAGATGGTCACGCTCAAGAAGGTCGAGTTGCGTATTTCGCCCTTGGCGTTGCTGGCACAACGCGTGGTGATCCCGCGTATCGACCTCACCGAGCCGAGCGCCGACCTGCAGCGCCTGGCGGACGGCCGCGCCAACTGGACCTTCAAGTTCGACCCCAAGGACCCCGACGCCGAGCCTTCCAACTGGGTGGTGGATATCGGCGCCATCGGCTTCGACAAAGGCCACGTCACCCTCGACGACCAGACCCTCAAGACCCGGCTCGATGTGATCATCGACCCGCTGGGCAAGCCGATCCCCTTCGGTGCAATCGTCGGCGACGCGGATGCCAAAAAAGCCCTGGAAAAAGGCTCGTCCCCCCAGGACTACGCGTTCGGCCTCAAGGTCAAAGGCCAGTATCACGGCCAGGCGCTCGCCGGCACCGGCAAGATCGGCGGCCTGCTCGCCCTGCAGGACGCGGCCAAGCCGTTCCCGCTGCAGGCCCAGGTCAAGATCGGCGACACCAGCATCGCCCTGGCCGGCACCCTGACCGACCCGCTGAACCTCGGCGCCCTGGACCTGCGCCTGAAGCTCGCCGGTGCCAGCCTGGGCAACCTCTACCCGCTGACCGGCGTGACGTTGCCCGATTCGCCGGCCTATTCAACCGACGGTCATCTGATCGCCAAGCTGCATGAAGCCAGCGGTGCGTCGTTCCGCTATGAAAACTTCAACGGCAAGATCGGCAACAGCGATATCCACGGCGACCTGGCCTACGTGGCCAGCCAGCCACGGCCCAAGCTCAGCGGCGCGCTGGTGTCCAATCAACTGCTGATGGACGACCTGGCGCCCTTGATCGGCGCCGACTCCAACGCCAAGCAGAAAGCCCGTGGCGGTGAAAGCAAGCAACCGGCAACCAAGGTGTTGCCGGTTGAAGAGTTCCGCACCGAGCGCTGGCGCGACATGGATGCCGACGTGGAATTCACCGGCAAACGCATCGTGCACAGCGCCGAGCTGCCGTTCACCGACCTCTATACGCACCTGGTGCTCAACGATGGTGAGCTGAGCCTTGAACCCCTGCGCTTCGGCGTGGCCGGCGGCAAGCTCGATGCGCAGATCCGCTTGAACGGCCGCACCACGCCAATGGAAGGCCGGGCGAAACTCACGGCGCGTAACTTCAAGCTCAAGCAGTTGTTCCCAAGCTTTGAGCCGATGAAAACCAGCTTCGGCGAACTCAACGGCGACGCCGATATTGCCGGGCGCGGCAACTCCGTGGCAGCGCTGCTGGGCACCTCCAACGGTGACCTGAAGATGCTGATCAACGACGGTGCGATCAGCCGTAGCCTGATGGAAATCGCCGGCCTCAACGTCGGCAACTACGTGGTGGGACGCCTGTTTGGCGACAAGGAAGTGAAGATCAACTGCGCTGCGGCGGACTTCGGCATCAAGACTGGCCTGGCGACGACCCGCTTGTTTGTGTTCGATACCGAGAACGCGATCATTTACGTCGATGGCACGGCGAATATGGCGACCGAGCAGTTGGATCTGACCATCACGCCGGAGTCCAAGGGCTTCCGCCTGTTCTCCCTGCGCTCGCCGTTGTATGTGAACGGGCCGTTCATCAAGCCCAATGCCGGCGTCAAGGCCATTCCCTTGGCACTGCGCGGCGCGGGCATGGTCGCCCTGGGTGTGATCGCAGGTCCTGCGGCCGGGTTGCTCGCACTGGTTGCCCCAAGCGGCGGCGAGCCGAATGCGTGCGCACCGTTGCTGCAACAGATGAGAGAAGGCAAGGCGCCCAAGACCGTGAAGTAACTGACTGCACCCGAAACCAAATGTGGGAGGGGGCTTGCCCCCGATAGCGGTTTATCAGCCTGAACATCGTTGGCTGAACCACTGCTATCGGGAGCAAGCCCCCTCCCACATGGGTGTTGCTGTGCGGCTGATTACAGGCCTTCTAGAATATCCGCCATGTCGTCGGCGTGTTCTTCTTCCTGGGCCAGGATGTCTTCGAAGATGCGACGGGTGGTAGGGTCTTTATCACCGATGTACTGAATGATTTCACGGTAGCTGTCTACCGCGATCCGCTCGGCCACCAGGTCTTCGTAGACCATTTCTTTCAGCGAGTTGCCCGCCACGTACTGTGCGTGGGAGTTCTTCGACAGCAGGTCGGGGTTGAATTCCGGCTCGCCGCCCAGCTGCACGATGCGCTCGGCAAGTTTATCGGCGTGTTCGGCTTCCTGGGTGGCGTGCTCCAGGAATTCATCGGCGGCGACGCTGGCTTTCAGGCCGCTGGCCATGAAGTAGTGACGCTTGTAGCGCAATACGCAGACCAGTTCGGTGGCCAGCGATGCGTTGAGCAGGCGGATAATTTCTTCGCGGTCGGCGTCATAGCCTTCGGTCACGGCACCGTTTTCGACGTTCTGGCGGGCGCGGCTGCGCAGGGTCGCAACGTCAGTCAAGTGTGCTTCAGTCATCTCAATCTCCTGGGGCTAATCCGGTTTTACGCCACGCTCTGCCGGCGTGATCGCTCCCAGTTGTGAGTCGCGAGAGAGGCGAAAAGTTTTATCGGATTTAACAGGATGTGTCACGACGAGGTCTGACCGGCGTGGTCCAGCGCTCCGACAGGACCACCCCACCCAAAGTCAGCAACCCTCCCACCAGGTGATAAAGCGCCAGCGCCTCCTTCAGCACCACCGCCGCGATCAAAGCAGTAATCAGTGGAAGCAGGTTGAAAAACAACGTGGTACGGCTTGGCCCCAGGGTTTTGACCGAGTGCATCCACGCCAGCGGCGCCAGCATCGAAGCCAGCAGGCACGCGTACAGCACCAGCGGGATATTCGCCCAGCCCAGGCCTGCCTTGGCCGAGAACAGGAACAGCGGAAACAGCACCACCACCGCTACCAGCACCTGCAGATACAGCAGCACCAACGGCGGCAGGCGCAGTTGCCATTTTTTCAGCAAGGTGCTGTAGACCGCGTAGGCCAGGGTGGCGACCAGCATCATGGCGTCACCGAGGTTGATCCCGTGTTGCAGCAACGCGCCCAGGCTGCCGGATGACACCACCACCACAACCCCTGCGAACGACAGCACCGCGCCGGTCAGCGCGCCGAAGGTCAGGCGCTGGCCGAGGCTGATAATGGCGGCGGTCAGGGCCATCAGCGGCATCAGCGAGAGGATGATGCCCATGTTGGTGGCACTGGTCAGCGTGGCCGCGTAATAGGC
This sequence comes from Pseudomonas sp. 44 R 15, assembly GCF_900004965.1. Lineage (NCBI taxonomy): Bacteria > Pseudomonadati > Pseudomonadota > Gammaproteobacteria > Pseudomonadales > Pseudomonadaceae > Pseudomonas > Pseudomonas sp. 44 R 15. The sequence continues at coordinate 140,119 of NZ_CVTU01000108.1, forward strand.
CAGGCTTTGATACACGGCCATGCCCAGCACCCCGAGCATGAAAATCTTGCCCAGGTTCGGGCGGATCAGCGGCCAGTTGGCGATCACCGGCTTGAACATGAACGGAGTGAACAGCAGGGCCGCGAACAGCCAGCGATAAAAGCCGATTTCAGCCGGGAAAATCGAACCCACCGCCAGTTTGTTGACCACGGTGTTGCCGGCCCAGATAAGGATGGCCAGCAGGGGATACGCGTATTGCATCGAAAGCAAACCCAATGTGTTTAAGAGGTGGAAGCGATACCGTCGGACGACTATTCGCCGCCGGTGAAGTTGTAACAGGTTTTGACTACACTGCGTTGTAGACCGTGCCCTTCGGTACGGTAACAGGGAGAAAACTCCATGAAGATGTTGCGTATTCCGCTGTTGATGATGGGCCTGCTGCTGTGTTCCCAGGGTTTTGCCGCCACCGCCCAGCAAAACAAAATGACCACCTGTAACGCCGAGGCCACCACCAAGACCCTCAAGGGCGATGAGCGCAAGGCTTTCATGAAGACCTGCCTGTCGGCCCCGGCGGCCAATGATGCCAAGACCCTGACCCCGCAGCAGCAAAAGATGAAAGACTGCAATGCGTCGGCGAAAACCCAAGCGTTGACCGGCGATGCGCGTAAAACATTCATGAGCACCTGCCTGAAGAAGTAATAGCCCCAGGCCATAGAAGGCTGCGACACTCGCACGCAGTCCCTTTGTAGGCGCGAGCTTGCTCGCGAAAAACGTGAACGATCAAACGGGCACCCTGACTAAACGCGGTGCCCTTTCGTTTTTCGCGAGCAAGCTCGCTCCTACAACATCCTTTAACGCCGTTCGTTTTGAGGCTGTATGCCAACGTTTTCTCAGCGTCATGTGTTGTTGCTGGCCAGCTACATCATCATTTTCGGCGGACTGCTGCTGGTGCTGCCGCTCAAATTGCTGCCCAGCCTGCTGGCCGGCCTGTTGGTCTATGAATTGGTCAACATGCTCACCCCCCAACTGCAACGGCTGATCGAAGGGCGGCGTGCGCGCTGGCTGGCGGTGGCCCTGCTCGGCACCTTGATCGTCAGCGTACTCGCGCTGATCTTCGCCGGCGCCATCAGCTTTCTGCTCCATGAAGCGGAAAACCCCGGCGCTTCGCTCGACAAATTCATGGGTGTGGTAGACCGCGCGCGCGGCCAGTTGCCGCCGTTTTTGGACGCCTACCTGCCCGCCAGCGCCGCCGAGTTTCGCGTGGCCATCGGCCAATGGCTGAGCAAGCACCTGAGCGAACTGCAACTGGTCGGCAAGGACGCCGCGCACATGTTCGTCACCTTGCTGATCGGCATGGTGCTGGGCGCGATCATCGCCCTGCAACGCGTGCCTGACCTGACCAAGCGCAAACCCCTGGCTGCGGCGTTGTTCGACCGCCTGCACCTGCTGGTCCAGGCGTTTCGCAATATCGTCTTCGCCCAGATCAAGATCGCCGCGCTCAATACCGCCTTCACCGCCGTGTTCCTCGCCGTGGTCCTGCCGCTGTGCGGCATCCACCTGCCGCTGACCAAAACCCTGATCGTACTGACCTTCCTGCTCGGCCTGCTGCCGGTGATCGGCAACCTGATGTCCAACACACTGATCACCATAGTCGCGTTGTCGTTGTCGATCTGGGTGGCGGTGGCGGCGCTGGGGTATTTGATCGTGATCCACAAGGTCGAGTACTTTCTCAACGCGCGGATTGTCGGCGGGCAGATCAGTGCCAAGTCGTGGGAATTGCTATTGGCGATGCTGGTGTTTGAGGCAGCGTTCGGCCTGCCGGGGGTGGTGGCGGGGCCGATTTACTATGCGTATCTCAAGAGTGAGTTGAAGCTCGGCGGGATGGTTTAAGGCTTGTGTTGCCTGGGCTGACGCTATCGGGGGCAAGCCCCCTCCCACATTTGAAGGTGTTCACACATCAAACTGTGGGAGGGGGCTTGCCCCCGATAGGCGCGCCGCGGTTTTGAGCTGGAAATCAGCTGCCGTAGCGCTTACTCGCCTCAATCGCCAAACCACTCCCAATACTGCCAAAGATATTACCTTCCACGTGCCGCGCATTCGGCAGCATCGCCGCAATGCTGTGGCGCAGCGCCGGGATGCCGCTGGAGCCACCGGTAAAGAACACCGTGTCCACCTGGGCCACGCTCACCGAGGCGTCATTGAGCAACTGCGTGACACTGCCGCGCACGCGTTCGAGCAGGTTGTCGATGGATGACTCGAACAGCGCGCGGCTCAGGTCCACGCTCAGGCCCGCTTCGATACGGTCCAGTGGCACATGACGGCTGTCGTCCTGGGTCAGCTGGATCTTGGTCTCTTCCACTTCCATGGCCAGCCAGTGCCCGGCGCGCTGTTCGATCAATTTGAACAGGCGGTCGATGCCGCCGGTGTCTTCGATGTCGTAGCGCATGCTGCCCAGGGCCAGCTGGGATTTTTGCGAGTACACCGAGTTGATGGTGTGCCAGGTGGCCAGGTTCATGTGGTGGCTGGTGGGCATGTAGGCGCCGCTTTTCATGCGGCTGCCATAGCCGAACAACGGCATCATGCCGGCCAGCGAGAGCTGTTTGTCGAAGTCGGTGCCGCCGATGTGCACGCCGCCGGTGGCGAGGATGTCGCTCTGGCGGTTGTCGTTGTGGCGACGATCCGGCGACAGGCGTACCAGGGAGAAGTCGGAGGTACCGCCGCCGATGTCGACAATCAGCACCAGCTCTTCTTTCTCGATGGTCGACTCGTAGTCGAACGCCGCCGCAATCGGTTCGTACTGGAACGAGATGTCCTTGAAACCGATCGCGCGCGCCACGTCGACCAGGGTGTTTTCCGCCTCCTGGTCGGCCATCGGGTCGTCATCGACGAAGAACACCGGGCGGCCCAGCACCACTTCTTCGAACTCACGACCGGCATTGGCTTCGGCGCGGCTCTTGAGCTGGCCGATAAACAGTGCCAGCAGGTCGGTGAACGGCATTGCGGTGCCGAGCACACTGGTGTCGTGCTTGATCAGCTTGGAACCCAGCAGGCTCTTGAGCGAGCGCATCAGGCGGCCTTCGTAGTTCTCCAGGTATTCGTGCAACGCCAACCGACCGTACACCGGGCGGCGTTCTTCGAAGTTGAAGAAGACCACCGACGGCAGGGTGATTTTGTCGTCCTCCAGCGCGATGAGCGTCTCCTCGCCGGGGCGGATCCAGCCGACGGTGGAGTTGGACGTGCCGAAGTCGATGCCGCAGGCACGGGCTGGAGATTCGTTTTTCATGTCTATCGGGTTCCGGTTGCAAAACGGCCGCGCAGTGTATGCCAGTCGACGCCGGATGCGTAGGCCGACCATCTGTTAAATACTGCTTGAAAGCGCGACATTTGCCCCCACATCTGGTGCATACGGCATGTGCCGAATGACACTGCGACGCACCCCGGGCCGCAAGACTCAACACGTGCAAACCAGCGCACCTTGTGGCCAGGCTGTGCGATCTCGATTTAAGGATGGTGAACCGCCGATGGATTTCAAAGATTACTACAAGATTCTGGGGGTCGAGCCAAGCGCCGACGACAAGGAAATCAAGGCCGCCTATCGCAAGCTCGCCCGCAAGTACCACCCGGACGTGAGCAAGGAGAAGGACGCCGAAGCCAAGTTCAAGGACGCGTCCGAAGCCTATGAAGCGCTCAAGAGCGCCGACAAGCGCGCCGAGTACGACGAGCTGCGCAAATATGGCCAGCATGGCCAGCCGTTCCAGGGCCCGCCCGGTTGGCAGAGCCGTGGCGGCTTTGGCGGTGGCGCAGGCACTGAAGATTTCTCGGATTTCTTCAGCTCGATCTTCGGCTCGCGAGGCGACGCGTTTGGCGGCGGCCAGCGTCGGCCTGCCGGGCGCAAGGGCCAGGATGTGGAGATGCAGCTGTCGATCTCCCTTGAGGAAACCCTGTCCACCGAATCCAAGCAGATCAGCTTCCAGGTGCCGCAATACGATGCGTCCGGTCGGCACGTCAGCAACACGGTCAAGAGCCTGAACGTGAAGATCCCCGCCGGCGTGGCCGACGGCGAGCGTATCCGCCTCAAGGGGCAGGGTGCGCCGGGCATTGGCGGTGGGGCCAATGGCGATCTGTACCTGATTATCAAGTTCGCGGCCCATGCCCGGTTCGAGGTGGATGGCGAAAACCTGATCATCAACTTGCCGCTGGCGCCGTGGGAATTGGCCCTGGGCGCTGAAGTGGCAGTGCCGACCCTGACCGGCAGGATCAACCTCAAGGTGCCCGCCGGCAGCCAGAACGGCCAGCGCATGCGCGCCAAGGGCCACGGTCTGTTGAACAAGGCCGGGCAGCGCGGTTATCTGTTCGTGCAGCTCAAGGCGGTGATGCCTAAAACCAGCGATGAAGAGGTCAAGGCGCTGTGGCAGGCGTTGGCGGAAAAAGCCGCATTCAACCCACGCGAGCACTTCTGAACCGGTTAACTATGTAGGCTTTTCAACACGGGTCGTTCGATAGGCTGGGGGCTTTGCTCTCAACCAAGGACGACCCGCCATGCCGGATTCTCTGCCTCCCCCTTCCAGTGCCGAAGGGATCTTCAACGTCGACCTGCGCGGCGTTCACTACGACTTCCTCAAAGACCGCGTGCCCGCCTGGTTCAACCAATCGGCTGCGCAGCGCCAGCAAGAACTCGCTGACCACGAAATGGAGCTGCCCAGCTGGTACTTGAGTGCCACGGCGCAGTCCAGAAGCGAGCTGGCGGCCAGCCATATTCGTTACCGCGACGCCTTGAACCGGGTCGAGAACACCCTGGGCACGATCAAGGATGTACTGGATTTCGCCGAGCAGCCGCTCAAAGACGCGCTCAAGCAGCAGTTCAACCTGGATCTGGATGTGCGCCAGGTGTACTTGGTGCGCAAGTACGCGTTTAAAGGCCGCGATGACCTTTATGGTTTTCTGGTATTCGACCAGCAGAACGATGGGTCTCTGAGCTACGAGTACCGGGGTGTTTCCCTGCTCGAGGCGGCCCTGGCCAACTTCGAGGCCGACGAGGAACAACCGCTGCCGTGCACCGACTGCCAGCTCATTACCACGTGGAGTGGCTATGACGGCGAGGTGTTGTCCACCTTCCACGCCGTAAACGCCCAGGCGGTCAGCCTTGCGCCCCATGCGTTTGCCAGGCTCTGCCGCACCCTTGATCTGGGTGAGCAGTATCAGCAGCACCTCAAGGCGATTGTGCAGCCCGAGGACGGTGCCGAGCGTGACGCGCTGGAGAAGCAATTAGAGGAATATCACCGTCAGTCATTGGCCCTGGGCAGCGAAATCGCCCGGCGCCAATACACCGGCAGCCTCACCAATGGCCGCACGGGATGGGGCATCAGCGACACGGCTTATCGCATGCTCCAGCAGGTGGTGGCCGATCCCGCCAGCGCCACGCTCGACGGCAAGCCGGTGGCGTTTGCGGCGTTGCAGGTGTTCGGCTGTACGCTGGTGGGCCCCGTGCTGATTGGCCCGAACCGCCTGGACAGCGAGCGGGTCGAGCGTCTGGTGGTGTATATCCCCAATGACCCCCAGCAGCCCGTCAAGGAATACGGCTCCAGCGCCGACTTTATGGTCGATCTGCGCACGCGCTTGCACAGTGCGTCCTATCGGCGGTTTTTCAGCAGTTTTGTGCCACAGCGTGAGCAAGGGGTGTTTTTCAAGCAGTTCGACGCCCTCTACAAACCCTCCAACGGCGCGGCCGCCGATTACCCGATCAAGCCTAGGGCGGCGCGGTTGCCGCTGGCGCAGATGGAGATCAGCGGCAATCTCTGGGAACAACTGCGCCAGGCCCAGGTGCGCAAGATCCTGGCCGATGGGCGGGCGGTGGCGGTGCCCACCGGCGATGAAGACCGCAACGCGCGGCTTGAGCGCTTGTCGAGCTATCTGGATGCGGTCATCAGCGTGTACAACCTGGCGGCGTTCGTGGTGCCGGGCTTGGGGCCGATCATGCTGGCGGTGGGGGCCGCGCAAATGGCCAGCGAAGCCTTCGAGGGCATTGAAGCCTACGAGCAGGGCGACGTTAAATCGATGTGGGCGCATTTTTCCAGTGTGGCGCTCAATGCGGCGTTTATCGGCACCGGTTCCAAGGTCCTGCCGCAAGTGAAAGTGTCGAGCATGGTCGATAACCTCAGGCCCATCACCCAGCCCGATGGTCAGTCGCAACTATGGAACCCGGACATGGGGGCGTACAAAATCCCTGTGGACCTGGGCGCCGATGCCAAGCCGGATCGCCTCGGGCTTTACCAGCACAAGGGTGAGACGATCCTGCCCCATGAAGGCGACTATTACCGGGTTAAACAGGAGGCCCGCACCGGCGACTACCGCATCCAGCACCCGAGCCGCCCCGAGGCCTATACACCCCTGCTGGAGCATAACCATGCCGGTGCCTGGAGCCATGAAGTCGAGGAGCCGTTGACCTGGGACACCCCCACCCTGATGCGGCGCCTGGGCCTCACGCGTGAACCCCTCAGTGCCGAGCGCCTGGAGCACGCCCGGGACGCCAGCGGTGTCGGCGTGGACGCGTTGCGCGAGACCTTCGTTGAGCATCAGCCGGTGCCCGTGTTGCTCAACCAGAGCATCGAGCGTTTCAAGCTGCACCAGCAACTCACGACGTTCATCGAGCAGATGCGCAGCAGCGATCCGGCGATCTACGCCAAGGCCGACATCGCCTTGCAAATGCACATTCTGCGACGGCGCGGCCTGCTGCCCCAGGAACCGCCCCTGCGGGTGCTCGACCGCCACGGCACGCTGTTGTGGGAAGACGATGCCCGGCCGTCGCTGGCCAAGCGCGTGGTGGTGCTCAGTGAGCAGCACATCGCCCGTGGCGAGTTGCTTGAAGAGGTGCTGAACACCCTGCAAGGCGTTGACCCCGCGCTCAAAGGCATTCCCGGCACTGGCGAGGACTCACTGCAGACCCGGGCCGGTCTGTTGCGCCAGGACATTGCCGGTGTGGTCGAGACCTTCAAGGGCGCGCTGCTCGAGGAGCGTTACAACGCCCTGAGCACCAGTGATGATCCCGATGTGCGGCTCATCCGTGACAGCTACCCGCACTTGCCCGAACCGGTCGCGGCGCAGTTACTCAAGCGCCTTGATACGCCGGCACTGGAGGCACTGCGCGACACCGGGCGCCTGCCGCCGGAAAGCGCCGAACTGGCGCAGTGGTGCGAGCAGGAAACCCGTGTGGCCAAAGCCTATGAAGGGCTGCACCTGGACACACTGGCGGACATCGACAGCCAGCGCCTGGCCCTGCGCACCCTTGAAACCTTGCCGGGATGGCCACGGGGGACGCGGGTGGAGCTGCGTCGGTATTCGGCTGCCGGTCCGCTGCTCGACGCCATCGGCTCGCCGGACTGGCCCCACACCAGGGTGCTGGTGCAGATGGACAACGGCCTGTTCCAGGCACCGGCTCCACGGGATTTCTACGCTGGCGCCTGGGATGCTTTGTCTGGTCCCGAGCGCCAGGGCCTGGGGTTCACCGATGCGCAGCAATTGAAGGCGGCGATTCAACACACTCCACTGCCGCGGGAGCCATTGCGTACGGTGCTGCTGGAGCACCCGGTGCGCAAGCCGGCTTACGATCCGGCCATGCGCCTGCTCGGGGGTGGTCGCGGCATCCTCCAGCGGGTGAGTGGGGCGCTGCGCTCTTCCAGCAGCCGTATGCAGGACCGCGTGAAGGCGCTTTACCCCTCGTTCGATGACGCAGAAGTGGCGCGATTTATCCAGGGTTTGGGCGATGACGCCGGGGGCAAACTGGACCAGCTCAAAGCGCAATACAAGCGCCTGGATGAGACGCTCAAAGAGTGGGTCAAGGTCAACGAGCAGCCCACGAGCAGCGAAGTGGCGCGTGCGCAGGACCCTGCCGTCAGCATCGCGAACACTATCAGGCGGTGCTGGCGCCGGGAGAGCGAGGCATCGCTGCACCTGTTCGGCACCGGCACGCTGGAGCTGCCAGCGGTGGACGCGGATTTCAGCCATGTCCAGACGCTGGAGCTGCACCGATTCGCCTGGTCTGACACGGCCCACAGGTTCCTGGCTGGCTTCGGCCAATTGCGCGGCTTGAGGATCGACGATTGCGGGCTGACCGAGTTGCCGGAGGCGGTGGGTGACATGCGTCACCTCACCTCGTTGGACCTGAGCGGAAAATCTTCTCGATTCAACCGCGTAAACCGTGGGCGGATCAGCGGCAACCGGCTCCAGCTGACCCGTCAAAGTGCCGCAAAACTGAGTGCGATGGTCCAGCTTGAGGACCTCTCGCTGGCCAATAACCCCTTGGGCAGCGTGCCGGACTTCAGCGGCATGCGGGGGTTGAAAAAACTCAACCTGCGCAACACCGGCATTGATCAGTGGCCAGCCGGCCTCAGCAGTCAGGAAGGCCTGGAACGGGTCGATCTGAGCCAAAACCAACTGCGTGAGGTACCGGAGCAACATCTCAGGCCGGCACCCGACCGACTCGACAAGATCGCCAGGATCAATGGGGTGACCTTGCTGCGCGATAACGCATTCCCCGCCGAGTATTGGCGCGAGCTCGACAGCTATTGGCAGCGCTTGAGCGAGACCCGCCCAGACCTCATCAAGGGCGCCCTATCCGATGCATTCGACAGTGGTAATCCCGATGTCGAAAAATATCGGCGGGTGTACCCAGGTAAAAGCAGCCAGCAAGCCAGGGAGTTCCTCTGGCGGTCAGGCGCGGACGCGGGTGCGGAGCTGACCAGGCTGGAGCAGGAGTTCAACGTGCTGCAAAACCAGTTGAGTGCCTGGGTCTTTTCCGGGGGCGGTGAGCGTCAGCGCTACGTGCGGATGGGCGAACGGCAGGCCAACACGGCCGCGATGACCGACAGGTACACCGCGCAGCAACGTATCCTCGAATGCTGGCGACGCGAGAGCGCGCCGAAGTTGGCCAATGACGGCACGCCTATCGGCCTGGAGCTGGATTTGAGCGGCTTGAACCTGCCCAGCCTGCCGGATCTGGACGTGGACTTCAGCCATGTCGGCTCACTCAAATTGAACAACATGCACTTGAGCGCTTCACCCGAGGGGTTCCTCGCGCGCTATCGCCACCTGCGCTGGCTGGACATGTCGAACAACCAACTGCGCGAGTTGCCCCCGGCACTGGGGGACATGCACGGCCTGACGCGCTTGATGCTGCAAAAAAACCAGATCCGTCTGACTGCGCAAACGGCGCGTATCCTGTCTGAACGCACGACCCTGCGCGCGCTGCTGATGCATGACAACCCACTGAGTATCAGCCCGGACTTCAGCCGTATCACCGATCTGCGTACCCTCAGCCTGGCCAGAACCCAGATCGATACCTGGCCGGTCGGCTTGGCGGAACAACCGGCCCTGGACACCATCGACCTGCAAGACAACCAGATCACAAGCATTCCCGCCGCCGTGATTGCCCCCCCGGCGGAGCAGTTGGAGCAGATGACCCGGATCAACCGCGTGACCCGCGTGAACAACAACCCGTTATCCGCAGAGACCCAGCAGCGGGTGCTGGATTATGCTGCCCGGCTGCGGCAGGCAGGGCCATCCGGGGCGGGGGAAATCAATCTGTTGGTGGATTCCGCCAGGCAGGTTCGCGGTGGCCGGGTGATCACGGCCGCGCAAGAAACGCCGTTCCTGCGCTGGACCTCCAACCTGTCCGCGGAGCAAATCGCCGCCAGACGAACCCAGTGGTTTGCATTGCGCGACCAGCCGGGTGCCGATGGTTTGTTCAACAGTGTACTCGAGCGCCTCGATCTGGCTGGAGCTGACCGGGGGGAGCAGCAGCGTCGGGTCTGGGAAATGCTGGACGCGATCAGCGAAAACACCCCGCAATCGGCGCAGTTGCGCCAGGAGCTGTTTGATCGGGCGGGTGAGCCGCGTTGCTGTGATCGTGCGGCGTTTACCTTCAGCAACCTGGAGGTGCAGGTGCTGGTCCACCGGGCTCGCGGGCAGGCGCTCGATGAGGCGCCGGGGCGCGCCTTGTCGCAGTTGTCCAGAGGCCTGTTCCGTCTGCATGAGATCGATAAAATCGCTTCGGCGGATATCCAGCGCAGTGAAGCCATCGTTAACGACCCGGCGGTGTCCCTGGCCGAAAAACAACCCCACAGAAGCCGACTGAATGAGGAAGTGGAAATCCGCCTGGCTTATCGTCATGGCCTCAAGGACCGTCTGCAATTGCCCGGGCAACCCGACCATGTCAGGTTCACCGGCATGGTGGGGGTCACTGCGCCAATGCTCGATGCGGCCTATGAAAAAGTCGTGGCGCTGAATAACTCGGCGCAGGAATTTCAGTCGCTGGTGTCCGAGGATTTCTGGCAGGACTATCTGGCCCATAAATATCGGCCGCAGTTCGAAGCACAGAGCCAGCCGCATCAGGAGGCGTTGGTCACGCTGACCGACCGCTTCAACGCGGGCGACCTCACCGAAGGCATGTACAAGCAAAAGGCCGACGATGAGCAGGCCAGGCTGGCGGTCAAGGAAGCGGCGTTGATCGAGACCTTGAGTCGCCAGGAATTGGCGGAGCATCCCTTGGACGGTGAATCGTCCGAGGAGGAAGCGACTGACCTGTAGCGGCCAGGAGGTCCTGCCTGCGCCCGCCACCTGGCGGGCACCGGCCTGCTGTGGATCAAAAAGCCGTTAAAACAGGAAGTAACGCTGCGCCATGGGCAATACCTCGGCGGGCTCGCACCACAGCAACACGCCGTCGGCCTTGACCTGGTAGGTCTGTGGGTCAACGTCGATGTGGGGCAAGTAGTCGTTGTGGATCAGGTCGGTTTTCTGCACGTTGCGACAGCCCTTGACCACGGCGATCTGCTTCTTCAGTCCCAGGGCCTCGGGCACTCCGGCGTCCTGTGCCGCCTGGCTGATAAAGGTCAGGCTGGTGGCGTGCAGCGAGCTGCCGAAGCTGGCGAACATGGGCCGGTAGTGTACCGGTTGCGGCGTAGGTATCGAGGCGTTGGCGTCGCCCATCAGGCTTGAGGCAATCGCGCCACCCTTGAGGATCATGGTCGGCTTGATGCCGAAGAACGCCGGGCGCCAGAGCACCAGGTCCGCCCATTTGCCCACTTCGATGGACCCGACGATATGGCTGATACCGTGGGTGATCGCCGGGTTGATGGTGTATTTGGCGATGTAGCGCTTGGCGCGGAAGTTGTCGTTGCCGGGGCCGTCGCCGGGCAGGGCGCCGCGCTGTTTTTTCATCTTGTCGGCGGTCTGCCAGGTGCGCGTGATGACCTCACCGACACGGCCCATGGCCTGGCTGTCGGAACTGATCATCGAGAACGCGCCCAGATCATGCAGGATGTCTTCGGCGGCGATGGTCTCGCGGCGGATACGGCTTTCGGCGAAGGCCACGTCCTCGGCGATGCTTGGATCGAGGTGATGGCAGACCATCAGCATGTCCAGGTGTTCGTCGATGGTATTGCGCGTGAACGGCCGGGTCGGATTGGTGGAGCTGGGCAGTACGTTTGCAAAGCCGCAGGCCTTGATAATGTCCGGCGCATGGCCGCCACCGGCGCCTTCGGTGTGGTAGGTGTGAATGGTGCGGCCCTTGAGTGCGGCCAATGTGGTTTCAACGAAGCCGGACTCGTTCAGTGTGTCGCTGTGGATCGCCACCTGCACGTCGTATTCATCGGCCACGCTCAGGCAGTTGTCGATGCTGGCGGGCGTGGTGCCCCAGTCTTCATGCAGCTTCAAACCAATGGCCCCGGCCTTGACCTGTTCGATCAGCGGCTCGGGCAGACTGGCGTTGCCCTTGCCGGTAAAACCGATGTTCATCGGGAACGAATCGCTGGCTTGCAGCATGCGCGCCAGGTGCCACGGGCCCGAGGTACAGGTGGTGGCATTGGTGCCGGTGGCCGGTCCGGTGCCGCCGCCGATCATGGTAGTGACGCCGCTGGTGAGCGCCTCTTCGATCTGCTGCGGGCAGATGAAATGCACATGGGAGTCGATGCCGCCGGCGGTGAGGATCATGCCTTCGCCCGCGATCACTTCGGTGCTGGCGCCGATGGCCATGGTCACGCCGGGCTGGATATCCGGGTTGCCGGCTTTGCCGATCGCATGGATACGCCCGTTCTTGAGGCCGACATCAGCCTTGACGATGCCCCAGTGGTCGATAATCAGCGCGTTGGTAATCAGGGTGTCCACCACCTCATGGGCGAGCAACTGGCTCTGGCCCTGGCCGTCGCGGATGACCTTGCCGCCGCCGAATTTGACCTCTTCGCCGTAGACGGTGAAGTCCCGTTCCACTTCGACGAACAGCTCGGTGTCGGCCAGACGCACCTTGTCACCGACGGTGGGGCCGTACATGTCGGCGTAGGCTTGGCGGGTGATTTTCATGTGTGTGCCCTGAAGAATATGTGTTGAATGTGAAACCGCTATCGGGGGCAAGCCCCCTCCCACATTTGGAGCTGTGAATACCTTCAAAGGTGGGAGGGGGCTTGCCCCCGATGAGGCCCTAAAGGTCGCCCATGATCCGCCCGGCAAACCCGAATACCCGTCGCCCGCCGCTTAAATCCACCAGCTCGACCTCGCGACTCTGCCCCGGCTCGAACCGCACCGCCGTACCCGCCGGAATATTCAGGCGCATGCCGCGGCTTGCAGTGCGGTCAAACGCCAACGCGTCATTGGTTTCGAAAAAATGGTAATGCGAACCCACCTGGATCGGCCGGTCGCCGCTGTTGGCCACGCTCAAGGTGACGGTGCGGCGCCCGACATTCAGTTCGATCTCGCCAGGCTGGATCTGATATTCACCAGGAATCATGCAGGTTGCCCCAGGGTCTTGAAGTAGATGGCGGTCGGGCTGTAGCGCCCGTCCGGGCTTTGGCAGTAGTCGGGCAGCTCACCGACTTTGGTGTAGTGCAGGGACCGGTAGAAGGCCTCGGCACCGGAGCCGGCCTCGGTGTCCAGGTACAGCAGGCCGCGCTTGTGCTGGCGGGCGGCGAGCTCCAGGGTGTTCATCAATTGCTGGCCCAGGCCATGGCGGCGGGCACTGCTGTGCACCAGCAACTTTTGCACCTCGGCGCGGTTCAGGCCGTTGGCTTTCTGGCACAGCGCCAATTGCACGCTGGCGACCACTTGTTCTTCGCGCACCACTACCCACAGCAGCAGGCTGGCGTCTTCGATACCGGCTTGCACGCCGTTCAGGTACTCGCGGGCCTGGGTCTCATCGACGTCGGCCATAAAGCCCACGGATGCGCCATGCTGTACCGCGTCCAGCAACAGCTCGATCAAGCCCAGGCGGTAATGGGCAAAACTTTCCGCATTGACGCGACGCAGGTGTGCAGCGCTCATCGATCTCACTCCTTGGGCGGTTTGGCGCCCGGATTCAGCGTCAGTTGCATAAAGGTCAGGTCCAGCCAGCGGCCGAACTTGATGCCCACTTGGGGCATCTGCCCGGTGGTGATGAAACCCAGGCGTTCATGCAGGCGGATCGAGGCCTGGTTGCCGCTTTCAATGGCCGCGACCATGACGTGCTTGCCGCAGATGCGGGCGCGCTCGATCAGGGCCAGCATCAGCTGCGGGCCGAGGCCTTTGCCGCGCTGGTCGTTGCGCACGTACACCGAGTGCTCGACGCTGTAGCGAAAGCCCTCGAAGGGACGCCAGTCGCCGAACGAGGCGTAGCCGGTGACTTCATCGTTTTCCACCGCCACCAGGATCGGGTACTGCTGCGCCTGGCGTGCGCTGAACCAGGCCTGGCGGTTGGCCAGGTCCACCGGTTGCTCGTTCCAGATTGCCGTGGTGTTGAGCACCGCGTCGTTGTAGATGGCGCGGATCGCCGGCAGGTCGTGTTCGGTTGCATCACGAATCATCGCTGCACCTTACGCAATGGGTTGATGAACGGTGACCAGCTTGGTGCCGTCCGGGAAGGTGGCCTCCACCTGGATATCCGGGATCATTTCCGGGATGCCCTCCATCACCTGTTCGCGGCTGAGCAGGGTGGTGCCGTAGTGCATCAGGTCGGCCACGGTGCGGCCATCGCGGGCGCCTTCCATCAGGGCGGCGGAGATATAGGCGATGGTTTCCGGGTAGTTGAGCTTCACACCGCGCGCCAGTCGCCGTTCGGCGACCAGGCCTGCGGTGAAGATCAGCAGCTTGTCTTTTTCCCGTGGGGTCAGGTCCATGGTTCAAGGTCCTTTAAATGCATTCTTAAATACAATGAAGATCGAGTGTGGGAGGGGGCTTGCCCCCGATTGGGGTGTGTCAGGCACTGCATCCGTTACTGACCCACCGCCATCGGGGGCAAGCCCCCTCCCACATTTTGATCTTCATGTGCTCCAGATTCTGGGTGATACCGCTTCCCTGCCGAGTACGGCCGGGCGCAACAACCGCCATAAATCAATCAACCACCCCCGCGCCAGCAGCGCTTCACTGGCAAGGCAACGCGCCACCAGCAACCCGGGCAATTGGGTCAAGTCGCCGCGCACCGCGTGTGGCAGTGAGCGGCAGTGTTCGAGCAATTGGGGATCGATCTCACCGGTCACCAGCAACGTGGCGAACACCGGTTGCCCGTCCAACCCGATGGGCGAATCCAGCAAGCCATCGGCGCCCACAATGCGCTGGCGCTCATGCCAGAGCAACTGGCCGTCGCGGCGGATATCCAGGTGCGATTGAAAGTGCCCGAGGTCGAAGCGCTCGTCACTGGCGGGGCGTCCGAGGGCGACCACATCCCAGTAGAACAGCCGCGCATCGCCTTGCAGGTCGATGCGCGTGGTGAGCTCGGCCTGGGCCGCGCTGAACACGATGGTTTCCTGGGGCAGCCATTCCAGCGTCGCGCCGGCCTCGACGGTCAACTCGACGTGCTGAAATGCCGGGCTGCCGGCGCGGTACCACTTGGCTGCGCCGGGGCTGGTCAACTGTGCCCAGGCACCGGCGCCGACGTGGGCGCTGATGTCCAAGCGATCGCCACCGGCAATCCCGCCGGGCGGGTGCACGATGATGTGCTGGCATACCTCGGGACCTTCGGCATACAGGTGCTTTTGCACCCGCAGCGGGCCAAGGTGACGGCGCATGACCGGGCGCGTGGTGTCGCCGAAACGCGCATAGCCCAGTTCCAGCTCGGCGTGCCAGCTGGGGGTGAACAGGGCAGGGGAAACGGGCAGGTTCATGGCTGAGTGCTTATCGTCAGGAGGCTAGAGATTAGATGGTTACGAGACCGCGTACACCCTCGCTTTCCATATTTTCACCACGGCCCTGCTGCACGATTTCGCCGCGTGACATCACCAGGTACTGGTCGGCCAGTTCGGCGGCAAAATCATAGAACTGCTCCACCAGCAGGATCGCCATATCACCACGGGCGGCGAGTTGCTTGATGACGGCGCCGATTTCCTTGATCACTGATGGCTGGATACCTTCGGTGGGTTCGTCGAGGATCAACAGGCGCGGACGGCTGGCCAGGGCGCGGCCGATCGCCAACTGCTGCTGCTGACCACCGGACAAGTCGCCGCCGCGTCGATGCTTCATTTGCAGCAGTACCGGAAACAGTTCGTAGATGAACGCAGGCACTTCCCTGGCTTGCGCGCCTGGGAAGCGCGAAAGGCCCATCAGCAGGTTTTCTTCCACGGTCAGGCGCGCGAAAATCTCGCGTCCTTGCGGCACATAAGCGATCCCGGCATGCACACGCTGATGCGGCTTGAAACCGGTGATAGGTTTGCCTTCCCAGTTCACTGCGCCTTCCTTGGCCGGCAGCAGGCCCATCAGGCACTTGAGCAGGGTGGTCTTGCCCACGCCGTTGCGCCCGAGCAGGCAGGTGACTTCGCCGATCTTCACATCGAAGGACAGCCCGCGCAGGATGTGGCTACCGCCGTAGTATTGGTGCAGCTTGTTGACTTGCAGCATTCCAAAAACCTCCTCAATGATCGTTCCCACGCGGAGCGTGGGAACGATCAACGTCCTAAATACACCTCGATCACCCGCTCATTTTCCTGCACCTGTTCCAGCGACCCTTCGGCCAATACGCTGCCCTGGTGCAGCACGGTGACGTGGTCGGCAATCGAGCCGACAAAGCCCATGTCGTGCTCCACCACCATCAACGAATGCTTGCCGGCCAGGCGCTTGAACAGTTCGGCGGTGAATTCGGTTTCGGCGTCGGTCATGCCCGCCACCGGTTCATCCAGCAGCAACAGTTGCGGATCCTGCATCAGCAGCATGCCGATTTCGAGGAACTGCTTCTGGCCGTGGGACAGCAAACCGGCGGGCCGATGCACCGAGGCGGTGAGGCGGATAGTGTCGAGCACTTCGTCGATGCGGTCTTTCTGCTCGCCACTCAGGCGTGCGCGCAGGCTGGCCCACACCGACTTGTCGGTCTTCTGCGCCAGCTCCAGGTTTTCGAACACGCTCAACGCCTCGAACACGGTCGGCTTCTGGAACTTGCGACCGATGCCGGCCTGGGCGATCTGCACCTCGCTCATGCCGGTCAAGTCCAGGGTTTCGCCGAACCAGGCGTTGCCGTGGCTGGGCCGGGTCTTGCCGGTGATCACGTCCATCAGCGTGGTCTTGCCCGCGCCGTTGGGGCCGATGATGCAGCGCAGTTCACCGACGCCGATGTAGAGGTTGAGGTCGTTGAGCGCCTTGAAACCGTCGAAGCTGACGCTGATGTCTTCCAGGGTCAGGATGGTGCCGTGGCGCGTATTCAGGCCCTTGCCGGCCGCCTGGCCGATACCGATCGCATCACGGCCGCTGCCCGCATCGAAAATAGGTTCAAGCATGACGTTCCTCATTTCTTCAGCAGGCCGATGACGCCCTTGGGCAGGTACAGCGTGACGATGATGAACAGCGCCCCGAGGAAGAACAGCCAGTACTCAGGAAAGGCCACGGTGAACCAGCTCTTCATGCCGTTCACCACGCCCGCGCCGAGCAGTGGGCCGATCAGCGTGCCACGCCCGCCCAGCGCTACCCACACGGCGGCTTCGATGGAGTTGGTCGGCGACATTTCGCCGGGGTTGATGATGCCCACCTGCGGCACATACAGCGCGCCCGCCAAACCGCACAGCACCGCGCTCAGCACCCACACGAACAGCTTGAAGCCACGCGGGTCATAGCCGCAGAACATCAGGCGGTTTTCCGCGTCACGCAGTGCGGTGAGCACGCGGCCGAATTTGCTGCGCGCCAGGCGCGAACCGATGTACAGGCTGGCCACCAGCAGCAGTACCGTGGCCACGAACAACACCGCCCGCGTGCCAGGTTCAGTGATGCCAAAGCCGAGGATGCTGCGGAAATTGGTAAAGCCGTTATTGCCGCCAAATCCGGTTTCATTGCGAAAGAACAACAGCATCCCGGCAAAGGTCAGGGCCTGGGTCATGATCGAGAAATACACGCCCTTGATCCGCGAGCGGAAAGCGAAAAAGCCGAACACCAGGGCCAGCAAGCCCGGCGCCAGGACCACCAGGCACAGCGCCCACCAGAAGTGTTGGGTGCCCACCCAGTACCAGGGCAATTCGGTCCACGACAGAAACGTCATGAACGCCGGCAACTCATCGCCCGATGCCTGGCGCATCAGGTACATGCCCATGGCATAACCACCGAGGGCGAAGAACAGGCCGTGGCCGAGGGACAACATGCCGGCGTAACCCCACACCAGGTCCAGCGCCAGTGCGACGATGGCATAGCAGAGAATCTTGCCGACCAGCGTCAAGGTATAGGCCGACACATGCAGCGGGTTTTCCGGCGACAGCAGCGAACCCAAGGGCAGAGCCAGCAGCAGCAACAGGATCACCGCGCCCACTGCAATCGTCACCTTGGGGCCGGCCTTTTGCGTGGCCGTTAGCATCAATGGCTGATTCATCAGTCGATCACCCGTCCTTTCAGTGCGAAGAGTCCCTGCGGGCGTTTCTGGATAAACAGAATGATCAGCGCAAGGATCAAAATCTTGCCGAGCACCGCGCCGATCTGCGGTTCCAGGATCTTGTTGGCGATCCCCAGGCCAAAGGCCGCCGTCACACTGCCGGCCAACTGGCCGACACCGCCCAACACCACCACCAGGAATGAGTCGATGATGTAGCTCTGGCCCAGGTCCGGGCCGACGTTGCCGACCTGGCTCAGCGCCACGCCGCCCAGGCCCGCGATGCCGGAGCCGAGGCCGAAGGCAAGCATGTCCACCCGTCCGGTTGGCACGCCGCAGCAGGCCGCCATGTTGCGGTTCTGGGTGACGGCACGCACGTTGAGGCCCAGGCGCGTCTTGTTCAGCAGCAGCCAGGTCAACACCACCACGAACAGGGCGAATGCAATGATCACAAGACGGTTGTACGGCAGCACCAGGTTGGGCAGCACTTGAATGCCGCCGGACAACCATTGTGGGTTGGACACTTCAACGTTCTGCGCACCGAACACCAGGCGCACCAACTGAATCAGCATCAGGCTGATACCCCAGGTCGCGAGCAGGGTTTCCAATGGCCGGCCATACAGGTGACGAATCACCGTGCGCTCCAGCGCCATGCCGATGGCGGCAGTGACGAAGAACGCCACCGGCAGTGCGATCAGCGGGTAGAACTCAATGGCCTGGGGCACGTAGCGCTGCATCAGCAACTGCACCACGTAGGTGGAATAGGCGCCGAGCATCAGCATCTCGCCGTGGGCCATATTGATCACGCCAAGCAGGCCGAAGGTGATCGCCAGGCCCAGGGCCGCGAGCAATAGAATCGAGCCCAGCGACATACCGCTGAAGGCCTGGCCGAGGATCTCACCGAACATCAACTTGCGTTTGACCTGGGCCAGGCTGGTTTCGGCGGCGGTGTGCACGGCGGCATCGGTTTCGACGCCGGGCGCGAGCAAGGCTTCCAGGCGCGTGCGGGCCAGCGGGTCGCCGGTGCTGCCGAGCAAGCGCACCGCGGCCAGGCGCACCACCGGGTCGGTGTCGACCAATTGCAGGTTGGCCAGGGCCAGGCTGAGGGCGCTGTGCACCTCCTCATCGGTTTCGGCGGCGACCTGCTGGTCGAGGAATTTCAGTTGCGCAGGCACTGCGCTTTTTTGCAGGGTACGCGCAGCACTCAAGCGCACCTTGGGGTCGGCGGCGAGCAATTGCTGGCTGGCTTGTACATTGTCGATCAGGCCGCGCAGGCGGTTGTTCAGGCGCACGGTTTTGGTTTCGCCGTTGAGCGTGAGCTGGCCTTGCTGCAGGGCGTCCACCAGCTCGATGCGCGCAGGATCGGGGTTGGCGGCCCACGCCTGGAGGAGTTTGGCTTGCTGCACCGGGTTGGCGGCAAGGAAGTCGTCGGCGTCGCTGGCGTGTGCGGCCAAAGGCAGCAACAGCAGCAATGCCAGGAAGCAGCGTTGGAGGGCAGTGGGCATACACAATGTCCTGATCATGCGGGGACAGTGTGGGAGGGGGCTTGCCCCCGATTGCAGTGTGTCAGTTGATGAATATAGGTCTGACACTCCGCTATCGGGGGCAAGCCCCCTCCCACATTTTTAGCCTGTGGTGGGGCTTCAGTTGCTCTTCACGGCGTAGTCAGGTTTTTTGTCATTGCCCGGAATGTACGGGCTCCACGGCTGGGCGCGGATCGGCGCTTCGGTCTGCCACACCACCGAGAACTGCCCGTCGGCCTGGATCTCGCCGATCATCACCGGCTTGTGCAGGTGGTGGTTGGTCTTGTCCATGGTCAGGGTGAAGCCCGACGGCGCGGCGAAGGTCTGGCCGGCCAGGGCTTCACGCACTTTGTCGACGTCGGTGGACTTGGCTTTCTCCGCCGCCTGGGCCCACATATGGATGCCCACATAGGTGGCTTCCATCGGGTCGTTGGTCACGGCTTTGTCCGCGCCCGGCAGGTTGTGTTTCTTGGCGTAGGCTTTCCAGTCGGCGACGAATTTCTGGTTCACCGGGTTCTCCACCGACTGGAAGTAGTTCCACGCCGCCAGGTTGCCCACCAGCGGCTTGGTGTCGATGCCGCGCAGTTCTTCTTCACCCACGGAGAATGCCACCACCGGTACATCGGTTGCCTTCAGGCCCTGGTTGGCCAGTTCCTTGTAGAACGGCACATTGGAGTCGCCATTCACGGTGGAAATCACTGCGGTCTTGCCGCCGGCGGAGAACTTCTTGATGTTGGCGACGATGGTCTGGTAATCGCTGTGGCCGAACGGGGTGTAGACCTCTTCGATGTCCTTGTCCGCCACGCCTTTGGCATGCAGGAACGAGCGCAGGATCTTGTTGGTGGTGCGCGGGTACACGTAGTCGGTGCCGAGCAGGAAGAAACGCTTGGCGCTGCCGCCTTCCTCGCTCATCAAATATTCAACCGCCGGGATCGCCTGCTGGTTGGGTGCCGCACCGGTATAGAACACGTTCGGCGACATTTCCTCGCCTTCGTATTGCACCGGGTAGAACAGCAGGCCATTGAGTTCTTCGAACACCGGCAATACCGATTTGCGCGACACCGAGGTCCAGCAGCCGAACACCACCGCGACCTTGTCCTGGGTCAGCAACTGCCGGCCTTTTTCCGCGAACAGCGGCCAGTTGGACGCCGGGTCCACCACCACCGGCTCAAGCATCTTGCCGTTCACACCGCCCTTGGCGTTGATCTCGTCGATGGTCATCAGCGCCATGTCTTTAAGCGAGGTTTCGGAGATCGCCATGGTCCCGGACAACGAGTGCAGGATGCCGACCTTGATGGTCTCGGCGGCCTGCACGGTCCAGGTCAAGCCCATGGCCGCAATGGATGCCGACAGGGTGAATGCCTTGATCAAACTGCGACGCTTCATAGTGCGATCTCCGTGAACTCAACAAGGGGGTGAGGGACAAGTTGAGCAGGGGATTGCAAGCGCTGTGCCGAGTCGCCAAACCCCATGAAATGCCTGGTTTGCCCGCGCTTTTGCAGGCGTGACGCACCAGAAAATGGCAGGCGCAAGTGTCGGTGCGTGGCGGTGCGCTACAACGGGGCGTGCTCAGCGCCTGCGCATCAAGCCGATAAAAAACAGACCGCCGATGGCCGCCGTTGCTACGCCAATCGGCAGGTCTTCGGGGGCGATCAGGGTGCGTGCCGCAACATCCACCCACACCAGGAACACACTGCCCAGCAGCACGCACACCGGCAGCAAGCGCCGGTGCTCGGCTCCTACCAGGCGCCGGGCGATGTGCGGCACCATCAGGCCGACAAAGCCGATGGAGCCGCTGATCGACACCAGCACGCCGGTCATCAGCGACGCGATCAAAAACACCTTGAGCCGCACGTTGCGTGCGTTCAGGCCCAGAGTCACGGCGGTCTGTTCGCCGGCCATCAGGGCATTGAGCGGGCGCGCCATGCCCGATAGCAGGGCCAACCCAAGCACCACCGTGGCGGCGGGAATCGCCAGCAGTTCCCAGCGCGCCAGCCCCAGGCCGCCGAGCATCCAGAACATCACTGCTGAGGCGGCGCGGTGGTCGCCCATGAACAGCAGCAGGTTGGCCACTGCCATCATCACGAATGACACCGCCACGCCGCACAGCAGCAGGCGATCACTTTCCAGGCGGCCATTGCGACTGGCCACGGCCAGCACCACCAGCATGCTCAGCAGCGCACCGATAAAGGCCGCAATGGGCAGGGTCAGCAGGCCGATGACTTCGCCCACATGCAGCACCACGATCACCGCGCCGAGGGTGGCGCCGGAGGTCACGCCGAGCAAATGTGGGTCGGCCAACGGGTTACGCGTCACGGCCTGCAACACCGCGCCGATCAACGCCAGCCCGGCGCCCACCAGGGCACCGAGCAGCATGCGCGGCACGCGGATCAGCCAGACGATATGTTCCTGGCCCGCGCTCCAATCCACTTCACCGATGCCGCACGTCTTGTGCAGCAGGATCCGCCACACCACGTCCACGGGCACCCGCGCCGAGCCGAACCCCAGCGAGATCACGCAGGAGATCAGCAAAAACGCGCCCATGGCACTCAGCAGCAAGGCGTAGCGACGGTCGATCATTCGCCGTGGAACCCCTTGGCCAGGGCTTGCACCGCCAGCACGTTGTCGATACCCGGCGTGGCCTGCACGTACGGGATCACGATAAAGCGCTGGTTCCTGATGGCGTCCACCGATTGCAGGGCCGGGTTATCGAGCAGAAATTGCTCTTTCTGTTTGGCCGTGATTTCGCTGTAGTCGACGATCACGATCACCTGCGGGTTGCGTTCCACCACGGTTTCCCAGTTGACCCGGGTCCAGCTGGCGTCGACGTTGTCGAGGATATTGCGCCCGCCAGCGGCGTCGATTAACGCGTGTGGCATGCCCAGGCGTCCTGACGTCATGGCGCGGTCTTCGCCGCTGTCGTAAAGAAACACCCGTGGCTTGTCGGCGGGCAGGTCTTTTTGTACCTCGGCCACCTGCGCCTGCATCTGGGCGATCAGCGCGTTGGCACGGTCTTGTACGTCGAAGATCTTGCCCAGGTTGCGCAGGTCGTTATAGGTGTCTTCCAGTGTGGCAGCGGGGCGCTTCATCACGAACGCACACGACTCGGTCAGCTCATACACGTTGATACCCAAGGGTTGCAGGGTGTGCGGCGTGAGGTCGCCGCCCACGCGCATGCCGTAGTCCCAACCGGCGAAGAAGAAATCCACGTTGGCATTGAGCAAGGTTTCCACTGATGGGTACTTGCTCGCCAGCTCCGGCAGGCCGTCGAGGATCGCGGCCATGTCCGGCGGCACTGACTTCCAGCCCGTCACGCCGCTGTAGCCGGCCATGTGTGGCTTGAGGCCCAGGGCGAGCATCATCTGGGTCATGTTGATGTCGTGGCTGACCGCGTGTTGCGGGGCTTGCTGGAAGGTCACGTCGCGGTTGCAGCTCTTGATGGTCAGCGGGTAGTGGGTGGCTTCGGCGAGCGCTTGGGCAGTGGCGAACATCAGGGCGAGAGACAGCAGGGCGCGCAGGATCATGGTTGGGTTATCCAGGTGATTCGGGGGTAGCCGGACAAGGGATGGGTGTCGATCAGGGCTTGGACGCCAAACACGTCGCGCAGCAACGCGGCGGTCAGCACTTCATGGGGCGTACCGCTGGCGACGATGCGCCCATGATGGATCACGTACAGGCGATCACAGAACGCGGCGGCCAGGTTCAGGTCGTGGATGCTCGCCAGGGTGCCGATGTTCAACTGCTTGACCAGCCTTAACAGCTCCAGCTGATAGCGCGGGTCGAGGTGGTTGGTCGGCTCATCGAGGATCAGCAGTTGCGGTTGCTGGGCCAGGGCGCGAGCCAGGATGACGCGCTGCTTTTCACCGCCCGAGAGGGTGGCGAACGCATGGTCTGCGAAACCCTGCATCCCCACCGACTGCAGTGCGTTGCGGATCAGTTGCTGGTCGTGCTGGGTGTCGCTGTCGAACAAACCCTTGTGGGGCGTGCGGCCCATGGCGACCACTTCATCCACGCGCAAGCCGAACGCGTCGGGGAATTCCTGCAGCACCACCGCGATGCGTCGCGCACACCACTTGGCGCTTTGCTTCCAGACGTTCTGGTGCTCAAGCATTACCTCGCCGCGCTCCGGCCGGGTGAATCGATAGGCGCAACGCAACAGGCTGGTCTTGCCGCTGCCGTTAGGCCCGATCAGGCCGACAAACTCCCCGGCAGCGACCTGCAGGCCGGCGTCACGCAGTTGGAACCGGTGAAGGCAGTGGTCGTGGCCGGGTGGAGTCCAGGCCAGGTCGGTGAGGGTGAGCGAGGTCATTAAAAGGTGTAGTCGGCAGTAATGAACATGGAACGAGGTACACCCAGAATCCACTGCTGCCCATCGTTGTACTGGCTGACTGCGTAAGTGCGATCGAACAGGTTGTTGAGTTGCAGGCCCAGTGTGGTGTTGCGCATGGCGTTCCACGACAGCGTTGCATCGACCACGGTGTAGCTCGGCAACTCGTTCTGGTTGGCCATGTCGGCATACCGTGCATCGACATAACGCACACCGGCACCGGCACGCACGTTGTCGGTCACGGCCTTGCTCAGCCACAGGTTGGCGGTGCGGCGCGGCACGTCCACTGGGCGGTTGCCGTCGCGCGACACCTGCACGCCGCCGACGTCCTGTTTGAAGTCGTCATACTGCGCTCGCACGATGGCGGCGTTGGCTTGCAACTGCCAGGCGTGAGGCAGTTGCAGGTCGAGGCTGGCCTCCAGGCCGTTGGAAGATTGTTGGCCGACTTGCTGTTTGAACCCCGGGACGCCCGGCACGTCCGTCAGCAGCTTATCCTTGACGATGTGGTAGGCCGCCAGGGTCCATTCACCCCGTGCGTCCCAGAATGCTTGCTTGATACCGACCTCGGTCTGCCTGGCGCTGGACAGGTCGAACTGCTGCTGGCTCGGGCTCAGGGAAATCAGCCCGCCGACGCCGTCGGTGCTGGTGGCGTACTGGCCGTAGACCGAAGTCTGCGGGGTGATCGCGTAGACCAGGCCGGCTTTCCAGTTATTGCCGGTGAGGGTTTTGTCGGATTGGCCACCGGTGCGCAGATCGTCGCGGTCGATGTGCGCGTAGTCGCGGCGGACGCCGGTGACCAGCGCGAGTTTATCCGTGAGTTGCAGGCGGTTTTCCGCGAAGCCGGCCACCGTCCTGGTGGTGGTGGCGAACACCGGTTTGAACGGGTCCTGGCTGGCAAATGGCGCAGGCGCCGGGTGATACAGGTCGACGGGTTGGCCGGTTTGCGCCACGTCATTAAACGGCGTGTTGCTCGCCAGGCGGAAGCGGATGCGGTTGTATTCCACGCCTGCCACGGTCTGGCTGTCGAGGCCGAACAGGGTGTGCTTGAAGGTGAAGGTCTGGCGGTCGCCCACCTGTTCCTGATCGTGCTTGATCCCGAAGTTGCCGCTGCGGGTCAGTTGGCCGTTGGTGAAGTTGTAGTTCTCGGCGTTCTGCCAGCGACGCTGGTTTTTCAGGTAGTACAGCTCGTTGGTGGCGCTGACGTTATCGCTCGGTTGCCACTCGCTGGTCAGGCGTGTCCACTGGTCGTTGTAGTGCTGGGTGTCGTTGCTGACGTTGTAGTTCTTGTCGCGCAGGCCCTTGTGCAACTGGCCGTTGATCAGGGGCGTGCCGAAGTAGTTTTGTGGGCGCTGGTCGCCGTAGTCACTGGCCAGGGTGAAGCTCAGGTTGTCGGCCGCCTGCCAGCGCAGGGCACCGCTGATGAAGTCGCTGCTGGCGTCGCCACGGTCGATGAAACCGTTGCTGCGCAGGCGGTTGAGGTTCAGGCGGTAGCTCAGGGTATCGGTCAGTGAGCCGCCACTGTCCAGGGCTTGTTGCTGGCGGTCGTAGGAACCGTAGCCGAGGCGGATGCGGTTTTCGATCGCGCCCGTGAAAGGCTTTTTCGGGACCGTATTGACCACCGCGCCGGTAGCGCCTTCGCCGTACAGCACCGAGGCCGGGCCGCGCAGCACGTCCACCCGTTCCACCGCCCAGGTGTCCACCGGGAAGGTCGAGGTGCCCATGCCGGTGTACATGCGGTTACCGTCGTACAGTTGCATCACCGAGCTTTGGCCGGTAAAGCCACGGGCTTGCAGCGAGGTGCCACCGTCGCCCGGGGTGCCGGTGCGGGTGATGCCGGTGGCGCGGGAGATGGCGTCCTGCACGCTGGCGTCGCCACGTGCTCGGATCTGCGCGCCGGTCTGGCTTTCTACGCTGCCGGGAGTTTGCAGCGCCGTCAGGTTCAGGCGCGAACCGGCGGTAGTCGGCGTATTGAGCTCGACGCGTTCGTTATCCACTGCCGGTGCCGTGATGGCGCTCTCGGGCAGGGTCATGGCCTGGGCGTTGGTATGCAGGGCGAGCAGGCACAGGCCGCACGCTAGAGAGTTGTTCATCGGTCGATTCAATCGCTTCTTGAAGGGGGGCTCGCCGCAGGGCGCGGCGAGCAACGATAACGCAGAAAGTGTTATAAGTTAACATTTATTGGCTGCGCGACAACAGTCGCGCAAGGCTACACAAGCCCGCAGCGTCGGGCATCTCGCCTGTTTCATGCTTAACCTGAGGCAGATTCACCTTGGGCAAAAAAGCGTGACAGCACCAGGCGATCCAGCGCCCATACCAGAATCAACGATGCGCCCACCAACGGGAAAATGATCGCCAGCCCGAGCATGATCACCATCGCGGTTTTCCACTTCGGCACGTCATGACGCAGCGGCGGCACACCCAACCCGCCCTGTGGCCGACGCTTCCACCAGATCACCACGCCACTCACCGCACTGAGCAGAATCATCAGGCAGATCACCAGCACGATCAGTTGATTGATCCAGCCGAACATCTTGCCTTCGTGCAACATCACGCCGGTCTCGGTGGCGCGTGCGACCAGGTTGTAATGCGCCCAACGCACATCGGCCAGGACCTTGCCGGTGTACTGGTCCACATGCAGGGTGGCGTCATTGCGCGGGTCGTTGGCGAACACCGCGACGGTGAATACCCCCGTGGCGGTGGTGGGGAAGGTGATGCTGTAGCCGGGCTCGACCTTGCGCGCATTGGCCAGGTCGACCACCTGTTGCAGGCGCACGGTCGGCGCGGCGGGGCCTGCATGCATGGCGCCGTGGTTCATGTGTTCGGCGTGGTCGCCGGACATCGGCATCGGCGTGTTTTCCAGGGCCCAGGGCACGGTCTGTTGGGTGGCCGTGTTGAGCACGCGTGCCTGCTGGTCGGACTGCGGCACGTTGTTCCACATCGCCGCCGGAAAAGTGTTCCACAGGGCGGCGTATTGCTTGCCCCAGAAGCCCGTCCAGGTCATGCCGCTGAGCAGCATCACCAGCAAAAACGCTGCGCCCCAGAAACCGGCGACGGCGTGCAGGTCGCGCCAGAACACGCGGCCACGGCGGTTGAGTCGGGGCCACAATATGCCGGCCGATGACTTGCCGCGCGGCCACCACAGGTACAGGCCTGACACCACGAGCATTACGCCCCAGCCGGCGGCGAGCTCTATCAGGCGATCACCGGTGGTGCCGATCATCAACTCGCCGTGCAGGGCGCGGGCGATGGCTTGCAGGTTGTATTTGGCGTCCTGCTCACCCAGGACGGTGCCGCGATACGGGTCGACGAATACGCTGATTTCGCGGCCCTGGTTATGCATCACAAACTGTGCGCTGCTGGTGGCATTGGCAGGCGGCAGGTACTTGCTGATCGCAGCCTGGGGGTAGGCGGCTCTGGCGCGTTGCAGCTGCTCGTCGGCGCTCAGCGCGTGTTCGGCGGCGGGAACGCTGAGCAGGTGGCCGTACAGCAACGGGTCGAGCTGGGGTTTGAACAGGTAGATGATGCCGGTCAGGGCCAGCAGCACCATGAAGGGGGCGACGAAGAGACCGGCGTAGAAGTGCCAGCGCCAGGCCAGGTTGTAGAAGGAAACTTTTTGTTGAGTGCTCATCAGGGCTCCGCAAGGCTTTTGATTTTTTGTGTCAGTTACACCGCTATCGGGGGCAAGCCCCCTCCCACATTGGATTGGGTTCACATAGTTGGATTTGGGAACCCGGTCAAGTGTGGGAGGGGGGCTTGCCCCCGATGCTGTTAGAAGCTCATATCCACCTTGGTCCAGAGCGTACGCCCCGGTTCCTTGATGGCCTGCGGGTCGCTTGCCGGGTAACCGAACCCGGCATTCCCCGCCAGGTTCAAATGCTCGGCGTATGCCTTGCCAAACAGGTTGTCGACCCCGCTGCTGACCTTGAAGTGCTTATTGATGCGGTACGCGGCGTTGAGCGAGAACACGCCAAAACCGCCGCTTGTGTCGTAGTCCTTACCGACCACGTTGCCTTTGTTCGGGTCGATGCGGTTCTGCGCCGCGACCACGCGCCACAACGCGCCGGCACTCCAATCGTCCTGGCTGTAGGTCAGGCCCAGGCGCGCATCCAGCGGCGGCATCTGCGGCAGGGCGTTGCCGTCGCTGCTGTTCTTGCCCCAGGCGTAGGCCAGGCTGGCATCGGCTTTCCAGTGAGTGGTCAGCTTGTACGCCGCGCCCAGTTCACCGCCCATGATGCGTGCGTCGACATTGCGCGCCTGGGAGGTGGTGCCCATCATCCCGGGCCGGTAGTCGAACAGGATGAAGTCGCGCACCTGGCCGACATAAGCCGAGGCCCAGGCGTCAAGGTTGGCGGTTTTGTATTGCGCGCCAACATCCAGCTGGGTGGTCTTCTCCGGCTTAACGCCGTCGAAGGCATTCACCGAGCCGGCCGCGCCGGTGTTGGGGGAGAACAGTTCCCAGTAGTCCGGGAAGCGTTCAGCGTGACCCAGACCCGCATAAACGGTAGTGGGCGTGTCCGCAAGATCATGCTCAAAGCGCACGAAGCCCGAGGGCAAGGTGTCTGCGCGGGTGGCGTCGGCGGTGGGGTTGGCGCGGCTCATCATTGCCGAGCCGGTGCGTTGGCGAAAATCCCTGGCCGAGGCACGATCCAGGCGGGCGCCGGTGATCAGGCGGTCAGTGTCGGCGGCGTACCAGGTCAGTTCACCGAACACGCCGTAGTTGTGAAAGTCGGCGTCCTTGCTGCGCGGCAGGTCCTTGTAGGTGTCGATGCCCATGCTGCTGCGCGCGCGGTGCTCGTTGGTCTGCGCGTCCAGGCCGCCGATCAGTTGCACATCGGCCCAGCGCCAGGTCGCCTTGATCCGCCCACCGAGGGTGCGCCGATCGACGTTGGAGGCCATGGGCCCGGCCATCATGCCGGTGCCCGAGGGGACGCGCAGGCTGTAGTTGTCCATGACGTGGTCGGCGTAGTTGTAGTAGACCTGGGCCTCGACTTTGTCCAGCACCTCGCCGATGTTGGACTTTTCGAAACGCAGGCCGAGGCTTTCGCGCAGGAACTGCGAGCCGTCCATGCCGCGCCCGGCATAGCGCGCTTCGCCATCGCCACGGCCGGCGGTGAGTTCCAGCAGGGTGTCGGCGTCGGGGGTGAAACCGACGGCCACATCGCCATTCCACTTGTCATAACGCGAGGCCACGCGGTCGTTGTTGCCGTCCTTGTAGTCGTCGGCATGGGCCTGGTTGCCGATCACCCGCACATAGCCCAACGGCCCTCCGGCAGCGGCATCGATGACCTTGTCGAAACGCCCGTTGGAGCCGGCCAGCACACTGGCATTGACCCGGGTACCCAGCTCGCCGAACTGCTCGGGCTCGCGCTCGAACAGGATCGTACCGGCTGACGCGCCGGGGCCCCAGAGCACGGTTTGCGGGCCTTTGATCACGGTGAGCTTGTCGTAGGTTTCCGGCGAGATATACGAGGTGGGCGCATCCATGCGGCCCGGGCAGGCGCCGAGCATCATGCCGCCGTTGGTAAGGATATTCAGGCGCGAACCGAACATGCCGCGCAACACCGGGTCACCGTTGGTGCCGCCGTTGCGCACCAGGGCGAAGCCTGGGATGGTCTTGAGGTAATCGCCGCCATCGCTGGCGGGCACCGGCTGGCGTGGATCCTTGGGGTGGGTGACAACGGTGAGCGGCGAGCTGGGGGCGATCGCGGTGACGACCGTGGGGCTCAGCTCGTGTTCGTCAGCATGGGCGTGTGGCGCAAGCAGCGCGCCGCACAGAACGGCGAAAACCGGGGCAGCGCCCAATCGGGTGTCAGCAGAAAACCTGGACATGAAAAATTCCATCAATCAGTCGTAAACAACACGGCCAGCAGCCTGCGGCTGTCTGTTTGAAGTCGGCCGGGGTGAAGTAGCGCGGTGAAGGGCTTACGACGCGATGGGCGGCGCACGACTGCGCGCGCCGGGGAAGATGCTCTGCCGGGCATGACCCAGGCGCGGGGTGGGAATGAGCGCGTTGGCGGGCGGCGGGGTGCCGAGGGTGATGTAGGAGACGCTGCCGGGCAGGGCCGGGCAACTGAACAGCAGGCTGCAATAGCCGCATTTTTCCCAGAGGACATGATGTTCGTCGGGGGCTTTGCTCGGCTTGGGCTCGCCGTGGCACGCGGGCATGTCCATGGACATACCGGCGTGATGATCCATCGGCATCGCCTGGGAAATCAGCGGACCGATAAAGATCATCAACATGGCGAACAGGCTGACCCAACTGCCGCGCATCAAGCGGCGGCGTGGAGACAACCTGGCGCTGCGGGCGCCCATCGGGGGAGTCCTACTGGGCGTGCTTATGCTCGTGAGCGGTCATCGGCGGCGACTTCTGAACCGATACGTTCACCTCGACCTTGCCGGCTTTTTCAAACGTCAGGGTCAGTGGGAATCGCTTGCCATCGGCCAACAGGCTGCGGTCCTTGAGGCCCAGCAGCATCACGTGATAGGCCATCGGCGCGAACGTCAGCTCGCCCTTGGCCGGTACGGCAACGCTGGGCACTTGCTGCATCTTCATCAGGTCGCCCTGCATCACATGCTCGTGCAGCTCGGCTTTCTCGGCCACGCTGGTTTCAACGCCGAGCAGGCGATCCGGGGCAGTCCCGGTGTTATGAATCACAAAGTACGCCGCGACGGTGGGCGCATTCGGTGGCAACTCCTGGGACCAAGGGTCGCTGACCAACAGGTCACCGGCCTTGTAGTCCTCGGCATTGGCAGCACTGAACACCGGCAGCAGCAACGCCGCCAGAAGCAGGGAAGATTTGAGCATGGCAGTTCTCCGGAACGGTTCTAAACGCAGTTCACTTGCGAAGAAGATCAGACCGTTGGAGAGGCGCGGGGATTGAGGCTCGGCCATTGCCGGCGCGGGGCGGGATTGCGCAACACGCGCGGCGGCAGGCTCTGCAGCGCTTGCTGGCGCGTCACATACAACTGCGGCGCATGCCCCGGCAACGCCACCCACGGCGCCGAGCCCGAGCAACACCAGCAATGCTGCATGGCGGAGTGATCGTCCGGCGCTGCCGGGATTTCCAACTGGCCCAGGGCAATGGCCTGCAGGCTGGCGCCATTGGACGAACAGAACCCACCCAACAGCAGGCGCTTGACCGGGTCATCGGTCTGCTGCATCGCACTGGCCAGCGGCATGGCAAACGCATTGAACAGCACTGCAAGGCAGGCGATCCAGGCAATTGCAAAGCGTTGACGGGCCATGGCGGATAATCCGTAGGGTTAAACGATCAGGCGGGTATTTAGCCTGATCGGGGGAGATAAGTAAAAACGCGTGGTGTGGTGTGGTGTCGCAGTGTCGGGTTTGAGGATAGACGGGGAATTGAGTGGGTGCCGAACTTCAAGGCTGCGCAGGTCAACTGTGGGAGGGGGCTTGCTCCCGAGTGCGGAGGATCAGCCAGAAAATCAGTGACTGACGCACCGCTATCGGCGGCAAGCCCCCTCCCACATTGCCTGTAGCATCGCTGATGCTGGTTGTTGTACCAATTATGCAGCGGGAACTCCGTGCACCTGCATGTCGACACCTAAGGCTTTTCTGATCACTGCAAAAATCGCGGCGAGGTTATCCATGCTTGGATTACCGCTGGCTGAGAGCATTCGGTGCAGGCTTTTACTCGGTTTGGCAGTTTCTTTCGCAAGTCCTTCAAAACCCACCGTGGCGTTGACCAAATCACGCAGAATCACGCGGGAAACTTCCGGCTCACCGTTGAGAAACAGCGTAGCGGCCTCGTCGAGAAGAGCTTGGGCAAATGCAGGGTCGCGCTTGGCACGTTCAGCGATGGTGTGCTTGTAGCTACGGGTTAACGCCATGCTGGTTACCTCTTTTGTTTCAATTTCTTGTCACGCTGATGCTCATTGATCAGCGACTTAACGACTTTGATATCGCGCTTTTGACTGGACTTGTCCCCGCCACCGAACAGGATGATTAATCGTAGGCCTTCCTGTATCAGATAGATTCGCAGGCCTGGCCCCCAATCGATGCGGTATTCACCGAACCCGTCGCACCACTTGATGTTGCTGGTGTTGCCCATTTCAAGTCGAACCAGAGCGGTCGTAACTCTGGTTGCCGCCGGCACACTCAAGGATGAAAACCACTCATCGAACGGGCTGGACAGGTTGTCACGTCGGTATTCTTCAATCTCGATCATTCGCCGTCCTGAAGGTAACAAATAGGTTACTTATCAAGCAAGCGAGAGATCCTGACTTATCGAATGAAATTTGCCAACGCGATGAGTGTTTCTTCAGGCGACAAGAGTTCACGGTCTACATGAGCCAACACCGGCCGCTTCAACACCAACACCGGCACCCCACATTCCCGCGCCACTTCCAGCTTCGGTTCGGTGGCGGTGCTGCCGCTGTTCTTGCTGATCAGCACATCAATCCGGCGTCGTTCGAATAACGCCCGCTCATCCTCGATCAGAAACGGCCCGCGTGCGCCGATCACTTCACAGCGCTCGTTGCCCGGGTACACGTCCAGCGCGCGTAACGTCCAGAACTGGTCGGCGGGGATTTCATCGAGATGCTGCAAGGGTTCGCGACCCAAGGTGAACAGCGGGCGCTTGAAGGGCTTCAACGCTTGGATCAGCTCAGCCCAGTCAGACACTTCGCGCCAATCATCCCCGGCCTGCGGCTGCCACGCCGGACGTCGCAATGCCCAGCACGGCACAGCGCACAACCGTGCAGCCCGGGCCGCGTTGTGGCTGATCTGCGCTGCGTACGGATGGGTGGCATCGAGGATCAGGCTGATGCGTTCATCGCGAACAAACTGCGCCAACCCTTCAGCGCCTCCATAACCGCCGACGCGCACCTGGCAGGTCAGGTCGGTCGGCACGCGGCCCACGCCGGCCAAACTGTAGATATGCTCCGGCCCCAGGGTGCGGGCAATGGCCAGCGCTTCCGTCACGCCGCCCAGCAACAGAATCCTGTTCATAGCGGCTTGATCACTTCCAGCAGCGTGATCGGCAACGCCTGGCGCCAGGTGTCGAACTCGCCCAGTGGCTGCGCCTGGGCGACATGGATGCGGGTCAGTTCGCCGCCGTGCTCGGCGCGCCAGTTCATCAAGGTCATTTCGCTTTGCAGGGTCACGGCGTTGGCGACAAGGCGCCCGCCGGGGCGCAGGTGTTGCCAGCAGGTGTCGAGCACGCCGTCGCGGGTGACGCCGCCGCCGATGAAGATGGCGTCGGGTACCGGCAGGCCGTGCAACGCGTCCGGAGCTTTGCCGCGAATCAGGTGCAGGCCGGGCACGCCGAGGGCGTCGCGATTGTGTTCGATCAGGCCTTGGCGGCCCGGGTCGTGCTCGATCGCCAGGGCACGGCAGCTGGGGTGCGTGCGCATCCATTCGATGCCGATGGAACCGCTGCCCGCGCCCACATCCCACAGCAGTTCGCCGGGCATCGGGGCGAGGCGGGCGAGGGTCATGGCGCGCACATCGCGTTTGGTCAGTTGGCCGTCGTGCTGGAACGCCGAGTCCGGCAGGCCTGCCAGGCGCGACAAGGGCGGCGTGTCGCTGCAGGCCAGGCAATCGATGGCGACCAGGTTCAGATCGGCAGTGCCGAGGTGATGCCAGTCTGCGGCCAGGCCGTCCAAGCGCCGCTCGTTCGCGCCGCCCAAGTGTTCAAACACCGTCAATCGGCTGGGCCCGAACCCTGCCTGCGTCAATAACGCGGCAATCAACGCAGGGCTGCCACCATCATTGCTCAGCACCAGCAAGCGCACACCGCTGGCCAGGTGCGCGTTGATTGCCGCGAAGGGGCGGGACACCACGGACACCGTCACCACGTCCTGCAACGGCCAGCCCAAACGCGCCGCCGCCAGGGACACCGACGACGGAGCCGGTATAACCAGCAGCTCATCCGCCGCAATCTGGCGCGCCAGACTGGCGCCGACGCCATAGAACATCGGGTCACCACTGGCCAATACGCACACAGGCTCCCCACGCCGTGACAACACCGGCTCCAGGGAAAACGGGCTCGGCCACGCCTGGCGCTCGCCACTGATACACAATGGCAACAGGTCCAACTGGCGTTGGCCGCCTATAATCCGCGTAGCGCGCAACAGGGCGTGCCGGGCATTCCTGCCCAGGCCCTTGAAGCCGTCTTCACCGATGCCTACAACCGTCAGCCAGGGCGACATAGCAATTCCTTGAACGACATCCGACGGGCAGGCTTTTCATGCCGCCGGACAAAGCAGGCATAATACCGCGCCTTTACCCGTCAACCGGTAGCCCCGTGAACCCAACGCCCGCTGTAAATACCTTGCGCCCCTCGGCCTGTCCGGGGTTGCTGCGTATTGTCCAGGCGTTGGACGGCGGTATCTGTCGGGTCAAACTGGCCGGTGGTTCGCTTACCGCGGCCCAGGCCAACGCCGTGGCGGACGCTGCCCAGGCGTATGCGGGCGGGGTGATCGAGGCGACCAACCGCGCCAACCTGCAGATTCGCGGGATCGGCGCCGAGCAGGACGCCTTGATCGCAATGCTGCTGGCGGCCGGCCTCGGCCCGAGCAACGCGGCCGGTGATGACGTGCGCAACCTGATGCTCAGCCCCAGCGCCGGCATCGATCCGCAGATGCTGTTCGACACCCGCCCGCTGGCCGCGCAGATTCTCGCCACGTTGGACAGTCATCCGCGTCTTCATCAGTTGTCGGCCAAGTTCGCCGTGCAGCTGGACGGCGGTGAAGCCCTGGCGATGCTCGAGCATCACCATGACCTGTGGCTGTCGGCGTTTGTGCGCGAGGGGCAAACGCTGCTGGCGTTCGGCCTGGCCGGCTGCCCCGGCCTGAATGCGCCCGTGGCGGCCGTGCCGCTGGACCAGGGCCATGCGCTGGTGGTGGCGGTGCTGGAGGCCTTTCTCGACCTGGCGACGCCCGAGCAAACGCGCATGCGTCATCTGGCTGTGGATAAGTTATTGAGCCGCCTGAGCCTGCCGCTGCTGTCGGCCCAGGGCTTCAAACGCCCGGCCGGTGGTGCGCTGCTGCACATCGGAAGTTATCCCCAACCCCGGAAGAATCAGTTCTACGTCGCGGCAGTCGCGCCTCTGGGCCGTCTGGATTCGCGGATGCTTCAGGGCGCCGCGCAACTGGCCAGCGAGTACGGCGATGGCACGTTGCGCTTCACGCCCTGGCAAGGCGTGCTGCTGCCCAACATTGAACGCCCTGGCGCCGTCACCGACCGCTTGGGGCAACTGGGCTTTCTCTGTTCAATCGAGCAACCCCTTGCGCGCATGATTGCCTGCACCGGTTCCAGCGGTTGCGGCAAGGGCCTGGCCGATACCAAGGCCGACGCAGTGCAATTGGCCACCCTGCAACCCGGCGTGGAGGTGCACCTGTCCGGTTGCCCGCGCTCCTGCGCCGCCGCGCACACCGCGCCGGTCACCTTGCTGGCGGTGAGTCCCGGCCATTACGACCTTTATTTTCGCGACGCCGCCCATCCAGGTTTTGGCCGGCTGCACGCGCGCACTCTTTCCATTGAAGCGGCGGGCGCCCTGTTACGCGCTCGCCCACGGAGCAACACCGATGATTGATTACATCCGCGACGGTCAGGAGATCTATCGCAACTCCTTCGCCATTATTCGCGCGGAAGCCAACCTGGACCGCATCCCGGCCGACCTGGAAAAACTCGCGGTGCGGGTGATTCATGCCTGCGGCATGGTCGAGGCGATCGACGGCCTGCAATTCTCCGAAGGCGCGGGCAAGGCTGGGCGCGATGCGCTCGCGGCGGGCGCACCGATTTTATGCGATGCGCGGATGGTCTCCGAAGGCGTGACCCGCGCGCGCCTGCCGGCCAATAACGCGGTGATCTGCACCCTGCGTGATGACAGCGTGCCTGAGCTGGCGCGGGAGTTGGGCAACACCCGTTCCGCTGCCGCCCTGGAGCTGTGGCGTCCGCACCTGGCAGGCAGCGTGGTGGTGATCGGCAACGCGCCGACCGCCTTGTTCTACCTGCTGGAAATGCTCGACGCCGGCGCGCCGAAACCGGCGTTGATCCTCGGTTTCCCGGTGGGCTTTGTCGGCGCCGCCGAATCCAAGGCGATGCTTGCCGCCGACAGCCGTGGCGTGCCGTTCGTGATCATGCAGGGCCGTCTGGGCGGCAGTGCCATGGCCGCCGCCGCCGTCAATGCGCTCGCCACGGAGGTCGAATAATGCACCCACGCGGACGTCTGATCGGCCTGGGCGTGGGCCCCGGCGACCCGGAGCTGATCACCCTCAAGGCCCTGCGCCTGCTGCGCGAGTCGCCCGTGGTGGCGTACTTCGTGGCCAAGGGCAAGAAGGGCAATGCGTTCGGCATCATCGAGGACCATCTGGTGCCGCAACAAACCCTGATGCCCCTGGTGTACCCGGTGACCACCGAGGCGCTGCCGGCGCCGCTGTCCTATGAGCAAGTGATCAGCGACTTCTACGACACCGCCAGCGTCGATGTGGCGGCGCACCTGGATGCGGGTCGCGATGTGGCGGTGATCTGTGAAGGCGACCCGTTCTTCTACGGCTCCTATATGTACCTGCATGACCGCCTTGCCGAGCGCTATGAAGCGCAGGTCATCCCGGGCGTGTGTTCGATGCTGGGCGGCGCTTCGGTGTTGGGTGCGCCGCTGGTGTATCGCAACCAGAGCCTGTCGGTGCTGTCGGGGGTGTTGCCGCACGACGACCTCAAGCGCCGGCTGGCGGACGCTGACGCGGCGGTGATCATGAAGTTGGGGCGCAACTTCCACAAGGTGCGCCAAGTGTTGGAGGAACTCGGTCTGGCCGGGCGTGCGCTGTACGTGGAACGCGCCACCATGGCCAATCAGAAAATCGTGCCGCTGGACCAGGTGGAGCCGATGTCGTCACCGTATTTTTCCTTGATCATCGTGCCCGGTGAACGGTGGCAAGGTTGATGAGCCCGGCGATTGTCATTCTGGGCCAGGGCAGCCTGGCGACTGCGCGCAGGATCCAGCAGCTTTACCCGGCGGCGCAGATCCATGGCCTGACCGGTCGGGTCGACGGCGCGGACCTGGTCTACAGCGAATTCGGCGCCACACTGCGCCAGCTCTACCAACAGGGAACACCGCTGATTGCGCTGTGCGCCGCCGGCATCGTCATCCGTACCCTCGCGCCGCTGCTGCTCGAAAAAGGTGAGGAGCCGGCCGTGCTGGCCGTTGCCGAAGACGGCAGCGCCGTGGTGCCCCTGCTGGGCGGGCTGGGCGGTGTGAATGTGATGGCGCGGGAGATTGCCGCCGCGTTGGGGGTGGCGGCGGCGATCACCACCAGCGGCGAATTGCGCTTCGGCACCTGCCTGCTCAACCCGCCCAGGGGCTATGAGTTGGCGGACCTGGAGTTGGGCAAGCGCTTCGTCTCGGACCTGCTCGCCGGTGAAAGCGTGCGCATTGAAGGCGAAGCGCCCTGGCTGGCGCAGGCCAACTTGCCACAGGCCGCACAGGCGCGCCTGGCGATTCATGTGGGCAGTGCCGAGCGCGTGCCGGCCGCCAACGAATTAGTGATCTATCCGAAAACCGTCTGCGCCACCTGCAAGCCGGGCGCGCACCTGGCCGCACGTGTGCGCACCGCCTTGCATGAGGCAGGCATTGCCGTGCAGTCGCTGGCGTGCCTGCTTGCCAGCGACCTGCAGATGGCCGAAGCGTCGCTGCATGAGGCTGCGCTGGAACTGCGCGTACCGCTGCGGTTTGACAAGGTCGAGCCGCCGGCGGACATCACCCTCAGCGTGGCTGAACAGCCGTTGGACGTGTCACAGGTCGGCCGCCCACGTGGGCGCCTTGCCGTGATCGGGCTCGGTCCGGGCGCCGCTGACTTGATGGTGCCGGCGGTCAAGGCCGAGTTGGCGCGCTGCACCGATGTGCTGGGCTACGAAACCTACGTGCGCATGGCCGGGCCGTTCCGTGAAGATCAGGTGCAGCACTGCACGGACAACCGCGAAGAAATGCAGCGCGCCCGGCACGCCTTCGAGCTGGCCGCCCAAGGGCGCTCGGTGGTGGTGGTGTCGTCCGGCGACCCGGGTGTATTCGCCATGGCCGCTGCGGTGATCGAGGCGTTGCATGAGTCCAGCGACCCGGCCTGGCACCAGGTCGACCTGCAAATCCTGCCGGGCGTCTCGGCGTCCCTGGCCACCGCTGCCCAGGCCGGGGCGCCGCTGGGGCATGACTTCTGTGTGATGTCGCTGTCGGATAACCTCAAGCCGTGGTCGATCATCGAAAAGCGTCTGGACCTCGCGTCCCAGGCCGACCTGGCCCTGGCCTTCTACAACCCGATTTCCCGTGCGCGGCCGTGGCAACTGGGGCGTGCGCTGGAGATCGTCGCCCAGCACCGCACCCCTGAAACGCCGGTGGTGCTGGGCCGCGATATCGGTCGCCCGGGCCAGACGCTGTGCGTCACCACCCTGGGGCAACTCACCCCGGACCAGGTGGACATGCGCACCATGGTGCTGATCGGCTCGTCCACCACCTGCACCTTTGCGCGTGCCGGTGGCGGTGAGTGGGTGTACACCCCGCGCTGGTACGGCGATAAACCCGCCGGCTGAAAACAGCTCGGCAGTGGCCCGAAAGCTCCGAATGACTCCAGGATTTTTCTGTTGTCGTTCGGGGCTTTTTCTTTTTTTCACGACGAAACCACGAGGCTCATCGTGCATGCCGCGTTATTGCGGGTCGGCGCGTTTTGCCGGGCCGCGCCAAGGGATGTTTGTTGCCTGGAAAGCCCGTCGCTGAGTGGACTAGTGTGGTTACAAGCCCCGAGTCGGGGTGTACGTGGAGAATTGGGAAATGGAGCGACACCACAGAAGGATCAACAGTACAAAACGGCGCAAGCTGATTGCCGCCTACAAATTGCCGGGCGCGCCGGGCACGCCCGCGACGTTACCGCTGGACACCGAAGATGACTGCAATGCGGCGGTGGTCAACAACGGTGTGATTTCCTTTGCCGAGGGGCTGTCCGGGCTTAACCGCGAATACATCCGTAAAAGCTACCTGCTGGCCAGCAGTTACGTGAGCGATGTATTGAAGGTGCATCGGGGCACCGAGGCCTGGTACGACGAATTTATCAAAGTGATGGTCAGCCTCGGCTGGCTGCCGGTGCGCAGCAGCTTCGAGCGCGTCTCGCGCGCGGGCAGGGGGCTGACGGTGCAACTGACAGCGCTGAATATCATCGGCGCAATGCTCGCCTCGATGTCCATGTCGGGGCCGTTGCTCAGCCTGCTGCCGAAACTGGCCGCCGATGCGCTGGAGACCTTGAAGCAACTGCCGGCATCTTTCGATTTGTTCAAACGCAACAGCAGCGTGCACCAGGGCGGTGACTTCGGCGTGGCGTCCTGCGCTGAAACCAATGGCGAAGTGATGATGGTCCTGGTGACCTACAGCAGCCATGGCGTGAGCAAGCAGGTGGGGTTGCCGTTCCTTGAATGGGACAGCTCATCGTTCGAGGCCTTCAGCGGGCAGACCTGCCTGGTGCTCAACACCTCGGTGGTCAATGAACAGACCCTGCAACTGATGCGCGACAGTGCGGGTGACAACGTGCAGTCGGCCATCGCCAAATACCGGATCTAGGTCACCAGATAGCCACGGACCCCGGTAAAGATAATTTGCGCGGCCAGGGCGCACACGAACAAGCCCATCAACCGGCTGACAATCTGCAAGCCCTGGTCGCCAAGAATGCGTTCGATCCGATTGGACAGGTACAGCACCACCCCCACCGTGAGACTGGCCAGGGCGATGCTGAGGATGGCGGTGAGCTTGTCGTCCCAATGGGGCTGGCTCACCCCCATTACCAGCAATGCACCGATGGTGCCGGGGCCGACCGTGAGCGGGATGGTCAGCGGTACGATGGTCACGTCCTGCTGCACGTTATCGGTTTGCACCGCCGACTTGCCTTGGGCCATGCCCAGGGCGGAGATAAACAGCACGCTGCCGGCGCCGATGCGGAACGCGTCCACGGTGATGCCGAACACACTGAATATCACCCGGCCGAACAGGTACAGCAGCACGCTCGACACCAGCGTCGCCAACGCGACTTTCCAGGCCAGGCGCCGCCGCTCCTTGCTGGAATAGCCACGGGTCAGGCTGATAAAGCAGGACAGCACGAAGAACGGGCTGTAGAGCACCAGCATCTTCAGGTAAACGCTGAATAACACGTGGAGCATGGGGGGACTCGCGGGCGGTGGAAGTGTGGAGGAGTCTATCAGGCGACGCGCGTCAAATGTGGGAGGGGGCTTGCCCCCGATTGCGGAGTGTCAGCAGATACATCTGTGGCTGACCCACCGCTATCGGGGGCAAGTCGAATCGTCGCACCGCCCCTCCCACATTTGATTGGATTTCAATCAGGACGGCGCGTGTTCCGGGCGTTGCTGGCGCTGCACAACCCAGTAATCCACCAGCTCGCGCAGCTGTGACAGTTCCACCGGCTTGGCCATATGCCCGTCCATCCCCGCCTGGCGCGCGCGTTCTTTATGTTCCGAGAGAATATGCGCCGTGAGCGCCACCACCGGCGTGCGCACACGTTGGTGGCTGACCTCCCACGCGCGCAGCTGCTGGGTGGCGGAGAAACCATCGAGGATCGGCATTTCACAGTCCATCAGCACCAGGTCATAGCGTTGGGCTTTCATCGCCTCCAACGCTTCTTCGCCGTTGCTGGCGGTATCCGGGTTGAGGTTGAGCTTGCCGAGCATGCCGCGTATCACTTTGGTGGAGATACTGTTGTCCTCGGCCACCAGGATGCGGAAGTCGCTGGGCACGGTAATGGCTGCCGGCGCGGCGGGAGCGAGGCGAGGGTGGGGGGCGCCTTTGCTGCGCTGGGTCAGTTCGTCGGCCAGGGTGGTCTTGAGCGTATAACCGGCCACCGGCTTGGCGAGGATGCGCTTGATCCCGCAGTTGCGCGCGATGATCTTGCTCGGCGCGTTGCTGATGCCGGTGAGCATGATCAGCAGGATATCGTGGTTCAGGCTCGGGTCTTCCTTGATCTTGGCCGCCAGTTGCATGCCGGTCATGCCGGGCATGTTCTGGTCCAGCAACACCACGTCGAAGTAATCGCGCAGGTGCGCCTTGGTGCGCAGCAGGGCCAGGGCCTCTTTGCCCGAAGCCACGGCGCTGACGTTCAGGCCCCAGGCCGAGCATTGCTGCAGCAGCACCTTGCGGCAGGTGTCGTTGTCGTCCACCACCAGTACCCGTGCGTCCTTGAGCGGGCCGTCGAGATCGGAGGTCGGGTGCTCGAGGCGTTCGGGGTCCAACGGCAGGGTCAGCCACAGGGTGCTGCCCTGGTGACTGCCGCTCTTGACGCCGAATTCGCCGTTCATCAACAGGATCAACTGGCGTGCGATCACCAGGCCCAGGTGGCCGCTCAAGCGTGTGGCCGAGAGGAAGTTCTTGCTGTGCAGTTCGCTGTGCATCAGGGCGTCGCGCTCGGCGGCGTCCATGGGCACGCCGCTGTCTTGCACGGCAATGCGCAGGCGTGGCTGGGTGCTGCGCTCGTCGAGGGCAACGACGATCAGCACTTCGCCCTCGTCGGTTTTATGCAGGGCGTTTTCCAGCAGGCTCAACAGCGCCTGGCGCAGGCGTGTCGGGTCACCGCTGATCACGCGCGGCACCTGGGGCTGGATAAAGCTGATCAGCTCGACATTCTGCTGCTCGGCCTTGGCGCGGAAGATGCTCAGGCAGTCGTCGATCAGCGCGTTGAGGTCGAACTGCACATCATCGAGTTCGATCTGCCCCGATTCGAGCTTGGAGATGTCGAGGATTTCGTTGATCAGCGTGAGCAATTCGTTGCCGGCACTGTGAATGGTCTGCACGTAGTCGCGTTGTTTCACCGACAACGGCGTGCCCAGCAGCAACTCGGTCATGCCCAGCACGCCGTTCATGGGGGTGCGGATTTCGTGGCTGATCTTCGCCAGGAACTCGGCCTTGGCCGCGATTTCGGCATTGCTCGCGGCCAGGTCGCGGCTGAGGCTGAAGCGCGTTTCAACAATGGCGCGCTGGCGTTCGCCGAGGGCCAGGCTCATCAGCAGGCCGCTGATGCAGATGAAACTCAGCAGGGTGATGATCAGGCCTTGCGGTGCCAACAACGTGAGGCCGAGCAGGGCGGGAAGAATGATCAGCGTGCCGATGTTGAACACCACCATCCCCGCCACGAACAGGCGCGCCGGACGATAGCCCCGTTGCCAGTGATAGGCCGAGACAAACAGCATGCTCAGGCCGGCCAGCGCCACCAGGGCATAGGTGATGATGTTCAGCGGCAGGGTGTTGACGAACAACAGCAGCAGGCCACACAGCACGATCACCAATATGTCGGCCATCAACAGTTTGTTCAGCGGGTGCGGGCCCAGCGGCATGAAGAAGCGATAGGCAAACATCAGCCCGCACGGCGCGGTCAGCAGCAGGGCGAGGTAGGCGCCGGGGGTCTGGATCGCGTGCCAGTTGGGCAACCACGGCCCCACCACGTTGAGCAACAGCGCCAGGCTGAGCATCAGCAGGAACTCACACGCGGCCAGCCACAGGCTGCTGCGCGAGCGGTGGTAGGCGAAGCGCGTGAGGTTATGCAGGATCAGCATCAGCAGGACGCCGAACAGCAAGCCGTAGACCAGCGTCTGGTTCTGGTTGGCGGCGGCGAGTACGGCGGGTTCCAGGGTGATATAGGGGCGCAGCTCGTGTTCCGACACCAGGCGCAGGTAAACCTCGAGCGGGCGCTGGCTCTGTGGCATCGGCAGCATGAAGTCACTGCTGGGCAGCGGGCGCTCGGCCTGGGGTTGGCGCGTGCCGGTGGTCTGCTGCTCCACCAGGCTGTTGCCGTCCAGCACATACAGGCTCAGGCTCGACAAGTCCGGGGCGAACACCCGCAGCACCTGTTCATGCTTGCCGGGTTGCAGCTTGAAGCGTACCCACAACGCACCGTCCGGCGGCGCGGCGGTAATCCGGTCCAGTTCGATGGGGCTGAATTGATTGGTGTAGCGCGAGGAACGGATGTCGCTCAGTTGCAGGTCGGCCTGATCATCGAGCAAGACTGCCCAACCACTGCCTTGCGCCGCGGCTTGAGCCGGGACCAGGCAGAGCAGGGTCAGCAGACTGACGGTAAAACCTAAGGCGATCCTGAGCCAGCGCACGGCGAAGTCCCTTCGTAGGTGAATGCACGGGTTAACTATGCGCGGGGCGGCATGAGTACGGCAAGGGCCAGAGGCCCTTACCTACCCGAACGGATAGCTACTCAGTGGTTCTCGCCGCGTTCACGGGCAATGGCGCGGTAACCGATATCGGTGCGGTAGAAGCAGCCTTTCCAGTCGATTTTCGCGGCCAACTTGTACGCTTGCTGCTGCGCGGCGTCGACGCTGGCGCCCATCGCGGTGGCGCACAGCACGCGGCCACCGGCGGTGACGACCTTGCCGTCCTGCAGCGCAGTGCCGGCATGAAACACTTTGCCTTCCAGCGCAGCCGCGGCGTCCAGGCCTTCAATCACATCGCCCTTGGCGTAATCGGCAGGGTAACCGCCGGCCGCGAGCACGATGCCGACGCTCGGGCGTGGGTCCCACTGTGCTTCGACCTTGTCCAGGGCCTGGGCCAGCGCGGCCTCCACCAGCAGCACCAGGCTCGATTGCAGGCGCAGCATCACCGGTTGGGTTTCCGGGTCGCCGAAGCGGCAGTTGAACTCGATGACTTTCGGGTTGCCGGCTTTGTCGATCATCAGGCCGGCGTAGAGGAAACCGGTGTAGACGTTGCCTTCGTCGGCCATGCCGCGCACGGTCGGCCAGATCACCAGGTCCATGACGCGCTGGTGCACCTGGGCGGTGACCACCGGCGCCGGGGAATAAGCACCCATGCCGCCGGTGTTCGGGCCGCTGTCGCCGTTGCCGACGCGCTTGTGGTCCTGACTGGTGGCCATCGGCAAGACGTTCTTGCCGTCGACCATCACGATGAAGCTGGCTTCTTCGCCGTCGAGGAATTCCTCGATGACCACGCGCGAACCGGCATCACCAAAGGCGTTGCCGGCGAGCATGTCGCGTACGGCGTCCTCGGCTTCCTGCAGGGTCATGGCGACGATCACGCCTTTACCGGCGGCCAGGCCGTCGGCCTTGATCACGATTGGCGCACCTTTTTCACGCAGGTAAGCCAGGGCCGGCTCGATCTCGGTGAAGTTCTGGTAGTCGGCGGTCGGGATCTTGTGGCGCGCCAGGAAGTCCTTGGTGAAGGCTTTCGAGCCTTCCAGTTGAGCGGCGCCGGCGGTCGGGCCGAAGCAATCCAGGCCACGGCTGCGGAACAGGTCGACCACGCCGGCAACCAATGGGACTTCCGGACCGACGATGGTCAGGGAGACGTTCTTTTCGGCAAAGTCCGCCAGTTGCTCGAGCGCCAACACGTCGATGGCGACGTTTTCGCACTTGGCTTCAATGGCGGTACCGGCGTTGCCGGGCGCAACGAAGACTTTCTGCACACGGGGGTCCTGGGCAACTTTCCAGGCCAGGGCGTGTTCACGGCCACCGCTGCCAATGATCAAAACATTCATTTCAAAAACCTCAAATTCTGTGGGCTGATCGTTCCCACGCTCTGCGTGGGAATGCAGTCCGGGACGCTCTGCGTCCCAAGCGTGACGCGGAGCGTCACAAGAGGCATTCCCACGCGGAGCGTGGGAACGATCAAGCAGTGGTGTTTAGTGGCGGAAGTGGCGCATGCCGGTGAAGACCATCGCAATACCGGCTTCATCAGCAGCCGCGATGACTTCAGCATCACGCATCGAACCACCCGGTTGGATCACGGCGGTCACGCCGGCTTTCGCGG
This sequence comes from Pseudomonas sp. 44 R 15, assembly GCF_900004965.1. Taxonomy (NCBI): domain Bacteria; kingdom Pseudomonadati; phylum Pseudomonadota; class Gammaproteobacteria; order Pseudomonadales; family Pseudomonadaceae; genus Pseudomonas; species Pseudomonas sp. 44 R 15. The sequence goes on from NZ_CVTU01000108.1 coordinate 184,507, forward strand.
CATTGTCCAGGCCATCACGGAACGGGAAGAACGCATCGGACGCCATCACCGAGCCCACCACCTGCAAACCGGCATGTTCAGCCTTGATCGCGGCGATACGCGCCGAGTTCACACGGCTCATCTGGCCGGCGCCGACACCGATGGTCTGGCGGTTCTTGGCGTAGACGATGGCGTTGGATTTGACGTACTTGGCCACTTTCCAGGCGAAGATCAGGTCGTTGATCTCTTGCTCGGTGGGCGCGCGTTTGGTCACGACTTTCAGGTCTTCGCTGCCGATCATGCCGATGTCGCGGCTCTGTACCAGCAGGCCGCCGTTGACGCGCTTGTAGTCCCAGGCAGCGGCGCGGTCAGCTGACCATTCACCGCAGGCCAGCAGGCGCACATTGGCTTTGGCCGCGACGATGGCGCGGGCCTCTTCGCTGACGCTTGGCGCGATGATCACTTCAACGAACTGGCGCTCGACGATCGCCTTGGCGGTCTCGGCGTCCAGTTCGCGGTTGAAGGCGATGATGCCGCCGAACGCCGATTCGGTGTCGGTGGCGTAGGCCAGTTCGTAGGCCTGGCGAATCCCGCCTTCAGCGTCCGGGCTCACCGCCACGCCGCACGGGTTGGCGTGCTTGACGATCACGCAGGCCGGCTTGACGAAGCTCTTCACGCATTCCAGCGCGGCGTCGGTGTCGGCCACGTTGTTGTAGGACAGCTCCTTGCCTTGCAGCTGGGTCGCAGTGGCAATGCCGACTTCGGCCGGTTTTGCCTCCACGTAGAACGCCGCGCTCTGGTGCGGGTTCTCGCCGTAGCGCATTTCCTGGGCCTTGATGAACTGGCTGTTGAAGGTGCGCGGGAACTGGCTGCGGCCTTCTGTGCTCAAGGTCTCGGCCGCCTGGTTCACGGTGCCCATGTAGTTGGCGATCATGCCGTCGTAGGCGGCGGTGTGTTCGAACGCCTTGAGCATCAGGTCGAAACGCTGGGCGTAGGTCAGGCCACCGGCCTTCAGGCTTTCCAGGACGTTGGCGTAGTCGCCGGCATTGACCACGATGGCCACGTCTTTATGGTTCTTGGCGGCCGAGCGGACCATGGTCGGGCCGCCGATATCGATGTTTTCGATGGCGGTCGGCAGGTCGCAACCTGGCTTGTTGATGGTGGCTTCGAAGGGGTAGAGGTTGACGGCGACCAGGTCGATCGGCTTGATGCCGTGCTCGTTCATGATGGCGTCGTCGATACCGCGACGGCCGAGGATGCCGCCGTGAATTTTCGGGTGCAGGGTTTTGACCCGACCGTCCATCATTTCCGCGAAACCGGTGTAATCCGCGACTTCTACTGCGGCCACGCCGTTGTCCTGCAGCAGTTTGAAGGTCCCGCCCGTGGAGAGGATTTCCACGCCCAGGGCTTCCAGCTCCCGGGCAAATTCGAGGATCCCGGTCTTGTCGGAAACACTGATCAAGGCGCGGCGGATCGGCAGGCGGGTAGTCTGGTCGGTCATTTCAATTTCCATCAAAAGCAAAGGAGTCAGCAAAAAAGGCGACCGTTTTTACGCGGGCGCCTTTCTGGTTTGATTGAATGCTTACAGCAAATCGTACTGCTTGAGCTTTTTGCGCAAGGTCCCACGATTGAGGCCCAGCAGCTCACTGGCTTTGGTCTGGTTGCCCTTGACGTAGTTCATCACGCTTTCGAGCAGGGGCGCCTCGACTTCGGAGAGCACCAGGTTGTACACGTCCGTGACGGAAGCACCCTCGAGGTGGGCGAAATAATTGTGCAGCGCCTTCTCGACACTCCCGCGAAGGGTCTGGCCTTCTTCGCTCGGCGTGTTGAGGTGCTGTTTCAAATTGACGTTGTCGCTCACGGGTGCTGTTCCACTCACTAAAGTCTCGGTCATCAAGGTCATGCGGCCACCCCTTCTCCATCCCCTGTTGCCAGGCTCTTGTCACGTTCGGCGAAGAATTCACGAACGATGGCGACCTGTGCCTGCGTTTCATCCAAACGATTGAACTGAGCGCGCAATTCCTTGGCGCCCGGCAAGGTGGCGAGGTACCAGCCGACATGCTTGCGAGCAATACGTACGCCCATCACGTCCCCATAGAAGGCGTGCAGGGCGGCCAGATGCTCCAGCAGAATACGTTCCACCTCGGTCAGTCCCGGTGCCGGCAACACGTCGCCGGTACGCAGGAAATGCTCGATTTCACGGAAAATCCATGGCCGCCCCTGGGCGGCCCGGCCGATCAACAAGCCGTCGGCACCGGTGGCGTGCAGCACGCGCCGGGCTTTTTCGGCTGAATCGATATCGCCATTGGCAAACACCGGCATCGACACGGCCTGCTTGATCGCGGCAACAGTGTCGTACTCGGCTTCCCCGGTATAAAGATCGGCGCGGGTGCGGCCATGCACCGCCAGCGCTGCAATACCCGCCTGTTCGGCGATCTTCGCCACCGTCAGGCCATTCTTGTTGTCCCGGTCCCAGCCGGTACGAATCTTCAGGGTCACCGGCACATCGACTGCGGCGACAACGGCCTGCAGGATCTCGGCAACCAACTGCTCATCTTTCAACAGGGCGGAACCGGCGGCCTTGTTGCAGACCTTCTTGGCCGGGCAGCCCATGTTGATATCAATGATCTGCGCGCCCAGCTCCACATTGGCCCTGGCCGCATCCGCCAGCATCTGCGCATCTCCCCCGGCGATCTGCACCGAGCGCGGCTCGGGATCACCTTCGTGGATCATGCGCATCCGCGACTTGCGGGTGTTCCACAAACTCATGTCGCTGGTGACCATTTCAGAGACTACTAGACCCGCGCCCAAACGTTTGCAGAGCTGACGAAAGGGCTGGTCCGTGACGCCCGCCATCGGGGCGAGGATCAAGCCGTTGTGCAATGTATATGGGCCGATGCGTACCGCCGACATAGGACTTCCCTGTTGTGGGGCCGGATCATTAGAGTTCGAAAAAGGGTTGGCATGATACCCGCTCTCGATGACTGGATAAAGGCTGAATTGGATAAAATCTGAACAGTTATTTTTTTATCGCCATCGGTTTGGTTGACGCCGGTGCAGTCAATAATCCGTCGTCAAACCACGGTTGCGGCGTGGCTTCATTCGGGCGAATGGAAGGTCAGGCTGTAATTCACGGCTTTGTTGCCGGGGTCGAGGATGTCCAGGGAGATGTGGATCGGCACCTGCGACGGCATTTCGCTGACCCCGGCCAATTCGCCGCTGAGGTATTCGGCGGGCTTGAAGCGCCGACTGGCGATCAGGCCGCCGTTGAGGTCGGCAAAGCGCAGTTCCAGCAGCGGGAAGGGCTGGGAGAAGGTTGCGCGGTTGTAGATGATCGCATCCACCACAAGGGCCCCGGCGAACTCCGGGTGGCTGCGCACCACCAGGTTGCTGCTCTTGATATGGGCGATGTCGACCCGCGATGGCACGGTGCAGCCCAAGGTCGGGCACAGTTGCTGGAACCACGGGCGGTAGGTGTCCTGGCGGGCCAGTTCGTCGAATTGGTAGGCGATGTACTGGCCTGCCAGGCCGGCGGCAGCCAGCAGTACCAGCACGATCCAGATCAGGCGGCGACCCCAGCCTGACGCGCGCTTGTGCGCATACAGGTGCAGCGGATCGTCTTCCAGCTCCTGGAACAGGTCGTCGTGGGCGCTGGAATCGGCGCGCACTCGCTTGCGCCGCGATTGCGCACGCTCGTCGACTGCGTTCGCCGCCGGGGTCAGGGGTGTGAACGGTGGGTCCGGATCATCATCGTCGGGCGGGGTCTCACGCAGTGGCGGCTCGTCGTCGATATCGTCGGTGTGAAAGGACATGGACGGTTCGGTGCGGGCGCTCGGCGCAGATTCCGCTTCGGCGGGCAGGTCGCGTTCCTGCGGCGGCTCGCTGAACAGACTGGCGGCCCATTTTTCTTCCTCGGCCTTGACCGTATGGCGGCTGGCGCTGAGGGCGTCGTCCTTGTGCCGACGGTCGGCCCCCGGCTGGCGCCGTTCTGCGCCGACGGGCTGGGTGTGCTGAATCTCGCGGCGCTCGAGTTTGGCCAGCTCTTCGTCCAGGTCCAGGTTGTCCAGGTCCAGTTCTTCGGCCGTCCACTGCTTCTGGCTGATGGCGCGTGGGGCTTCGGCGGCAGGCTCAAGCACCGGGGCGTGGTCGGGAGCATAGTCAGGAGCTTGGTCAGGAGCGTGGCCAGGTTGCATTTGCGCCCGTTGCTCCAGCAACTGGCGAGCGGCATTGAACACTTGCAGGCACGAGCCGCAGCGCACCACGCCGCGGGCCACGTTCAACTGAGCGTGGCTGACGCGAAAGCGCGACTGGCAATGCGGGCACTGGGTGACGAAACTGTCGGTCATGCGGCCATCCGATTCAGGCAAGCGCTCATTCTAGCGCCGACGTCCACTGATGCGCACCCAACCGTCACGGTTGGCGATGGGGTCCAGCTCGAAATCCCTGGCGTAGGCGGCAGCGACCTCTTCGCCCTGCTCGGCGAGGATGCCCGACAGCGCCAGGCGCCCGCCCGGCTTGACCAGGCTCGACAACTGCGGCGCCAGTGACACCAGCGGCCCGGCGAGAATATTGGCGACCAGCACGTCGGCCTGTACCTGCGGCAAGTCCTCAGGCAGATAGAGTGGGAATTTGCCTTCAGGAATGTGGTTGCGCCCGGCGTTATCGCGGGAAGCTTCCAGTGCTTGCACGTCGATATCGGTGCCCACGGCTTCGTTGGCGCCCAGCAGCAGGGCGGCGATCGCCAGGATCCCCGAGCCGCAGCCGAAGTCGAGCACGTTGCAGTCGGTCAGGTCCTGGCCGTCCAGCCATTCCAGGCACAGCGCGGTGGTGGGGTGAGTGCCGGTGCCGAACGCCAGGCCCGGGTCCAGCAACAGATTGACGGCCTCCGGCTCGGGTGCGGCGTGCCAGCTCGGTACGATCCACAGGCGCTGGCCGAAGCGCATGGGCTGGAAGTTATCCATCCAGCTGCGTTCCCAGTCCTGGTCTTCGATCACTTCGCTGTGATGCTCGGGCAGCGGGCCGCCGGTGAGCAATTCCATATGCGCCAGCACGGCGGCGGCATCGGTGCCGTCTTCGAACAGGGCCAGCAGATGGGTGTGGGACCACAGCGGGGTGGTGTTGAGTTCCGGTTCGAAGATCGGCTGGTCTTCGGCATCCATGAAAGTCACCGACACGGCGCCGACTTCGAGGAAAGCGTCTTCGTAGGTTTCGGCTTGTTCCGGGCTGATGGCGAGACGAACTTGCAGCCAAGGCATGGCGGGCACCTTTGAAAAAAATGAGTGTGCAGCGCGTAGGCCGCGAAAGCGCGCAAGTTTACGCGAGCGAACGGCAGAAGACGACATTACTGAATGAATGCGGAGCAAATGTGGGAGGGGGCTTGCCCCCGATAGCGGTGGATCAGATACAGATACTGAGACTGACACACCGCAATCGGGGGCAAGCCCCCTCCCACATTTGGACTGTGTATGGCCTGAAAGTTGGGGTGCACAAACAACAAAACCGCCCGAAGGCGGCTTTGTTGGGTGGAGCACTTACTGGTTGGCCAGCTTGTGTTCCAGGTAGTGAATGTTCACACCACCTTCGCAGAAGCCTTCATCACGAACCAGGTCCCGATGCAGCGGGATGTTGGTCTTGATGCCGTCGACCACGATTTCGTCCAGGGCGTTGCGCATGCGGGCCATGGCCTCGTCGCGGGTCGCGCCCCAGGTGATCAGCTTGCCGATCAGCGAGTCGTAGTTGGACGGAACCTTGTAGCCGCTGTACAGGTGCGAATCCACACGTACGCCGTTGCCGCCGGGCGCGTGGAAATGCTTGACCAGGCCAGGGCTCGGCATGAAGGTTTGCGGGTCTTCGGCGTTGATTCGGCACTCCAGGGAGTGGCCGTGGATCTTCACGTCGTCCTGGGTGAAGGACAGCACGTTGCCGGCGGCGATGCTGAGCATCTCCTTGACGATGTCGATACCGGTGACCATCTCCGAAACCGGGTGTTCTACCTGCACGCGAGTGTTCATCTCGATGAAGTAGAAACGGCCGTTCTCGTAGAGGAACTCGAAAGTACCGGCGCCACGGTAGTTGATGTCGATGCACGCCTTGACGCAGCGCGCCAGGACTTCCTGGCGAGCCTTTTCGTCCAGACCCGGTGCCGGCGCTTCTTCCAGGACCTTCTGGTGACGACGTTGCAGCGAGCAATCGCGGTCACCCAGGTGGATCGCGTGGCCCTGGCCGTCGGACAGTACCTGCACTTCCACGTGACGTGGGTTGGTCAGGTACTTCTCCAGGTAGACCATCGGGTTACCGAACCAGGCGCCCGCTTCGGAGCGGGTCTGCTTGGCGGCTTCGATCAGGTCTTCTTCCTTGTGCACCACGCGCATGCCGCGACCACCACCACCACCGGCGGCCTTGATGATCACCGGGTAACCGACTTCGCGACCAATGCGCAGCGCGGTTTCTTCGTCTTCCGGCAACGGGCCGTCGGAACCTGGAACGGTTGGCACGCCGGCTGCAATCATGGCGTCCTTGGCCGAAACCTTGTCGCCCATCAGGCGAATGGTTTCGGCTTTAGGGCCGATGAAGGCGAAGCCGGATTTTTCCACCTGTTCGGCGAAATCGGCGTTTTCCGCGAGGAAGCCGTAGCCCGGGTGGATGCCATCAGCGCCGGTCACTTCAGCGGCCGCGATGATGTTCGAGACTTTCAGGTACGAGTTCGTGGCCAGTGGCGGGCCGATGCAGATGCTTTCGTCCGCCAGTTTCACGTGCATCAATTCGGTATCGGCCGTCGAGTAAACAGCGACGGTCTTGATGCCCTCTTCCTTACAGGCGCGCAGGATACGCAGCGCGATCTCGCCGCGGTTGGCGATCAGGACTTTTTGCAGTTTCTTCGCAGGTTTCAACATCGAAGGTGCTCCGCGGTTCAAACGATGGTGAACAGCGGCTGGTCGTACTCAACCGGCTGACCGTTTTCTACCAGGATGGATTCAATGACGCCGGCTTTTTCCGCAGTGATGTGGTTCATCATCTTCATCGCTTCAACGATGCAGATGGTGTCGCCCACTTTCACGGTCTTGCCCACTTCAACGAAGGCCGGCGAGGTCGGTGCCGGGGTGCGGTAGAAGGTACCGACCATTGGCGACTTGACCACGAAACCGTTCAGCTCAGGGGCTGCCGGGGCCGCAGGTGCTGCGGCTGGAGCGGCGGCGGCAGGTGCGGCAGCGGCTGGCGCCGGTGCTTGCATCTGGGGTGCGTAGAACTGTTGGGCCGGGGTCTTGCTGTGACGGCTGATCCGTACGGACTCTTCGCCTTCCTTTATTTCCAGCTCGTCGATACCGGATTCTTCCAGCAGTTCGATCAGTTTCTTAACTTTACGGATATCCATGAATCATCAACTCCCAAGGGTCGGTCAGGGGCGTTTAGCCTGTTCTTCAACGTGTTCCAGGGCGGCCTCCAGGGCCAGTCGGTAACCGCTGGCGCCAAGGCCGCAGATCACTCCTACCGCTACATCGGAGAAGTAAGAGTGATGGCGGAAAGCTTCGCGTTTGTGCACGTTCGATAAATGCACTTCGATGAATGGGATGCTCACCGCCAGCAGCGCGTCACGTAATGCAACGCTTGTATGCGTGAAAGCGGCGGGATTGATCAGAATAAAGTCCACACCTTCGCCGCGCGCGGCATGGATGCGATCAATCAATTCATACTCGGCATTGCTTTGCAGGTAGAGCAAATGGTGGCCGGCAACACGGGCCCTCTGTTCCAGATCGAGGTTGATCTGCTCCAGCGTCACTGACCCGTAGACGCCCGGTTCACGGGTGCCGAGCAGGTTCAGGTTGGGTCCGTGAAGAACCAGTAAGGTCGCCATCGGCTGTTCCTTGTTATTGGTTGGGGTAGCGCAGAACCCGGCGACTATGCCGCAAAGCCTTTGTGACTGTCCAGTTCTATGCAGTAGCCAGCACGATTAGCGAGGATAGCGCGAAATTTGTGACTGTGACTTGGGATTCGGTCATGGGTAATACAGTCGTGAAATCGCGGGAGATCCCATGTGGGAGGGGGCTTGCCCCCGATGGCGGCCTCTGGGCCGACCAGGATGCTGGATTGGAACGAGTACATATCCGGTTCTGCGGTCACGGCCACTTAGGGTTCCGCCCTTACGGCGGCTCACTTTTGAAAAGCGCAAAAGTAAGCAAAACGCTCTTGCCCCACCACTCGG
>NZ_CVTU01000108.1:192735-203029 GCF_900004965.1 Pseudomonas sp. 44 R 15
GTCCTGCCGGGTTACCCACGGATTCAAGCCTGCGTTCGGCCAGCGTGGTTTAACGGGGCGCCTGAGATCAAGATCAAAAGCCAGATCAAGATCACGAGCGGCTCGCTTCGCATCGTGGTTACGGTTGGGCGCTACAGAGTTGTGTAGATACCTATGGCTATCGGGGGCAAGCCCCCTCCCACATTTTGATCTCCACTGGAGGGGAGATTAGACGCGGAAGGCCTGCACCGCCGTGTTGAGCTGCCCGCCCAGCACCAGCAGGTGTTCGCCCTGGCTGCGCCCCTGGCCGATGCGCAGCAGGTTGTCCTCGCCCAGTTGGTGAATGCGTTCGCTGTTATCGCGAATCTCGCTCACGGCGCCGCTTTGCTGCGCAGTCACGTCAGCGATGCGCACCGCCGTCTCGGAAATGGTCTGGATCGCCCCGACGATTTCGTCCAGCGCGCCATCGGCGGCCTGGGCTTGCTCGGCGGTGGCTTCGGCGTGTTCGACCTGCGCACGCATGCCTTGCACCGATTGGTGGGCGGCGCTTTGCAGGCTGCTGATCAAGCCCTGGATTTCGGCGGTGGCGCCGGCTGTGCGTTGGGCCAGGGTGCGCACTTCATCGGCGACTACGGCAAAACCCCGGCCGGCCTCACCGGCGCGGGCGGCTTCGATAGCGGCATTGAGCGCCAGCAGGTTGGTCTGGTCGGCGATCGAGCGGATCACCGTGAGCACGCCGCCGATGGTGGCGGATTCCTCGGCAAGTTTCTCGATCATCTGCGCGTTTTGCTGCACTTCTCCCACCAGGGCGTGCAACCCGGTCAGGCTCAGGCCGATGACGCGCTGGCCTTGTTCCACGGCGATGCCGGCACTGCGACTGGCGCCAGCGGCCTGGCTGGCGTCGCCCGCCACTTGCTGGATGGTCGCTTCCAGTTCGCCCAGGGAGTCACGGATCTGCGCGGTATCCCCGGCCTGGCGTTCGGCGCCGTCGTGCAGGCCGCTGCTCAGTTCGGCAAGGGCGCGGCTGCTGCCGGCGACTTCTTCGGCGTTGCCGCGAATCGTGCCGACCAGGTCCACCAGATAAGCGCGCAGGCGGTTGAGCGAGGCCTGGATATCGTGCAGTTCGCGGTTGGTCCTGCCCAGGTCGATCGGCTGGCTGAAGTTGCCTTCGGCCCAGGTGGACAGCGCAGGGGCGAGGGCGGTCAGCACCCGCGCCAGGCGACGCTGCAAGGTGTCGATCAACAGGGCGATCAGCAGGATCAGGCCAATCATCAGTCCTTGTATCAGGCGCACCTCGCCCTGGATGCTGGCGTGTTGCGCGCGCACCACTGGCTCCAGGCCGGCGATGGCTTGGCGCACGCCGGTGATCTTGGTGCGGGTGGCGGCGGCGAGGTCGGCGCGTTGCTGGATCTGTTCGCGGGTGCGCTTGAGCTCGGCGGGGTAGCGGGTCAACAGGCCGTTGAGTTCACGCTTGAGGTCAACGCCGGTGTCCAGCGCTTCGGTTTTTTCAGTGTTTTCCAGGCCCATCAAGGCGGAAAAATCGTCGGTGCTGGATTCGGCGCTGGCCTTCACGCCCAGTAACGGCAGCTGTGCCAGCAGGTCGGCCTGGCTACGGATGTTGGCGATTTCACGCTCGACGTCATCGGCCAGCTCGGCGCGCCCGCTGCTGACCAGTTTTTCGCGCGCCAGGGACAACTTGCCCAGGTGTTGCGAGGCGGCCAGCAGCGGCGGCAGGTAGCGCGCGGCGTCCGCAGAATTGGCCGCGCCGGCGTACTGGCTCAGTTGCTCCAGGTTCGCCCCCAGTTCGCGTTCGGCTTGCAGCAGCAGCGCTTGCGGGTCGCCGGCCAGTTTACCGGCGGCGAGCAGGTCGGTTTTGCTGAAGGCATCCAGGTCCGCAAGGCTGGGGCGCAGGCTTTGCGCCAACTCGGGCGGCAGTGAGTCGAGCTGCTGCAGCAGGCTTTCCAGGCTCTGGCCGGCGCTGCTCAACCGCAGGGCATCGCCGCTGGCCAGGTAGTCGTCGATATTGCGTGCGGTCTGGTTCTCAAAGGCCTGGGACAGCCCCAGATAGCGCTCCATCAACAGGTACGGGCGCTCCAGTGCTCGTTGCGACCACCACAGCGTCGCGCCAAGTGCCAGGCACACGGCAACCAGAAGAAGGGTATTGAGATTGGTCAGCAGCTTCAGGCGCATGCGTGGTTTCAACCGACAGCAAAAGATAAGTGCCTGAAGTTATTGCGTTTCTATTACAGCGTTATGACCGAATCAGTGAATCCCGGTGAAAAGATGGCACTTTGCTTTGATGGGCGAGCCGCCTGCACGCGGTTGCGTCCGGCATGCTTGGCACGGTACAGCGCCTCGTCGGCCTGGGCGGCCATCATCAGGCCGTCGGAGCCGTCGCACAGTTCCACCAGCCCGGCACTGAAGGTGCACCATAAGTCCTGTGGCTGGGCCGGGTAGTGGATTTCGGCAAAGCGCCCACGAATGTCGTCCAGCACCCTGCAGGCCGATTCGAGGTCGGTGTCGGGCATCACGATGGCAAATTCCTCACCGCCATAGCGGCCGATGTAATCGGTCTTGCGCAGGCGCTGCTTGAGGAACAGGGCCAAGCTCTTGATGACGCGATCGCCCATGGGGTGACCGTGGCTGTCATTGACCCGCTTGAAGTGGTCGATATCCAGCATGGCGAAGCTCAGCGGCTTGTTTTCGCGACGGGCGCGGAAGCTGCAGTCTTCGAGCAATTGCAGGATATGCGTGTGGTTGTACAGCCCGGTCAGGCTGTCGCGCACCATCCGCGCCTTCAGATTGCGCGCACGCGCCGCGCGGTTGCGCACGGTGGTGATCAGATGGCGCGGCTTGATCGGCTTGGTCAGGAAGTCGTCACCGCCTTCGCTCATCGCATCGAGCTGTTTGTCCAGGTCGTCTTCGGCCGACAGGTAGATGATCGGCACGCTGACATAGCGGTCGTTGTGGCGAATCACCTTGGCCAGCTCGGTGCCGGTGCAGGCGGGCATGTACATGTCGAGGATGATCAGGTCGGGCTGGAAGTCCGCCAGCTCGGCCATGGCCTGGATCGGCTCGATCAAGGTGCGGGTGACGATGCCGGCGCTGTTGAGCAGGCGCTCGGTGTGCAAGGCCTGGGCACGGGAGTCGTCAATGATCAGCACTTTATACGGCTCGTATTGAGCGACGCAGGTCAGCACTTCGATCTTTTCCAGCAGGCTCGAGGCTTCCAGCGTGCCGGTGAGGAATTCTTCGCCGCCGGCGCGCACGGCGGCCAGGCGCGTCGGCGTGTCGGTTTCATGCAGGCTGAAAAACAGCAGCGGCAGCTTTTGCTCCAGGCCCTGCTGGGCTTCGGCGGCCAGTTTGAGCCCCAGTCCGGGGCCGCAAAAATCCACGTCCATCACGATCGCCGACGGCAGGCGCTCGGCCATGGAGGCGCGAAACGCTGCGACGCTGTCCAGGGACTGCGCGCTCATGCCGAAGAATTCCAACTGCTTGGCCAGGCGCTCGGCGCGGTCATGGTCGGCCAGCATTACGTAGATCGGTTTGCGCATCGGCGGCAGCAGGGTTTGCTCGAGTTGATCGCCCTGGCGCAGCCCGGTGCGCGACAGGCGCTGCATCAAACGGTTGAGTTCGGTGATCAGGTGGCTGCTCAGGCGGCCACGGTTTTCGTCCACGGCCTTGAGGGACTCGCCAATGTGCTTGGCCAGTTGACGGTGCTCGGGCTGTTCAAAACGCTCGGCAAAGCGCAGCAGGCGCAGATTGGCTTCGCTGAGCTCGGAGAAGTCGGCGTTCGACCATTCGCTGCGTTGCAGGCGCTGCCAGATCTCAAGAATTTGACGTGCCTGATGAATTACCCGCTGGGCAAAATGCTGCTTGAGACGCTCGCGGCTGGGGTCTTCTGACTCGGTCATATCCTGACTACTGTGAGGGTGCATGCTGAGGTCAACTAGTGGCCCTATGCTAGCACCTCTTTTCTATTGTATGAGTGTCATACGTCAATTAAGTACGCGTCGGCGGTATTCATTTTTTGACCTCGTGGTCGCGCTGTGTAAAAAGCGTGCATCCTTTATAGTTCACCCTCGGGTATGCGCCAGTCTGGTTTAAAAGCGCCGCACCGATGGGCACGATGGGGTAGGGTTGTGGTCGGAGTGTTTGACCGCACCCGGACAATTGATGTGCATGAACTCAAGTGATTGAAAGGATATCGCCATGCTGGACTGGAAAAACCGTGAAGGCAGTGCCAAAGGCCCCGCCCCTGAGCCCAAGTCGGCCAACCGCAGCTACGTTCGCAACCTGCTCATGAGTCGCGCCTTGCTCAGCGTGATCTGCTTGTACCTGCTGGTCACCGGTGGCCTGGGTTGGTATTGGAGCCAGGAGCCGGCGTTGTTTCCGGTCCAGCAAAACGCCCAGCTTGCCGCCGAGAAGGAAGGCAAACAGATGGTGATCGGCTACACCACCGTCGAAACCCTGAAAAACGTGGTCGGCACCTTGCTCAACAAGCCCGGCGGTTATATTTCCAATGACCGTTTCCCGCCAGGCCTGTGGATGGACAACATGCCGAGCTGGGAGTACGGCGTGCTGGTGCAGGTACGTGACCTGACCCGCGCCCTGCGCAAGGATTTCGCCCGTTCCCAGTCGCAGTCGGCTGAAGACGCTGACCTGGCCAAGGCCGAGCCGCGTTTCAACTTTGACAACAAGAGCTGGGTGCTGCCGTCCAGCGAGTCGGAATACCAGGAAGGCATCAATTCCCTGAGCCGTTACGAAGCACGCCTGTCCGACCCCAACCAGAAGGGCGCGCTGTTCTATGCCCGCGCCGACAACCTGAACAACTGGCTGGGCGATGTCGCCACCCGTCTGGGTTCGCTGTCGCAACGCCTGTCGGCCAGTGTGGGCCGCGTGAAGCTGAACACCGCGCTGAAAACCGAAGCGCTGGCGCCGGGTGAAGTGCCGCAGGTCGATGAAGAAGTGGTGGAAACCCCCTGGATGCAGATCGACAACGTGTTCTACGAAGCCCGTGGCCAGGCATGGGCACTGTCCCACCTGCTGCGCGCCATCGAAGTCGATTTTGCCGACGTGCTGGCCAAGAAAAACGCCACCGTCAGCGTGCGCCAGATCATTCGTGAGCTGGAGGCCTCGCAGGAACCGGTGTGGAGCCCGATGATTCTCAACGGCAGTGGCTTCGGGGTACTGGCGAACCATTCGCTGGTGATGGCGAACTACATTTCCCGGGCCAACGCTGCAGTGATCGATTTGCGTCAGCTCCTCAATCAGGGTTGATGATGGACGCTACTCAAAAGGAGGCCGCCCACCGGGTAGCCTCCGATGCTGAACTGATCCAGTGGGTTGACGAACATGACAACCCGCTCGGCAACCTCGTCAGGTCCGACCTGCGCAACCGCGGGCTGATTGGCCGTTGCACCTTTATCTTCCTGTTCAATTCCAGGGGCGAGCTGTGTGTGCATCGGCGCACCCTGAGCAAAGCGCTGTACCCCGGGTTCTGGGACACGGCAGCGGGCGGGATGGTCGCGGCAGGGGAAACCTATGCCGATTCGGCGGCCCGTGAGCTTGCCGAAGAACTGGGCGTCAGCGGCGTGGAATTGATCGAACATGACCATTTCTATTTTGAAGACGGCGACAGCAGGCTTTGGTGCACCTCCTACTCGGCGGTATGGGACGGGCCACTGTGCCTGCAGCCCGAAGAAGTCATGGAAGCGCGCTTCCTGCCGATTGAAACGGTGTTGAGCGAGGCCAAACACAAGCCTTACTGCCCGGACGCGCAAGAAGGCCTGCGGCGCTATCTGGCGTTGCGTCGCTAAAGTTGCATGAAATGGCGCCATTTGGCCCTTAGCAACTTGGCTTTTTGCCGTTACACTGCGCCACTTTTCATCCCCTAGAGGATTGCCGGTGGCCAAGAAAGCCGCATCCTTCGCCGCCCTGGGTGGCCTGGTATTTTCCACCGATGCAGGTCGACACTGCCCGGACTGCCGTCAGCCCGTGGATTCGTGCACCTGCAAACAAACCCTGATTCCCGAAGGCGACGGCATTGCCCGCGTACGCCGCGAGAGTAAAGGCCGTGGCGGCAAGACGGTGACCACCATCACCGGTGTGCCGCTGGCCGAAGAGGCGCTCAAGGAACTTGCCACCACGCTGAAAAAGCGCTGCGGCACCGGTGGCGCGTTGAAAGACGGGGTCATCGAAATCCAGGGCGAGCATGTCGAGTTGCTGTTGGCCGAGCTGATCAAGCTCGGTTACAAGGCCAAGAAGTCCGGCGGCTGAAAGCCTCTTCCCGGCCTGTGTCTAAACTCTGCCCTGCGAGCGAGGTCTACCTCCCTTACAGGCAAATCGTCATTTTCATTCTTTAGACTGCGCCAGCCTCCGCTTGAGGTGGCGCCTTCGCCTTCATTTATAGGGGACTTCGATGTCCGTACGACGCACACGCAAAGACGATGGCAGCCAATGGACAGTTGCGGACAGCCGCAGTGTTTACGGGATTCGCCATTGGGGGGCCGGTTATTTCGCGATCAATGAAGCCGGTCGCGTAGAAGTCCGTCCTAACGGTCCGAACAGCACGCCTGTCGATCTGTACGAGCAAGTCGACGAGCTGCGCAAAAGCGGCCTGTCGTTGCCGCTGCTGGTGCGCTTCCCCGATATCCTGCAAGACCGTGTACGCCAGCTCACCGGTGCCTTCGATTCGAACATCGAACGCCTGGAATACCAGAGCCAGTACACCGCGCTGTACCCGATCAAGGTGAACCAGCAGGAAGCGGTGATCGAGAACATCATCGCCACCCAGAACGTCTCCATCGGCCTGGAAGCCGGCTCCAAGCCGGAGCTGCTGGCCGTGCTGGCCCTGGCGCCGAAGGGCGGCACCATCGTCTGCAACGGTTACAAGGACCGTGAATTCATCCGCCTGGCGCTGATGGGCCAGAAGCTCGGCCACAATGTGTTTATCGTGATCGAGAAAGAATCCGAAGTTGAATTGGTGATCGAAGAGGCCGCCAGCCTCAAGGTCAAGCCGCAGGTGGGCCTGCGTGTGCGCCTGTCGTCCCTGGCCTCGAGCAAGTGGGCGGACACCGGTGGCGAGAAGTCCAAGTTCGGTCTGTCGGCGGCGCAGCTGCTGTCGGTGGTCGAGCGTTTCCGCGCGGCCGGCCTGGACCAGGGCATCCGCCTGCTGCACTTTCACATGGGTTCACAGATCGCCAACCTGGCCGACTACCAGCACGGGTTCAAGGAAGCCATTCGTTACTACGGCGAACTGCGCAACCTTGGCCTGCCGGTGGACCACATCGACGTGGGCGGCGGCCTGGGCGTGGACTACGACGGTACCCACTCGCGCAACGCCAGCTCGATCAACTACGACATGGACGACTACGCCGGCGTGGTGGTGGGCATGCTCAAGGAGTTCTGCGACGCGCAGAGCCTGCCGCATCCGCACATCTTCTCCGAGAGTGGCCGTTCGCTGACCGCCCACCACGCCATGCTGGTGGTGCAGGTGACCGACGTCGAGAAACACAACGACGAAATCCCGACCATCGAAAACAAGGAGAGCCTGCCGGAAACTGTGCAATGGCTGGTGGACCTGCTGGGCCCGACCGATATCGAGATGGTCACCGAAACCTACTGGCGCGCCACTCACTACATGAGCGACGTGGCCACCCAGTACGCCGACGGCAAGCTGACCCTGGCCGAGAAAGCCCTGGCCGAACAGTGCTATTTCGCCGTGTGCCGTCGCCTGCACAACTCGCTCAAGGCTCGCCAGCGCTCGCATCGCCAGGTGCTGGACGAACTCAACGACAAACTGGCCGACAAGTACATCTGCAACTTCTCGGTGTTCCAGAGCCTGCCGGACACCTGGGCCATCGGCCAGGTACTGCCGATTCTGCCGCTGCATCGCCTCGACGAAGAGCCGCTGCGCCGCGCCGTGCTGCAAGACCTGACCTGCGACTCCGACGGCAAGATCAAGCAGTACGTCGACGAACAGAGCATCGAGACCAGCCTGCCGGTCCATGCCTTGAACGAGGGCGAAGACTACCTGCTGGGTATCTTCCTGGTCGGCGCGTATCAGGAAATCCTCGGCGATATGCACAACCTGTTCGGTGACACCGACTCGGTGAACATCTACCAGCGTGAAGACGGTTCGGTGTACAGCGCCGGTATCGAAACTCACGACACCATCGAAGACATGCTGCGCTATGTGCACTTGTCGCCGGAGGAATTGATGACGCATTACCGTGACAAGTGTGCGAGTGCGAAGATCAGTGCCAGCGAGCGCACTCAATTCCTGGACGCATTGCGCCTGGGCCTGACCCGTTCTTCCTACCTGTCCTCGTAAAAAATGTGGGAGGGGGCTTGCCCCCGATAGCGGAGTGTCAGGCAACTGATTTGTTGCTGATGTACTGCTATCGGGGGCAAGCCCCCTCCCACATTTGGATTGCGTTTTTTCAGTTGGCTCCGAGCCACAGCCCTTGCCGATTCAGGCGCCAGGCAATTGCCCACAGGGTCAAACTGCGCACCGCCATGAACAGCAGGAAGGTGATCCACAACCCGTGGTTGCCCAACCCCTGCAATGCCCACGCAAGCGGCACCACCAGCAGCACCGTCAGCAACATCCCATTGCGCATTTCCCGCGCTCGCGTGGCGCCGATAAACAATCCATCGAGCAGATAACTCCACACTGCAATCAACGGCAATACCGCAAGGTAGGGCAGGTAGCGGTCGGCGGTTTCGCGCACGCTGGGAATGTCGGTTTGCATGGCGATAAACAGGTGGCCGCCGAAGGTGAACAGCAGCGCGAAACCGACGCTGGCGATCAGTGACCAACCACAGGCAACCACCAATGATCGTTTTAACGCCTGGCGGTCACGTGCGCCGATGGCGTGGCCGCACAGGGCCTCGACAGCGTGAGCGAGGCCGTCCAAAGCGTGTGCCGTCAGCAGCAGGCCGTTGAGCAACAGCGCATTGGCCGCCACGGTCGCATCCCCCAGCCGCGCGCCCTGTACGGTGATCATGAAAAACACCGACTGCAACGCCAGGCTGCGGATAAAGATGTCGCGGTTTACCGCCAGCAATGGGCGCCAGCTTTGCCACAGCTTGAGCGCGGCCCAGGCGATATGGCCGGGGTAGGCGCGCAAGGCTTTTTGGGTGAGGGCCAGGCCGAGCAGGGCACCGGTCCATTCGGCAATCACCGAGGCGCGGGCCGAACCGACCACGCCCCAATCCAGGCCCAGAACGAACCACAGGTTCAGCGCGATATTGACCAGGTTGGTGGTCAGCAGGATCGCCAACGGCGCACGGGCGTTCTGGGTGCCGAGGAACCAGCCGACCAGCGCATAGCTGGCAAGGGCGGCGGGCAGGCCGAACAGGCGCGTATGGAAGAATTCCCGGGTCAGTTGGTTCAGTTCGGCCGAGGGTTGCATCCACTCGAGCGCCAGGTGGCTGAGCGGAATGCCCACGCTGCCCAGCAACATGGCCAGTCCCAGCGCGAGCAGCAGGCCTTGCAGCAGCACCTGGCGCAATGCCGCGCCGTCATTGCGCCCGGCGGCCTGGGCGGCAAAGCCGGTGGAGCCCATGCGCAAGAAGCCCATGGCCCAGGCGAGGAAGGTATACAGGCTGGCGCCGACGGCCACGGCGCCCAGTTGGTGGGCATGGGGCAGATGGCCGATGACCATGCTGTCGACCAGGGCCACCAGCGGCACGGAGATATTCGACAGGATCATCGGCGCGGCCAGGGCCCAGACACGGCGATGGGTGGGGCGGTGGCGCCAGTCGGCGAGCAGGGCGGTCATGAAGGCTCCTAGGTGGAGCGCCATTGTAACCGGCCATTAACCCCACGGCAGATCCAATGTGGGAGGGGCGGTACGACGATTCGACTTGCCCCCGATGGCGGCCTCTGGGTCGACCAGGATGTCGTGTCGATCCCGGCCCAAATGTGGGAGGGGGCTTGCCCCCGATGGCGGCCTCAGAGCCGGCCAGGATGTTGTGTCGATCCCGATCCAAATGTGGGAGGGGGCTTGCCCCCGATGACGGCCTCAGAGCCGACCAGGATGTTGCGTCGATCCCGATCCAAATGTGGGAGGGGGCTTGCCCCCGATGACGGCCTCAGGGCCGACCAGGATGTTGTGTCGATCCCGATCCAAATGTGGGAGGGGGCTTGCCCCCGATGGCGGCCTCAGAGCCGACCAGGATGCTGGATCAGACCGAGTACATATCCGTTTCTGCGGTCACGGCTGCTTAGGGTTCCGCCCTGACGGCGGCTCACTTTTGAAAAGCGCAAAAGTAAGCAAAACGCTCTTGCCCCACCACTCGGCACCTC
>NZ_CVTU01000105.1:0-5212 GCF_900004965.1 Pseudomonas sp. 44 R 15
GAACCCTAAGCAGCCGTTACCGCAGAAACGGATATGTACTCGATCTGATCCAACATCCTGGTCGGCCCAGAGGCCGCCATCGGGGGCAAGCCCCACATTCGCCGTCCATGCCTCAGGCGCCCATATTTTCCGAGGTAACAATGTGCGGCGCAATATGCACCCGATGCCGCATTGCATCGAACCCCTCGGCGCTCTGCAATTGCACCAGCAACTCCACCAGGGCCACCGCCGTCTGGCGCGGCTGCGAATCCATCACCACATCGATCAACCCGCGGCTCAGCGCCTGGCGCGACAACTCGGTGGACTCCTGCAGGATGCAGCACAACGCCGGACGCTTGGGCAGTTGCGCCAGGGCGTTGATCACGCCGTCACCGCCACCGCCCACCACGCACAACCCGCGCAGGTCGGTGTGGCGGCTGAGCAGGTCGAGGGTGGCCTCTTCGGTGATGTCGCAGTTGTCCAGATTGATCAGCGGTTCCAGCGGT
Source organism: Pseudomonas sp. 44 R 15 (assembly GCF_900004965.1). Classification (NCBI taxonomy): domain Bacteria; kingdom Pseudomonadati; phylum Pseudomonadota; class Gammaproteobacteria; order Pseudomonadales; family Pseudomonadaceae; genus Pseudomonas; species Pseudomonas sp. 44 R 15. Next base: position 486 of record NZ_CVTU01000105.1, read on the forward strand.
TTGAGCCCCGGCGCGTGTTCGGCCAGGTAGCCGTGCAAGCCTTCGACCCGCGCCTGGTGGCCGAGAAAGCGATGGCCACCCAGCAGAATGCCCACGCTGCCCTTGCGCGCACCGCACGTGCGCGCCAGCAGCCAGCCCATGGTGCGTCCGACGACGTGATTGTCCTGGCCCACATACGGTTCCCGGGCTTGCTCATGAATATCCGAAAGCAATGCCACTACCGGCACGCCGGCTTCGCGGATTTGCGCAAGGCAGGCATTGATCAGCGGATGGGCGAAGCTGACCACCGCCAGGGCGTCGCACTGCACGGCCAGTTGCTCGATCTGCGCGACGATGGCGCTGGGCGTGCGGTCATTGATGTAGTCGAACTGGCAGGTCAGGTTGGCCGTGGCGTGATGCTGCGCCGCGTCGCCGATGGACTGGGCCAGGTTGGCATAGAACGCCTGGGCGGTGCCCAGCAGGAGAATGCCGAAGCGGTAGGTCGGGCGCCGTTCGCGAATGCGCTGGCCGATCAGCCGCGCGGCAAAATAACCCACGGCTTCGGCAGCCTGGAACACCTGTTCGGCGGTTTGTGGATTGACCGGTGCGCGGGCGTTCAACACGCGGTCGACGGTGGCCACACTGAGGCCAGCATGGGCGGCAACCGTGGCGATGGTCGGGCGTTTATGGTTGGTCATGGCGAGCCCCTTGAGCGTCTTGATAGAAAACTATCAAGCCCCGCTGGGCCTGGATGATAGCTTGATAGGGAATGGATTCAAGGCCTTGAGGGTGATTTAGCCGCGCTCTATGGTTGGTTTCGCAAAGCACCTGAAACCCTACGCTTGCGGAGAACAATAACAATGCCTGAATACACCGCTCACCGCGCCCGACGCGACTACAGCCTGACCGGCCCCGAGGCCGCCCGCGCCGCCGAAAAAGGCCTGGTCTCGGCGCGCTGGTACCAGTCGCCGGTCCCGCGCAAACGCATGAAGGAACTGATGCAGCGCCGCGACGGCCCGGCGCTGGTCGACACGGCCATTTGGTTCGCGGCGTTGTTCGCAACCGGCTTTGGCGGCTACTGGTTCTGGGGCTCCTGGGCCTGTGTGCCGTTCTTCCTGGCCTATGGTGTGCTCTACGGCACCGCCTCCAACCCGCGCTGGCACGAAACCGGCCATGGCACGGCGTTCAAGACCCGCTGGATGAATGACGTGCTGTACCAGGTGGCATGCTTCATGTGCATTTTCGAGCCCCATGTGTGGCGCTGGAGCCATGCCCGGCATCACACCGACACCATCGTCGTCGGCCGCGACCCGGAGATCGTCGAGCCGCGCCCGCCGAGCTTTTTGATGATGTTCCTGAGCCTGTTCAATCTGCCCCTGGCGTGGAAGACCTTCAGTGGCGTGGCGCGCCATGCCATCGGCCGGATGAGTGCCCAGGAACGGGATTTCATCCCGCAATCCGAATGGCCCAAAGTGTTTCGCGCCGCGCGCATCTGGGTTGGCCTGTATGGGGTGATCATCGGCAGCGCCTTGTACCTGCAGAGCTGGTTGCCGCTGATGCTGGTGGGTCTGCCGAGCATCTATGGCGCCTGGTTGGGCTACCTGTTCGGCCTAACCCAGCACGTGGGCCTGGCCGAAGACGTGCTCGACCACCGCAGCAACTGCCGCACGATCTACATGAACCGCGTGCTGCGCTTTATCTACATGAACATGAACTACCACCTCGAGCACCACATGTACCCGATGGTGCCGTTCCACGCACTGGCGCAATTGCACGAAGAGATCCGTCGCGACTGCCCGCCGCCTTACGCCAATCTGTGGGAGGCCTACAAGGAGATCCTCCCGACGGTCTGGAAGCAGCGCAGCGATCCGACCTATTTCGTCCAGCGTCCGATCCGACGGCAGCCTGAATCAGCCCCTGCCTCCGTGCACGCAGAAGTTTCGGCCGGCTGAAGTTCGTTTCCTTTTAATAAGAGATAAAAACCATGAACGATCAATGGATCGACGTCTGCGCCGTGGGCGACATAGACGAAGAGGACGTGCTGCGCTTCGACCATGGGGCGCACACCTATGCGGTGTTTCGCTCGGCCGAGAATGAGTTTTTCGCCACCGCCGGCCTGTGCACCCATGAAAAAATCCACCTGGCCGACGGCCTGGTCATGGACCATGTGATCGAGTGCCCCAAGCACAATGGGCGCTTCGACTACCGCTCCGGCAAGGCCCTGGGCGCGCCAGTGTGCGTCAATCTGCAAACCTACCCGGTACGGGTCGAAGCGGGGCGGGTGCTGCTCGCCGTCACGGCGTGATGATGGACGCGCCCCTGATTATCGTCGGCGCCGGCCATGCCGGTGGACGTGCGGCGTTGACCCTGCGCGAAGAGGGTTACAGCGGTCGGCTGATCCTGATCGGCGACGAACCCCACGTGCCCTACGAACGACCGCCCCTGTCCAAGGGCCTGTTGCAAGGCAGCCAGGACCTGGCCGGCTGCAGCTTGTGCGACGGCACACGCCTCGCCGAGCTGGGTATCGAGCATCTGGCGGGCAACGCGGTCAGTCGGCTGGCGCCATTGCAGCATCGGCTGCAGTTGGCCGATGGCCAGTGGCTGCCCTACCACGGATTGCTGCTGGCCACCGGCGGCCGTGCGCGGCGTCTGCCGCAGGCGCAGTCCAACGTGCTGTACCTGCGCACCCATGACGAAGCCCTGGCTCTGCGCGAGCAGTTACGCCCCGGCGCTCGGCTGGTGGTTATCGGTGGCGGCTTTATCGGCCTGGAAGTGGCGGCGACCGCGCGCGGCCTGGGCTGCGCGGTCACGCTGCTCGAAGCCGGGCCGCGCCTGGCGGGCCGGGTATTGCCCGCAATTATCAGTGACGCGCTGCTGGCGTTGCACCGCGAGCAAGGCGTGGACGTGCGCGTGAATGTCGCCGTGGCGTCGATCGAGGCCGACGCTGTACGCCTGGTGGATGGGCACACGCTGCCGTGCGACCTGGTGGTGGTCGGTATCGGCATGCAACCCAATGTCGAACTGGCTGCGGCGGCCGGGCTGGACGTGGGGCAGGGCATTCGTGTCGACGCGCAGTTACGCACCAGCGCGGCGAATATCTACGCGGCGGGGGACGTCTGCGAGTTCCGTCTTGGCGGGCTTTACCAGCGCCAGGAAACCTGGCGCAACGCCGAGGCTCAGGGGCGGCATGCCGCCTTGAATCTGCTGGGCCGCGCATTGCCTTTCGAGGCCGTGCCGGGGTTCTGGTCCGACCAGTATGACTGGGGCTTGCAGACGGTCGGTGTGATGACGCCGAGCGTGGTCAGCCGGCCATTGCCCGACGGCGGCCTGCTGCTGTTCTACCTCGGTGACCACGGACATTTGCAAGGCGCCTGCGGTTGGGCACCGGGCAACCGCGTGGCCCGGGACATCAAGCTGTGCGAACGCCTGATCGCCGCTCGTGTGCCGTTGTCATCGGCTGCCCTGGCGGATCCGGCTATTTCTCTCAAACAATGGCTGCGAGGCTGATATGCGCCACTTGCTGGTATTTCAATCCTTATGGGCGATGCAAACCGAACCCGGCCCGCTTGAGGCGCAACTGGATCGCATCGCCGCCGCCGGTTTCGATGGCGTCACCGACCACTACTGGCAGGCCGACGCAGTTGCACGCCTGTACGCAGCTACCGCCGCGCGCGGCTTGCAGATCGAAGGCCAACTGTTCCCGCAGACGGTGGACGACCTGGCGCGCGCCCTGGAGGTGATCAACCGTCATGGCTGTCACCACCTGACCCTGCAAGCCGACGTGCGTCCGCGTACCCAGGCCGAGGCGGGCCGGTTGATCGAGGGCTGGCAACGCCTGGCCGAGCAGGTGGATTTTCCGATTCTGCTGGAAACCCACCGTTATCGGCTTACCAGTGATCTGCTGTTCACCCTCGACCTGCTGGCGCAAATGCCTGACTTGAAACTGCTGGCCGATCTGTCCCACTACGTGGTCGGGCGCGAATTGCCCGAGCCCGGCGACGCCGATGACGATGAGCACATACGTACCATCCTGCGCCGTAGCTGGGGCTTTCATGGTCGCGTGGCCAGCAGTGAACAGGTGCAGGTGGCGCTGGATTTCCCGCAGCATCAGCCGTGGGTAGAGCGATTTACCGGATGGTGGCGCTACGGGATCGAGGATTGGCTGGCCCGCCCCGAGACGCCGCGAAGCCTGTCGTTCACCTGCGAACTCGGCCCGCCGCCTTACGCGATCACCGGCGCGGACGGCCGAGAGCTCAGTGATCGCTGGGCCGAGGCGCTGAAGCTCAAGGCGCTGATTCGCCAGGTGTGGGACCACTCACTGGCGACAACGTAGCATCAGGCCAGCCAGCCGGTGCTGACCGCCACGATCAAAAACACCCCCAGCAGCGCGCGGTAGATCACGAACGGCCAGGTGGAGAAGCGTTCCAGAAACTTCATCAGGCCCCAGATGGCGAAGAACGCCGATATGCTCGCCACCACCAGGCCGAAGATCAAATGCGGCCAGGCATGGGCGGGCATGTCGGTGTGCAGCAGCACCCACAGTTCTTTCAAACCGGCCAGGGCAATGGCGGGCAGGCCCAGCAGGAACGAGAACCGTGCGGCTTCTTCGCGTTTGAAGTTCAGGAACAGTGCTGCGGTCAAGGTCGAGCCCGAACGCGATACGCCGGGGATCAACGCGCCAATCTGCGCAATCCCGACGATCAGCGCATCGCGCAAACGCATCTGGCTCACGTCGCGGGTGTGGCGGG
>NZ_CVTU01000105.1:5239-10291 GCF_900004965.1 Pseudomonas sp. 44 R 15
GCCAGCAACACCGCCATTACCACACAGGCAATCCCGATCACCATCAGCCCGCGCAGTGGCGAGTTGCAGCTATTCAAGGTCGAGGACAGCGCCAGGCCGGCAATGCAGATCGGGATCGTCGCCAGCACAATCGCCACTGCCAGCTTGAACCAGCGGTCGTTGTAGTCACCCCGGCGTACGGCACTGATGCTGCCGGTGGTCACTTGCTGCACATCGCGCCAGAAATAGCTCACCACCGCCGCCAGGGCCGCCAACTGCATCGCTGCGGAAAACGCCGAGCCCGGGTCTTGCCAGCCGAGCAGGGCGGGTACTACGCGCATATGGGCGGTGGACGACACCGGCAGCAGCTCGGTAATGCCCTGGATCACCCCCAGGATGAAAATCTGCAGGTAATCCAGGGAGGCGAACCCCACATCCAGGCCGGCGGAGCAGACGTTAGTCAAAATACAAGTCCTTGAAAAAAGGGATAACCGGCGAAGTTTATTCTAAATGTTTCAGGATTTCGGCCTGGGCGGTCGCTATCTGCAATCGGTTCAGCCAATAGAAAGGTTGGGCAATGTATTGGCGCTGGCCAGCGCTTTTGTGAACAATGGCGCCCTGCGTTTTTTCACTGAGAGCCCCATGCCTGAAACCACCGTTGAATTGATCCAGACCGGCCCTGAACACGCCGAGCTGATCCGCAATCTCTACCAGTACTACGCGTATGAGTCTTCGGACTGGGAACAGGAAGACGTCGAGGCCGATGGCCGTTTCTACATCCACGACGAGCACCTGACCCGCTATTGGCAAGACCCGCAGTGGAGCGCCAATCTGTTACTGGTGGACGGTTATATCGCCGGCTTCCTGCTGATCGAAGGCAGCGAATTGCCGGGCATCGACGCCCTGGAACTGGCCGACCTGTTCATCCTCAAGCGCTACCGCCGCAAAGGCATCGGCCGCGCCATCGCCACCCAGGTGCTGTGCAGCGGCGAGGACAATTGGCTGGTGCGTTTTTTTGATCAGGACGAAGTGTCCCAGGCGTTCTGGCGCACGGTGCTGGATAACCTGCCGCGTCCGGTGCAGACCCTGGAGCTGGATGATGAGCCGCACCTGATGAGCTACCTGATTACCCACGCTTCACTGCATTGATCGATTATTGGCCCCGCCCGCAGAGCATCTGCTGCATCGCCTGCGGCGGTTGCCCGAACGCCCTGAGAAACGCCTGGCGCATGCGCTCGCGATCACCGAACCCGGTTTCGCGGGCCACGACTTCAACCGGGTGGCGACTGGTTTCCATCATGGCCCGTGCCGCTTCCACGCGCAGCGCTTCGATGGCCTTGGCCGGCGTCTGCCCGGTTTCTTCGCGAAACACCCGGCTGAATTGGCGCGGGCTGAGGCGGGCGACCTCGGCCAGGGCGTCCACCGACAGGTCGTGGGTGAGGTTTTCCCGGGCGTAGGCCAGGGCCAGTTGTACGCGGTCGGACTTGGGGTCCAGTTCGAGCAGGGCTGACAGTTGCGATTGTTCACTGCCGCGCCGCTGCGCGATCACCAACTTGCGGGCGATGCGCCGGGCCAGGTCACTGCCCAGGTCGTTCTCCACCATCGCCAGTGCCAGGTCGACCCCGGCGCTCATGCCGGCACCGGTCCACACTTGGCCGTCCACCACGAATAACTTGTCGTCTTCCAGGTGAATGTGCGGGTAGCGCTTGCGAAACGCCGGCGCGTGGATCCAGTGGGTGGTGGTGCGCTTGCCGTCGAGCAAACCCGCTTCGGCCAGCACGAAAATGCCCATGCACAGCGAGGCCACGCGGCGCGATTGCGCAGAAGCCGCCTTGACCATCTCCAGCAGATTGGCTTCCGGCAGGCGAAACTCCAGGTAGCCGCTGACGATCAGCGTGTCATAGCCCTCGGGACGAATCGCCGTGGTGTTCACCGAAAACCCCTGGGACGTCATGACGGCGCCGCCGCTTTCCGACACCAGATGAAAGGCATAGGCCGGCTCGCCTCGCAGCAGGTTGGCGCACTCGAACACCGAGCCCAGGCTGAGGCTCAGGGACTGGAAGTTCGGGTAAACCATCAGCGCAACGCTGTGCATCGTTATTCTCCAAGGGGCGCGGGAGGGAGGATTGTCGGCGCGTACCGGATAAACGGCAACTGCCGGTGGCGAATGTCCGGAATCCTTGCGGATATGACATTGTGAGCCTGCGCCCCGGTCCCTAACATTGCCCCAACGAACTAGACGACTGGTCTAATCGCAAGGGGCCAAGCATGCATAGCCAAACCAGAAGCGCACGGCAGACCATTCTTGACAGTGCACAAGCGATTGTCGGCGCCAAGGGATTTTCTGCGGTGGGGTTGAACGAAATCCTGCAAGCCGCCGAGGTGCCCAAGGGCTCGTTTTATCACTACTTCACCTCCAAGGACGCGTTCGGGGTGGTGCTGCTCGATACCTACTTCGATCACTACATCGAGGGCATGCAGCAGCTGTTCAGCCAGCCGGGCGTGTCCCACTACGCCAGGCTGATGCGCTACTGGCAGGGCTGGATCGACAACCACACCGGCTGCACCGACGCCGGCAAATGCCTTGCCGTCAAACTCGGCGCCGAGGTGTCAGACCTTTCAGAGCCGATGCGCCTGGCATTGCAGCGCGGCACGTCACGCACCATCGAGTTGCTCGCCATGGCGCTGCGGCACGGCGAGCAAGACGGCTCGCTGATGCTTGAGCAACCTGCCGAAAGCCTGGCCCGACGCCTGTATGCGTTGTGGCTGGGGACCAGCGTCATGGGCAAGATCACCCGTACCACCGCGCCGTTCGATGAGGCGCTGGGCCTGACCCGACAGTTGTTGGGCCACCCCGAAAACCCTGCTATTCACCACGATCGAGGCACTGGAAAATGAAAGTATTAATGGTACTGACCTCTCACGACCAGCTGGGCGATACCGGCCGCAAGACCGGCTTCTGGCTCGAAGAGTTTGCCGCTCCCTATTACGCGTTCAAGGACGCCGGCGCCGAGGTGGTGCTGGCATCGCCTGCCGGTGGCCAGCCGCCGCTGGACCCGGTCAGCGATCAGCCCGATGCCCAGACCGAACAGACCCATCGCTTCAACGCCGACCCTGCCGCGCAGCAGGCCCTCGCCACTACGGTGAAGTTGGACGCGGTCAACGCCGATGACTTCGACACCGTGTTCTACCCGGGCGGCCACGGCCCGCTGTGGGACCTGGCCGAGTCGCCGGTGTCCATCGCGCTGATCGAGTCGTTCGAGCGTGCCGGCAAGCCTGTCGGGTTGGTCTGCCACGCACCGGGCGCCTTGCGTCACGTCAAGGCGGTCAACGGCGAGCCCTTGGTCAAGGGCCGTCGCGTCACGGGGTTCTCCAACTCGGAAGAGGCCGCCGTGGGCCTGACTGACGTCGTGCCGTTCCTGGTGGAAGATGAATTCAAGAAACTGGGCGGCAAGTATGAGAAGGGCGCCGATTGGCAGTCGTTCGTGATTGTCGATGGTCTGCTGGTGACGGGGCAGAACCCCGGCAGCTCCAGTGAAGTGGCCAAGGCCCTGTTGAACCTCACCGCTTAACTTAACCCCACCGACTTAACCCCACCGATTGATGCATGTGGCGGCTCGCAAGAGTCGCCAGTGTTTTCGTTCGTCCTGAATTTGGAATATCCCCATGGCTCATCCGTTGAACACCCCCGTAAAACTGGGGCATCACACCCTGAACAACCGCATCGTGCTGCCGCCCCTGACCCGCCAGCGCAGCGCGCAACCGGGCGATATCGCCACCGACTTGATGGCCACGTACTACCGTCAACGCGCCAGCGCCGGGTTCATGGTCAGCGAGGGCACCCAGATCGAGCCTCGCGGCCAGGGTTACGCGTGGACGCCGGGGATCTACACGCCGGCGCAGATCGACGGCTGGCGCAAGGTCACCGAGGCGGTGCATGCCGAGGGCGGCGTGATCTTCGCCCAGCTGTGGCATGTGGGCCGTGTGTCCCACAATGCCTTGCAACCCGACGGCGCCGCACCGGTCGCCCCCTCGGCCATCCAGGCCCTGCAGGCCAAGGCCTTTATCGAAACGGCGCCGGGTGCCGGTGAGCTCAAACAACCGCCGGTCCCCCGCGCCCTGACGGTGCTGGAGATCGAGGAACTGGTCGGCCACTACGCACAGGCGGCGCGCAATGCCCTGGACGCCGGCTTCGACGGGGTGGAGATTCATTCGGCCAATGGTTACCTGGTCAACCAGTTCATCTCGGCCCATTCCAACCAGCGCGATGATGAATACGGTGGCACGCTGGACAATCGCCTGCGCTTTTTGCGCGAAATCGTCGAAGCCGTGTGCCGCGTAGTCGGCCCTGAGCGCGTTGGCGTGCGCTTTTCGCCGTTGTTCAGTGGCACCGATCAGGAGCGTGTCTACATCGGCCTGGTGGAAGAAGACCCGCACCACACCTATATCGAAGCGATCAAGGTGCTGGAGCAGTCGGGTATCGCCTATGTCTCCATCGCCGAAGCCGACTGGGACAATGCTCCCGACCTGCCGGACAGCTTCCGCCAGGCCGTGCGCAGCACCTTCAGCGGACGCGTCATCTATGCCGGCCGCTACACCGCCGAACGTGGCGCAACACTGGTGGACGCCGGGCTGGCGGACCTGATTGCATTCGGCCGGCCGTTCATTGCCAACCCGGACCTGCCGCAGCGAATCTTCAATGGCTGGCCGTTGAATGCGTTGAAGGCTGAGGGGTTGTATGGCGGGACCGAGGCCGGGTATGTGGATTATCCGGAATATGTTCAACCAGGCTGAGTTCGACAGCTACCCTGTGGCGAGTCGGGGAGGGCTGCGCCCTCCAGCGGGCATAGGTATCTACACAATTTTGGTGCGACACTGCACCTGTGGCGAGGGAGCTAACGCGTATCTACCTGACGCTCCGAGATCCAAATGTGGGAGGGGGCTTGCCCCCGATGACGGCCTCAGGGACAGCCAGTATCTTGGATCAGACCGAGTACATATCCGTTTCTGCGGTAACGGCCACTTAGGGTTCCGCCCTGACGGCGGCTCACTTTTGAAAAGCGCAAAAGTAAG
>NZ_CVTU01000105.1:10341-20447 GCF_900004965.1 Pseudomonas sp. 44 R 15
GGCTAACCCGGCGTCCTGCCGGGTTACCCACGGATTCAAGCCTGCGTTCGGCCAGCGTGGTTTAACGGGGCGCCTGAGATCAAAAGCAGATCAAAAGCCAGAGCCAGAGCGACTCGCTTCGCATCGTGATTACGGTTGGGGGCTACAGAGTTGTGTAGATACCTATGCTTCAGCGGGAGCAAGCTCACTCGCCACAGGGAGCTGTCTGGTTTATTCGACTCGCAGCACAATCTTGCCGATATGGTCGCCACCTTCCATGCGGGCGTGTGCCTGGGCGGCGTCGGTGTATTCGTACACCTTGTCGATGATCGGCAGGCAACGCCCTTCGCTCAGCACCGGCCAAATGTGTTCACGCAACTGCTCGGCGATGGCGGCCTTTTCTTCGCGGGTGCGTGCGCGTAGCAGGGAACCGGTGATGACCGCACGTTTGCCGAGTATGGTCAGCAGGTCCACCTCATTGGCCTTGGCGCCACCGAGGAAGCCCAGTATCACTAGGTGGCCGTCCATGCCCAGGGTCTTGAGGTTGTTGTTGAGGTAGGAGGCACCCATGATGTCGAGAATCACATCGACGCCTTTACCTGCAGTTTTCTCGGCGATGACCTGGGCAAAATCCTCTTCGCGATAATTGATCGGCTGCGCCCCGAGCTTGGCGATCGCCGCGCATTTATCGGCGCTGCCGGCGGTGGCGAATGCCTCGATACCGAATTCCCGGCAGAGCATCAGGGCGGTGGTGCCGATACCGCTGGTGCCGCCGTGGATCAGCGCGCGCTGGCCGTTGCAGGCGCCGCCGAGACCGAACAGGTTGGCCCAGACGGTGAAGAAGGTCTCCGGCACGGCCGCCGCTTGAATCCAGTCCATGCCTTCGGGAATCGGCAGCGCCTGGCTGGCCGGCACCGCGCAGAACTGCGCATAGCCGCCGCCATTGGTCAGTGCGCAGACCTTGTCGCCGAGTTCGTATTGATGCACGCCTTCGCCCAGCGCCACCACTTCACCGGCCACTTCCAGGCCGGGGATCGGGCTCATGCCGGGTTTCATCGGGTATTTGCCGGCACGTTGCAGGGCGTCGGGACGGTTGACCCCGGCGGCATGCACGCGAATCAGGATCTCGCCGGGGCCTGCCACCGGCACGTCTGCGCGACGCGGCTGCAGCACGTCGGGGCCGCCGGGGGCGGTGATTTCGATCAGGGTCATTTCTTGAGGCAGGGTCATGGATGGGTTCCTTTAACGATGAGCGTACGGGTTGGGACCATAGCGAGCGGTCGACGGTTCAGCCAGATCATGCCCGCTTCCAGCTGCAGTGCAACCACCATGGCGCCAACCTTCCCCATCGGTCAGGTTTTGCACGAGTGGTTGCGAACCGAACCCATTGAGCGTGCGATAGCGTTCATCCTAGTGTCAGAGAGTTCGCCCCTCAGTGCATCTTGCTATGGTCCATGTGGCTACGATCCATCCCATCCAAACCACGCGCTGGCGCTTCCACTTCGATGGTCTGCTCGGTGCCCTTGGCGTCTTTTACCGTAAGGGTCAGCGGCACCTGGTCGCCTTCCTTGATCTGGCCGGTCAGGCCCATCAGCATCACGTGGTAGCCATTCGGGTCGAGCTTGACGGCTTTGCCTGCGGGCAGGGCTACCGAGTCCACCGGGCCCATGCGCATCACGTCGTCTTTCATGCTCATTTCATGGATCTGCACGTCTTTGGCCACTGGTGAAGACACGCGCAGCAATTGGCTGTCGCTGTCGGCGGTGACGGTCATGAAGGCGCCGCTGGACGGTTGGCCCGGCACGGTGGCACGTACCCAGGCGTCGCTCACTTGCACCTGGGCGCTGGCGTGGGCGGCGAGGCCGAGCAGGGTGAGGCCTAGGGTGAGACGCTTGAGGTGTTGAACGGCAGTCATTAGCAGACCTCCATGACGGTGAGCAGGTCTTCTGCGCACTCTTTAGCGGTAAGGGATGCCTGCAAGCCAAGGCGCAGGTTGCCACGGGTATCGAACACGAAACTGGTGGCGGTGTGGGACAGGGTGTAGGTGTCGCCGGCGGGGATCTTTTCATAAAAGATCCCGAATTCCTTGGCGGCCACGGCGATTTCTTCCGGGGTGCCATACAGGGCTTCGAAGCTGGGGTCGAAGGCCTTGACGTATTTATCGAGTATCTCGGGGGTGTCTCGCTCGGGGTCCAGGGTGATGAACACCACCTGCATGATTTCACCGTCGCGGCCCATCAGCTTCTTCGCCTGGGCGGCGCGCGCCAGGGTGGTCGGGCAGACCGCCGGGCACTGGGTGAAGCCGAAGAACACCACGGGCATCAGGCCACGGTACGAGCTCAGGGTGACGGTTTCGCCGTCGGTGTTCTTGAGCTTGAAGGTGCGCCCCATGATCTTGTCACTGAGGTCCTTGCCGTACTTGAAATCCAGCTTGGGGCTGTAGTCACAGCCGCCCAGCAGGCTGCCCAGGCCCAACAGGCCCATGCCGGTCAGCACTTTGCGGCGGGTGAATAACGTACTCATCAACTGTGCATCCTGTGAAACGCCTGAATGGCTCTGGAGTTGCCCACCCGGCTTTGAAAAGGAGTAACGAGAAGGGTGCAGAGTCTAGCAACCCTGGGCCCCGGCGTAATCTGCGACGTTCTGCCACAGGTGCGCGCTGCGCTCTATCCTTTTGTGGCTTCGGTGGTAGGGTCGCGGTGATGAAATCGAGCTGCCTCGAGCGGGCGCTGATCGCCTGGGCCCTGTACTCCTGCGTACTGGTGAACCTGTTCCTACGCGGTTTGGGGGCATGGGCACATGATCGGTCAACAGCTTGATGGCCACGGCGGCCAGTCAGGCGCAGTGGACGGCGGTCAGCCGATAATTTTCCGACAAGGGGTGGGCTGGCTTGTCTTGCAGCAACATCTCGAACTACTTTGCCTGCCTCGTATGCAGCGCTGTTACCGTCGCAATCGTATTTTGTCTGGCCTGGTTGCTGAGGATAAGGCGTCAGGGCCGGTAAACAGGCCCTGGCGCTTGCGCCAATCAAAGCGCAGACAACGTGACCAATAGGCCTTACGCAGCCATTGGTTTACTCGTCATGGCCTTTTTATGAGCCGCTTTCATCGCTTCCATTTCAGCCCCGAGTTCCTCCAGCACCGCTTTGCCCAGAAGCTTCCTGGCCTCTGGAAACATCTCGGTTTCTTCTTCTTCGATATGGTGCTCCAGCAGCTCCTTGACCACTTTGACTCGACCGGAAAACTCGGTGGTGGACGGGTCGGTCTGCTTCAGGTCGGGCAGCACCAATGAGTCGACGGTGCGGTGCTCTTCCTTGGCTTCGTGGTACATGATGTCTTGTTCCTTGCCGCCGGCTTTTCTGAAAGCAGGGTAGAGAATTTCTTCTTCCAGCTTGGTGTGCAGGGTGATTTCCATCTCCAGCTTGGCCAGCAAGTCGGTGCGTTTTTTCACCCCGCGTTCGGTGGATTCGCTCAATTGGGTCAGCAGGGTCTTGACGCGTTCGTGGTCGGCTTTGAGAAGGTCGATGGCATTCATGTGGAACCTCACGGGTAATGGTCGGGCATGTCGAAACGCACGCCTCGTGAGTAAGCTCATTGCATCACGCGTACCAACTTCTCAGGCCAGTAAATTATGTTTTAAATCAAATGGATGGCGTCAACCCGTCGGGTGGTTGTCGTGCAGCTTGCATGATCGGGGGTTGCCGGGATTGCACAACGCACAACCGCCGCCGCCGTTGAAGTGCGTTGCTGAACAATTCGATGGAACCCCTGGCGCATTTGCTTGACCTAACCCTTAGACTTCAGGAGGTGAAGCATGCAAATTGAATATATCTGGATCGTACTGGCAGTGATTCTGCTGCTGTTGGAACTGTGGGCCATCAACATCGTGTTGCGCAGTACCGGCGGCTGGGAGACCAAGGGCTTATGGGTGGTGGTGCTGATCTTCGTACCCCTGCTGGGGCTGATCGCCTGGGCGATGTTCGGGCCCAAGCGCGAGATGGCGCAACCACGTAAACACTGAAGCGTTCAGTTAAAAAAACAGGCGCCCCATGGGGCGCCTGTTTTTATTGCGGTGGACGGATCAACCCGCAACAGCCTGGGCAATCGCCTCATTGAACGCCGGCAAATCGTCCGGCGTGCGTGAGGTGATCAAGGTCCAGCCATTGGCCTTGCATTTCTTCACCTGGGCGTCGACCACACTGGCGGCGCCAGCGTTCTCCAGATCGATACGCACGCTTTTAAACGCAGTCAGGGTCTTGCCTTTGACCACGCCCGCGTCGATCAACGTCCACGGGCCGTGGCAGATGGCCGCGATGGTCTTGCCGGCCTGGGCGAACTCGCTGATCAAGCGCAGCGCGGCGCTGTCCTGGCGCAGGGTATCGGCATTGACGGTGCCGCCAGGGATGACCAGCGCGTCGAAGTCGCTGCCGATCACGTCCGACAGTTGCACGTCGGATTCCACGGTCTGGTCCTTTTCCGTATCGCCCACGAAGGTCTGGGTAGTGCCACCTTTGCTGGAGGCGTGCGTCACGGTCGCGCCGAAACCACGCAGGGCTTGCAGAGGCTTGAGCAGTTCATCGCGCTCGATGCCGGTATTGGAGGTGATGATCAGGATTTTCTTACCGTTGAGTTGCGCACTCATAAGCGGGTGTCTCCTGTTTGGGTAAGTGAATTAATGGGCGTATTTGCCTTGCAGCGCCTTGGCTTTTTCCAGGTGTGCTTCAAGGGTCGGCAGGGTCTTGGTGGCGAAAGCTTTCAACTCGGCGTTGTCCGAGGACTCTGCTTCCTTCTTGAACAGTGCGACGGTTTTCTCGTGGGCGTCCACCTGGTTGTTGGCGTAGGCCTTGTCGAACGATTCATCGCGCATTTCCAGGATGGCTTTCTTCGCCTTGTCAGTCAGGGCGGCGTCATCCGGTACTTCGATATCGAGTTTTTTCGCCAGTGCCATCAGTTCCTGGTTGGCCTTGGTATGGTCGGTAATCATGTGCTGCGCGAAGGTCTTCACGTCCGCCGAACTGCTTTTTTCCAGCGCCAGTTTGCCGGCTTCCACCTCGGTGATACCGCCCTGGGCGGCGCTCTCGACAAAGTCGTTGGAGGTGGCGGCCATCGCGGTGGAAATCGAGCCTGCAACCAGCGCGAATGTCAGGCCCATGTGTTTCATCAGTCGAGTCGTCATGGTGTCTCTCCTTGGAAATGGCGTGTTGCCGTTACGAGACTGTTGAACCGGCGCCCGGGTAAAAGGTTTAAATTTTTTTTGCACGCATTGACCGAACGGCAAGCGTGGCAATTTCCTTGAACTAATCCAAATTCACAGGGTTCTGCTGCATAGGGTCGCCACTGTGGGTGACCTGTCATTACCAGGAGATAGCACCGTGACTGATCACAAGCCCGCCGATAAAACCCCCGCGCCCGTCAGTTCCGAAGACGCGCAAAAGGGCAATGCCGACGACACTAAAGGGCAGTCCCTGGAACGTCCGAACCCCAGGACCGAAACCATCGATAAAGTGGTGACGCCTACCTCGATCAAGGACCTTGAGCGCCAGACCGATGCGATCAATGAGAAGCTCAGCAAGGGACAGCTCAGCAAGGGGCAGTGAGCATGGCCCGTTCCATCAGCGCGTCGGAACTGGGAATCGAGCTCAAGCCTGGCGATGACAGCAGCCTGTTCAAGTGGTTTATCGCCAGCTTCCTGATGGGCAAGCGCATTCAGGCGCCGATTGCCGCGCAGGCGTACAGGGTGATCATTGAAGAGGAGGGCCGCGACACGCCGCGTAAATTGCAGCACTGCACGTCGCGGCAACTGGTCGCCATGTTGGGACGCGCGCATTACGTGCGTTACGACGAAACCACGGCCCAGCGCCTGTTGGACCTGAGCGCAAAACTCAATGCCGATTACAGCGGCAGCATCACCCGGATGCTTGAGGCCAGCGACGACCGCCAGGCGTTCGAAAGGCGCCTGGGTGAGTTCGACGGCGTCGGGCCCAAGACCATCGAGATTTTCATGCGCGATGCGGCCACGGTGCTGTTTTGACAGCACCGCTGTATGTGGGCTGTGCTGGCTGGAGCCTGCCCCGCGAGCATTGGCCGGCCTTCCTTGGGCAAGGCACGCATCTGCAGCGCTACGCTTCGCGTTTCAATGCGGTGGAAATCAACAGTTCGTTTTATCGGCCCCACTTGCCGAAAACCTACGCGCGCTGGCGCGATTCGGTGCCTGCGGGGTTTCGTTTTTCGGTCAAGATGCCCAAGCGGATCACCCACGAGCTGCGCTTGCAGCAGTGCGCCAGCGCCCTGAACGAGTTTCTCGCGCAATGCCTGCAACTGCACGAAAAGCTCGGTTGCCTGCTGGTTCAGCTGCCGCCGTCCTTGAGTTATGAACCGCTGGTTGCCCGCGCCTTTTTCGAGGCGCTGCGCCAGGGTTTTGCCGGCGCCGTAGTGCTGGAGCCGCGCCATGCCAGTTGGCTGGCGGCTGGGAGTCTGTTGCGAGCCCTGGAGATTGGCTGGGTCACCGCCGACCCCGATGTCATTGCCACAGGCGATGCCTGGCACGGCGTGCATTATTGGCGCCTGCATGGCTCGCCTCGCATTTATCACAGCGCTTATGGGCATGAGCGGGTGCAGGCGTATGCGCGGTTGTTGCGCCAGTCGATGGAGGAGGGCATTCCCACCTGGTGCATCTTCGATAACACCGCCAGCGGCCATGCGATCGCCGATGCCCTGGACCTGCTGGACCTTCATCGGTCGCACCTCCCGACCTGATTGAAAAAAGCCTCGCCGGTTTACCTGGGCCGGGGCAGGGCGCCGCCGTGTACAGCTCGCGAGATAAACGCAATGGCTGGTTGCCTGGGCGATCGCCGGTTACTCTCTGGGTTCAGTTCAGGGAGAGGTGACCCGATGTCGTTGATCACAACCATCGAAGACTTACGCAAGCTTGCGCAAAAACGTGTGCCCCGCATGTTCTACGACTACGCCGATTCCGGCTCCTGGACTGAGAGCACCTACCGGGCCAATGAAAGCGATTTTGCCCGTATCAAATTCCGTCAACGCGTGGCGCGCAATATCGATGAACGTTCGATCCGCGCCAGCATGATTGGCCAGGACATGGCCATGCCGGTGGCGCTGGCACCTACCGGCCTTGCGGGCATGCAGCACGCCGATGGCGAGATCCTCACCGCGCGCGCCGCTGCGGCTTTTGGCCTGCGCTATACCTTGTCGACCATGAGCATCTGTTCGCTGGAAGACATCGCCGAGCACGTCGGCCAGCCCTTCTGGTTCCAGTTGTATGTGATGCGCGATCGCGGGTTTATCGAGCGCTTGATCGAGCGGGCCAAGGCGGCGGGTGTTGATGCGTTGGTGTTGACGCTGGACCTGCAGATCCTCGGGCAGCGTCACAAGGATTTGATCAATGGCTTGTCGGCGCCGCCCAGGCTGACCCTGCCGAACATCCTCAACATGATGACCAAGCCGCGCTGGGTGATGGGCATGCTCGGCACGCGGCGTCGTGGTTTCGGCAATATCGTCGGGCATGTGACGGGCGTGGCCGACATGAGTTCGCTGTCGGCGTGGACTGCCCAACAATTTGACCCGCGCTTGAGCTGGGACGATGTGGAGTGGATCAAGAAGTGCTGGGGCGGCAAGCTGATCATCAAGGGCATCCTCGATGTGGAAGACGCACGCCTGGCGGTCAATACCGGCGCCGATGCGTTGGTGGTGAGCAACCACGGGGGCCGTCAGCTGGATGGTGCGCCGTCGAGCATCAGCCAATTGCCGGCGATTGTGGAGGCGGTGGGCAATCGGATAGAGGTGTGGCTCGATGGTGGCATTCGCTCCGGCCAGGACGTACTCAAGGCCATGGCGCTGGGCGCCAGGGGCACGATGATCGGACGCCCGCATCTGTATGGCTTGGGCGCGATGGGCGAAGCGGGCGTGACCAGAGCGCTGGAGATCATCGCCCGTGAGTTGGATGTGTCGATGGCGCTGTGTGGCTATAACGATATACGCGATGTGAATCGCGAGATCCTGCTGCCTGGCACGTTTCCTGACGGCGTTTGATGGGCAAAAAGAAACGGAAAAGTAAAAAGAGTTGTCCACGAAAACCGTGGGTATCTCTGTGGATAACTTTGCAAGGCCCCGGCAGCATTGGCGATTTAACCTGCGATCAATATTTGATCAACTTTCAATGACGGCCAATATGGGCAGGGTTTGCGCTTGACAGGCCTTGGCCAAGCCAGTGCCGAAAAGTGCGTTTATGAGTCACCGTCTCGCCCTGTGGAGTGGCTGACCACCGGTGATGGCATCGTCGTTTGCATCAGCTTGTCCAGCGCCACACCATAATTGCGCCCGGCCAGGCTCATGCTGTTGTTGTGGCCGGCCCCCGGTACCAGTAACAGCCGCTTGGGTTCCTGGGCGGCTTCGAATAACTGCTGGCTGAAACGCGGTGGTACGTAGCGGTCATCAAGGCCGTGCACCACCAGCAATGGCATATGGATATCGGCCATCTTGTCGATGGAATCGAATTTCTGCGACAGCAACCAGCGCACCGGCAGTGAGGTATCGGCAACGGCCGTGGCGACATCCCCCAGGGACGTGAACGTGGATTCGATTACCAGCCCGCGTACCGGCAACGGCACCTGCCTGCTCAACTCGGCCGCGAGGTCGATGGCCACCGCGCCACCCAGGGAGTGGCCGTAGATCAGGCGTTTGCCGGGGTCCGGCTGCAAGGTTTGAAAGCGTTCCCAGGCGATGCGCGCGTCTTCATACACCGTGGTTTCCGAAGGCAGGTCGCCCTGGCTTTTGCCAAAACCGCGATAGTCGATGGCCAGCACCGAATAGCCCAAAGCGTGCAACTGTTCGATGCGAAACAGCTGGCCGGTGAGGTTCCAGCGCACGCCGTGCAGATAGAGGATCGCAGGCGCATCCTTGCGCGCGGCCGGGTACCACCAGCCATGGATATTCTGGCCGGATTTGAACGTGGCGGGCTTGATATCGAACTCCTGCACGGCGCTTGGCAGGCCGGTGTACCAGCCTGCGGTGCCCGGCTCGATGCGAAACACCAGTTCGCGCTCCTTGTGTTGCAGCACGGCGCAGCCGACCGGCAGGCCGACGATCAGCAGGGCCATGCACAGCAGCACAAACCGGCGCAGGCCCCGGCGGGGTATGGAAAAAGCTGACATGAAGATTCCAGTACAAAAGCCAAGCTCGGGTTGTACCAGATGGCCCGGGCAGAGCAAAAATTAATACGACGGCCGTGACGCAGGATTGCTTGCAAAGTGTTGCAGCGACCCATCCGGGCAACCGGCTTGACGCTGCATGGCCTGCACGCGATGCTCCGCTTCTTTGAGCAAAGGCCCGACCATGGACAACAGCCCCGTGCGCATCACCGCCGAAGAAACCCTTTCGGACAACTGGTACCTCTTGAAGAAATACAGCTTCGACCTGCGCCGTCGCGACGGCAGTTGGCAAGCCCAGACCCGCGAGGTGTATGACCGGGGCAACGGTGCGACCATCCTGTTGTACAACCGCGAGCAGCGCACGGTGCTGCTGATCCGCCAGTTCCGCATGCCGACTTTCGTCAATGATTACCCCGGTTACCTGATCGAAGCGGCGGCCGGGTTGCTCGACAACGCCAGTCCCGAAGAACGCATCCGCCTGGAAGCCGAGGAAGAGACCGGGTACCGCGTGGGGCATGTCGAAAAAGTCTATGCGGCCTTCATGAGCCCGGGGTCGGTGACCGAGCGCATTCACTTCTTTACCGGCGAATACCAGGCGGGCGACCGGGTTGGCGCCGGCGGCGGCCTGGCGGAAGAGGGCGAGGACATCGAAGTGCTGGAACTGGGGTTCGAGCAGGCGTTGGGGATGGTGGCCAGCGGGGAGATTGTGGATGGCAAGACCATCATGCTGTTGCAGCATCTGGAACTGCGGATGTTGAAAGAGCGTTGGTAGGGGGGAGCCTGACGAGCAAAATGAGGGAGTGGCGGTGCGACGATTCGTCTTGCCCCCGATGGCCATAGATATCGACACAACGCTGTAGCGCCCACCCGTAACCACGATGCGAAGCGAGTCGCTCTTGATCTTGATCTGCTTTTGATCCTAGGCGCCCCGTTAAACCACGCTGGCCGAACGCAGGCTTGA
>NZ_CVTU01000105.1:20518-65018 GCF_900004965.1 Pseudomonas sp. 44 R 15
TTCCAAAGTGACCCGCCGTCAGGGCGGAACCCTAAGCAGCCGTTACCGCAGAAACGGATATGTACTCGATCTGATCCAACATCCTGGTCGGCCCTGAGGCCGCCATCGGGGGCAAGTCGAATCGTCGCACCGCCCCTCCCACATTTGGACCTCGGAGTGTCAGGTAAATACGCGTTGGCTGTTCGGCCGTCATTGGGGGCAAGCCCCCTCCCACCAAAACCAACAAACCCAACCGAAGACCCCCCTCACGCCACCATAATAATCTTCGACACCAACTCCACCACCGTCTTGGCCTGCAATTTCCTCATCAACCGTGCCCGATGCACTTCAACCGTGCGGTGGGAAATCCCCAGGCGCAGGGCGATTTCCTTTGATTTGAGCCCGTTCACGATATGCATGGCAATCTCGCGCTCCCGCGGCGTCAAGTCCCCGGTGCCCTGGTGACTGCGGTCGAGACGTTCGAAGTGCCAGATCATCAGCTTGAACGGGTCCCTGGGCGTAAGAGTGTAGCCATGGGATTTGGCCCAGAACACCTCGCCGTTGCGATGCTGCATGAAGCGCTCGTCGGAATAAAAACCGTTGTCGCTGTCGAGCAACCAATCATGGCTGCGCTTGCCGATGGCGTGGTAGTCGGCCTTGGACGGGTAGATCAGCAAGGTCAACTGATTGACCAGCGCCTCGCGGGCATAGCCGAACAGTTTCAGGAACGCGTCGTTGCAGTCGAGTATCACGCGGTTGCTGGTGACCAACTGCGGAGCGGGGGACAGTTTGAACGCCAGGCGTTCGAGGTCTTGCAAGGGCTGGGTAAACACGGTCATGGGCATCCTGCCTCGTTGTTCAACTCACTGGCGAATACTTATCCTTGTAAAACTACTTATCCATGTAAGTAGTTACACGAATTGGCGTGCGGCCAGAGCTGGTTCATTGTAGGGGAAGTCCGGTTGAAGAACAGAAGAAATTGATTATGCCTGTTGATTGCGTGTCTATCGTTGCCGCTGGTCATTCGCGTTTTGGTCGTCTGGAAGGCACCACGCTGGAGGATCTGATTGTTCAGGTCACGCGTGAGGCCCTCAGCGATGCCGACCTTGAGGCATCGCAAATCGATGCGCTGTTCCTTGGCCACTTCAATGCCGGGCTGGTGCCCGACGGTTTTGCCGCGTCATTGCTGCTGCAGGCCGACCCCGGGCTGCGCTTCAAGCCGGCCACGCGCTGCGAAAACGCTTGTGCATCCGGTTCGGCGGCGATCCAGGCCGGGGTCAATGCGATTCTCTCCGGCAGCGCCGAGTTGGTGCTGGTGGTGGGCGCCGAAAAAATGACCCACACCTCCACGGCTGCCGTCACCCAGGCGCTGGCCGGTGCCGGTTACCAGAACGATGCCGCCGAGGCCGGCCTGAGTTTCCCGCAGCTGTTCGGTCGCGCCGCGCGCCAATACGCCGAGCGCTACCATAGCCCGCTGGGCTCGATGGCGGCGATTGCCACCAAGAATCACTCCAATGCCATGGCCAACCCGTTGGCGCAGATGCACCGGGAGATGAATTTCGAGCACTGCAACAATGTGTCCCAGAGCAACCCGTTCGTAGCCGATTCGCTGCGCCTTACCGATTGCTCGCTGATCAGCGATGGTGCGGCGGCGATCATCCTGGCTTCACCCAAGCGCGCGCGGGCGTTCCGTCGCGATGTGCAGATTCGCGCGATGACCCAGGTCAATGACACCTTGCCTATCGCCCAGCGCGACATCCTCGCGTTTGAAGGCCCGCAGCGGGCCATTCACTCCGCCTTGCGCGGGGCCAGTGTGACCCTGGCCGACCTGAGTTTCGCCGAGGTGCATGATTGCTTCACCATCGCCGAGCTGCTGATCTACGAAGCCATGGGCCTGGCGCCCAAAGGCGAGGGGCACCGTGTACTCGACAGCGGTGTGGTGCGCGCGGGCGGGCGCTTGCCGGTGAACCTTTCCGGTGGGCTCAAGGCCAAGGGCCATCCCGTTGGCGCGACGGGTGTCTCGATGCATGCCCTGGCGTTCCGGCAATTGACCGGCGAGCCGATCGGCCTGGCGGTGCCCAACGCGGAGTTCGGGCTGGTGTTCAACATGGGTGGAATGGCGGTGGCCAACTACGCCTCGGTCCTGCATGCGCGCCGGTACTGAGCCATGAACATCGCCAATTGGTTGCACGATACCCAACGTCGCGACCCGCAACGCCCGGCACTGTTCGACGGCGCCCGGCAAGTGGCCGACTACGCCACCTTCACCGCCCACGTGCGCCAGCGCGCCGCGCAGTTGCAGGACCAGCACGGCGTGCAGCCGGGGGATGCGGTGGCGGTGCTGATGAAAAACAGCTGCGACTACCTGGAGTTGCTCTACGCCATCTGGTGGATGGGTGCGGTGGCGGTGCCGATCAACGCCAAGCTGCATCCGACCGAGGCGGCGTGGATCGCCGATAACGCCCAGGCCCGCCTGATCTTTACCGATGGCGGCCGGGTGTTTTCAGCGCAGGACCTACCCCTGCGCTGCACAGAGCTCGATGGTCACGTGCTGCCGCCTGATGACCCTGGCGGGGCGACACGGGAGCAACCGGTGCCGCGCCAGGATCACGACCTTGCCTGGCTGTTCTATACCTCCGGCACCACCGGGCGTTCCAAGGGGGTGATGCTGTCCCATGGCAATCTGATCGCCATGTCGTTGTGTTACGCCACCGATGTCGATCCGGTGAGCGCCGACGATGCGGCGCTGTATGCCGCGCCGATGTCCCATGGCGCCGGGCTCTATAACTTCATTCACGTACGCTGCGGCGCGCGCCATGTGGTGCCGGCGTCCAATGGTTTTGACGCCGCCGAGCTGTTTGGCCTGGCGGCCGAGCTGGGCAGTGTTTCGCTGTTTGCCGCGCCGACCATGGTCAAGCGCATGGTCGAGCAGGCGCGGCGCCAGGGCTACAGCGGCGCAGGCATCAAGACCATAGTCTACGGCGGTGGCCCGATGTACCTGGCCGACTTGCGCGATGCTGTCGACACCTTTGGCGCCCGCCTGGTGCAGATCTACGGCCAGGGCGAGAGCCCGATGACCATCAGCGTGCTGCCCCGTGGGCTGATTGCCGACCGTCAACGCCCTGATTGGGCGACCCTGGCCGCGTCCGTCGGCCATGCGCAAGCCTGTGTGGAAATCCGCATCCTTGATACCGGGCACCAACCGCTGCCCATGGGAACGCGCGGCGAAATTGCCGTACGTGGCGCTACGGTGATGCAGGGGTATTGGCGCAACCCCGAGGCCACGCGCCAGGCCCTGGTCGATGGCTGGTTGCTGACCGGCGACATCGGTTTCCTCGACCCCGCCGGCTACCTGACCCTCACGGATCGCTCCAAGGACGTGATCATCAGCGGCGGCAGCAATGTCTACCCGCGCGAAGTCGAGGAGGTGCTGGCCCAGCATCCCGAGGTGTTTGAGGTGTGCGTGGTGGGTGAACCGGACCCGCAGTGGGGCGAGTCGGTGGTGGCGTTTGTGGTGACGCGCAGCGGCCAGCCCCTCGACGAAGCCGAGCTGACGGCCTGGTTCCTGGCGCGCATGGCATCGTTCAAGAAACCCAAGAAATATGTGTGGCGCAGCGAATTGCCCAAGAACAGCTACGGCAAAATCCTCAAGACCGACTTGCGGCAATCGCTCAAAGCGGCGAGTATCGCCGCGTTTTAGCATGGATCGACAAACAGACAAGGAGTCCCCCTCGATGGGCAATCACGCGCACGACACTGTCCGCAAACGCCGCCGCGCGTTTCTCGGTGCCACCTCCGGCCACTTGATCGAGTGGTACGACTATGGCGTCTACGGCTTTCTTGCCGTCTATATCGGCCAGGCGTTCTTCGTCTCCGACGACCCCACCACCAGCCTGCTGGCCAGTTTTGCCGCGTTCGCCCTGAGCTTCTTCATCCGGCCCCTGGGCGGGCTGTTCTTCGGCCCGCTGGCGGACAAGATCGGCCGGCGTAAAACCCTGATCATGGCGCTGGTGATGATGACCGGCTCCACGGTGATGCTCGGTTTGCTGCCCACGTACGCGACCCTGGGCATCGCCGCCCCGATTCTGTTGATCCTGGTGCGCTGTGTACAAGGCTTCTCGGCGGGCGGTGAAATCGGCACGGTCACCAGCTTCATTTCCGAATACGCCGGTCCCGGCCGACGCGGCTTTGCCACCTGCTGGTTGATGGTCACCGCCGTGCTTGGCCTGCTGCTGGGCGGCGCCGTGGCCAATGGCATGACCTGGGTGCTGGGCGCCGACATGATGCAGGACTGGGCCTGGCGCGTGCCGTTCCTGATCGCCGCGCCGCTGGGCTTCATTTCCATGTACATCCGCCTCAAGCTCGAAGACAGCCCCGAGTTCCTTGCCCTGCAACGCGCCGGGCAAACTTCTCGCGCACCCCTGCGCGAAGTCTGGCAGTGGAAGCGCGCGATTGCCCTGGTGTTCTTCATCATCACCTTGCACAGCTCGATCTTTTACCTGGTGCTGACCTTTGCCTCGACCTACATGGCCAAGATTCTCAAGTTCGACAGCGGCACCACCTTGCTTTATGTGTTCGTCGCCAGCTTCTCGGCGGCCTTCGTCATGCCGTTCGGCGGCGCCTTCACCGATAGGTACGGGCGCAAGCCGTTCCTGATGGTGATCGGCACACTGGCGACCCTGGCGATGTTCTGGCTGTTCAAGATGGCACCGACCGCCACGCCGGCAACCTTCTTCGCGCCGTTGATGGCGGTGGCGATTCTGTTCGGCCTGTACGCTTCGTCCACCTATGCGCTGATGAGCGAACTGCTGCCCACGCGCATCCGTTCCACCGGGATTGCCGTGGCGTACAACGTGCCCGTTGCGGTGTTTGGCGGCAGCGCGCCGCTGATCTCCACCTGGCTGATCAAGGTGACCGGTGACATCACCTCGCCCTGGTACTTCTATGTGGCGACCGGGGTGGTGTCGCTGATCGCTTTGGTGCTGCTGCGCAAGGAGGACTTTGTGGCCAGCACCAGCCCGGCGGCAGTGCCTGCGGCGGCGGCATTGGCTTGAGGGCGCGGTCGCCGGGCGTTGCATCGAGGCGTTAACTGCGCCAGGCTTGGCAGCCTGATCCCGGCGGAGCGAATGGCGTGCAGGCTACCCGATTGACCCTGATCTGCCATGCGGCCACGGCGGCGCAGAAACAGGCACGTTTTGCCGATGACGAGTCGCTGCTCATGGACTGGCAAAGCGCGCAACTGTCTTTGGCAGGCCATTACCCCAAGGCTGCGCGCCTGGTGTGCGGGCCGGAGGCACGAGCCCGGCAGACGGCGGCGTTATTCGGTGCGCAGCCGTGCATCGAAGAGTCGCTGCGCGACCTGAACCTGGGGCGCTGGAAAGGCCAGGCTCTCGGCGATCTCGACAGTGATCAGATGAACGCCTGGCTCACCGACAGTGCCGCCGCGCCCCATGGTGGCGAGACGCTGGGGCAGTTGTGCAGGCGGGTCGGGGACTGGATCAAGTCCCAGGAACGTCAGCCCGGCCATGTGCTGGCAGTGACCCATCCGTTCGTTATCCGCGCTGCGCTGCTGTTCGTCATGCAGTGCCCGGTCTCGATGTTCTACCGGATCGACGTTGAACCGCTGTCGCGCACCGAACTGCGCTTCAATGCAGTCTGGCGCCTGCGCCTGGAAACTCACGCCTGACGCCCCGATCATGGCAAAATCCACGCTCCGCAATGAGAGCAACCCATGAAACGCATCCTGATCATCGGCATCGGCGCCGGCAACCCCGACTACATCACGATGCAGGCCGTGAAGGCGCTGAACCGCACCGACGTGTTTTTCCTGATGGACAAGGGCCAGAGCAAGGACAAACTGATCGACCTGCGGCGTGAAATCTGCGAGACCTATATCACCGAGCCCGGCTATCGCTTCGTCGAGGCCGATTGCCCTGAGCGCGCGCGCGGTGATATCGACTACACCACCGCCGTGCGTGACCTCAACCGCGACAAGCAGCAAACCTTCGAGCGTATGATCAACGAGGAAATGGCCGACGGCGAAGTGGGCGCGTTTCTGGCCTGGGGTGACCCGGCGTTGTACGACAGCACCATTCGCATCCTGCAGGCGATCCTGGCCGACGGCCGCTGTGAATTCGAGTTTGAGGTGATCCCCGGCATCACCAGCGTGCAGGCCCTGGCGGCCCGGCATAAAGTGCCGTTGAACCGGATCGGTAAATCCATTGAAATCACCACCGGGCGGCGCTTGGCGGCGGGGCAGGCGAGTGATGCCGACACCCTGGTGGTGATGCTCGATGCCGAAGACTCCTACCGCAGCGTGGCCGATCAAGACCTGGACATCTATTGGGGCGCCTACCTGGGCACGCCGGACGAAATCCTGATCAGCGGCAAAGTGGCTGACGTGGCGCAAGACATCCAACGGGTACGCAAGGCTGCGCGGCTCGCCAATGGCTGGATCATGGACACCTATTTGTTGCGCAAACCCTGAGGGACAGTTTCCATGCTCAAATTGCTCGCGCTCACCCTGACCCTGCTGGCCGGTGTCGCCCAGGCGGATGCCGACCTGCACACCGACTTGCCGCTGTCGTACCTGGAGCAAACCCAGGGCGATTCACGCAACCAGCCGCTGGTGATTTTCCTGCATGGCTTTGGCAGCAACGAGGAAGACCTGTTCGGCATCAAGGATGCGCTGCCTTCCACCTGGACCTACCTGTCGGTACGTGCGCCGCTGCCGGTGGAGCCACGTGGCTATCGCTGGTTCACCAAGGCCCCCGGTGACGGTGACTACGATGGCGTGACCGCCGATCTGCACAGCAGCGCCAGGCTGATTGAAGACTTCGTGGCCAAGGCCACCGCCAAGTACCACACCATGAGTGATCGTGTGTTTCTGGTCGGGTTCAGCCAGGGAGCGATCATGTCCTATGAAGTGGGCTTGCGCAGACCCGAGCTGCTGCGTGGCATAGCGGCCTTGAGCGGCAGTGTGTTGCCGGTGCTAAAGGCCGAGCTCAAGCAGGATGAAGCGTTGGGCAAGCTGGCGATCTTTATCGGCCATGGCACGTTGGACCAGGCGCTGCCTTATGCGTTGGGGACGCGGGCGAATGCGGTGCTCGAGGGGATTGGGTTGAAGCCGGAATTTCATGGGTATCCCGGGATGAACCATACGATCAGCGAAGCGGAAATCCAGGATTTAAAAGCCTGGCTGGAGAAAAGTTTGAAGTGAAACGCAGTTGAAAATGTGGGAGGGGGCTTGCCCCCGATAGCGATCTTTCAGTCAAAGATATTGAGACTGACACACCGCTATCGGGGGCAAGCCCCCTCCCACATTGGAGATTGGCTTACTTGCCGCCGGTAATCTGCTTGACCAGCGCAGCATGCCCCTTCACATCATCCGCGCGCGAAATCGCCTGGATCACCAGCAGCTGATTGCCGGAACCGCCGAGAAAGGTGGAGTTCAACGTCTTGCCGCCGCCTTGGGTGGCGGTGCTGTCGACTTGCCGCAGGCCGAGGCCTTTGTAGGTGAGTTTTTTCTCGTTTTGCTTCTTGAAGTCGGGCAGGGCGGCGCTCTGGTTCTTGACGAAGTCGGCTACGGCGCCATCGAGGAACTGCGGGTCGTTGTCCTTGATGGCTACCCCATCGTTACGTACGGTTTCGGCGACGATCACCACGCTTTTGGTGGTAGCGTTGGCGTACAGGGTGCCCTGGGTATCGGCGGTGCCATCATCGGCTTTACCGGAAGGCAGGGTGTCGGCGGTGTAGGCCTTGGGCAGGTCGAAGGTGAACTTGCCGCCCAGGGTGGAGATGGTTTGCGTGGTCGCCTTGGAGGCAGCCCATACGCTGCCGGCGGTAAGCGCGAGGGCCAGCAGCAGTGCGGTCTTGGTGAACGTGGCCATGAAGCGCTCCAGAGATGAACGAAATTGCGGCGTATTCTGTCAGAAAAATCGCAAGATCGTTCACCTGCCACCTCACACCTTGTCGGACTCTTCTTGCAGTCGATCCATCTCGAACAGGCGCGCCAGTTCGGTACGGGCTTCCTGGGCAGTCTGCATGACTTTGGCCGCATCGTCGTACACCGCATGCTGGGCGGCGAGGACCTGCTGGTCGTGGGCCTTGAAGCGGTCGATGCGCGCATCGGCCTGAGCCTGGCTCAAGCCGAGGCCGACCAGGGTGCGTCGGCTCATCTCCAGGCTGGAATAAAAGGTTTCACGCACCGGTGAGGCGTCCAGGTCCACCAGGCGGTGTACGTGCTGGCGGTTACGCGCGCGGGCGATGATCTTCATGTGCGGGTAGAGGTTGCGCACCAGTTCGGCGGTCTTGATGTTGATCTCCGGGTCATCCATGGCGATCACGAAGAACTCCGCCTGTTCGACCTTGGCCGCATGCAGGATTTCCGGGCGTTGCGGGTCGCCGTAGAACACCGGCATGCCGCCGAAACTGCGGGTCAGTTCGATGGTTTCCACCGAGGTGTCCAGGGCAATGAACGAGACGTTCTGCGCGCGCAGGATACGCGCGACGATCTGGCCCATCCGGCCCATGCCGGCGATCACCACACGCGGTGCATCGCCTTCGATGGCGCGGTATTCCTCGGGTACGTCCACCGACTTGACCTTGGGTTTGAACAGCTTCGGGCATATCAACAGCAGCAGCGGTGTCACGGCCATGGACAGGGTGATGGTCAGCACCAGCACATCGTAGAGATGCGGCTCGAACAGGCCCTGGTCGCGCCCGATCTTGAACACCACAAAAGCAAACTCACCGCCGGCCGCCAGCACCACGCCCAGGCGCAGGGCACTTTCACGATTGAGCTCACCCACCTTGCGACCCACGGCGTACAACAGCGGCAGTTTCAACCCGATCAACAGCAAGGTCAGCCCGATCACCACCAGCGGTGTGCTGAGCAGCAGGCT
Source organism: Pseudomonas sp. 44 R 15 (assembly GCF_900004965.1). NCBI lineage: Bacteria > Pseudomonadati > Pseudomonadota > Gammaproteobacteria > Pseudomonadales > Pseudomonadaceae > Pseudomonas > Pseudomonas sp. 44 R 15. The sequence goes on from NZ_CVTU01000105.1 coordinate 29,401, forward strand.
GAGGTTGGCGCCCATGCCCACGCTGATAAAGAACAGACCCAGCAGCAGGCCCTTGAACGGTTCGATCTGGGATTCCAGTTCGTGGCGGTATTCGGAGTCCGCCAGCAGCAGCCCGGCGAGGAAAGCGCCGAGAGCCATGGACACGCCCACCAGTTCCATCAGCCAGGCGGTACCGATCACCACCAGCAACGCGGTGGCGGTGGAGACTTCGCGCAGGCCGGTCTTGGCGACGATGCGAAACACCGGGCGCAACAGGTAGCGCCCGCCGATGATCACTACGGCGATGCTGCCCAGGATCTGCAAGACGTGCTGCACGCCCTGGGCTTCGGTGGTCGGATGATCGCTGCCGGCCAGCAGCGGCACCATGGCGATCAAGGGGATTGCCGCGATGTCCTGGAACAACAGGATCGCAAAGGCCAGGCGCCCATGGGGTTGGTTGAGTTCCTTGCGCTCGGCCAGGCTTTGCAGGCCGAACGCGGTGGAGGACAGCGCCAGGCCCAGGCCCAGCACAATCGCGCTGTTCCATGACTGGCCAAACAGCCACAGCGCCACCACGCCCATGACCAGCCCGGTGAGCAGCACCTGGGCCAGGCCGACACCGAATACCGCCTTGCGCATCACCCACAAGCGTTTGGGCGAAAGCTCCAGGCCGATGATGAACAGCAGCAGCACCACGCCCAATTCGGAGAACTGCGCCACGCTTTGCGGGTTGCCGATCAGGCCCAGGACCGAGGGGCCGATGATCACACCGGCGAACAGATAGCCCAGCACCGCGCCCAGTTGCAGGCGCTTGGCCAGGGGCACGGCCAGCACTGCGGCGAACAGGAATACCACGGCTGCTTGTAACAGGTTGCCTTCATGGGGCATTACGAACTCCAGGATGCTCAAAACCAAATCGACTGGCGCGTATTAGAGCGCTTTTTACCGCGTGATAATTGTGTTTTTGCCGCGTGGGGTGGCATGTTTGCCTGGATTAGGGCATTGAATACACAGGATTACATCGGCATGTCGCGCAACTGCCACCCGCGCGATGGGCGGTGAGTTGGCGATCATTGCGACGTTTTCCGGTGGTCAGGTGAAGATCGATTATATTGGATAAGTCAACCTCATGAACCAGCTCCTTGCCCTACGCGCTTTCGTCCGTGTCGTCGACACCGGTTCATTCAGCCGTGCGTCTGACCAACTGGGGCTGCCACGTTCCACCGTCAGCAAGTTGATCATCGACCTTGAGAAGCACCTGGGCGTCCAGTTGATGCACCGCACCACCCGTGTCCTGACGCCGACGTCCGATGGGTTGGAGTATTGCCAGCAGGCCCGTCGCCTGGTGGCGGAGCTGGATGAAGTGGACAGTGCCATGCGCGGTCAGTTGCTCAAACCCGGCGGGCACCTGCGGGTGGATGCGCCGGCGTCGTTTGCCAACTGCCTGCTGATTCCCGCGCTGGTGGATTTTCATCGTGAGTATCCGGATATCACCGTCGCCCTGGGGATCAGTGATCGTGCGGTCAATATCGTGGGGGAGGGCGTGGATTGCGTGATCCGCGCCGGCAAGCTTGATGACATGGCGATGATCGGCCGCAAAGTGGCGGACCTGCAATACCTGACCTGCGCCGCGCCCAGTTACCTGGCGCGTCGGGGGCTGCCGGTATCCCCGGAAGACCTGGCGCACAACCACCTCAAGGCCGGCTATTTCTCTGCCGGGTCGGGTAAGGCCCAGCCGCTGGTTTTCGAGCGGGACGGCAGGTGCATCGAGGTGGGCGATTGCGCCTACTCCAGCAATGACGGCAACGGCCTCAAGGAAATGCTGCTGGCAGGCTTGGGCGTCGGGCAGCATTTCAAGTCAATCGTGCAGCACTACGTGGACAATGGCCAATTGGTCAGCGTGTTGTCGGACTGGTCACGCCCGGCCACGCCGCTGCACATTCTCTACCCACCCAATCGCCATCAGAGCGCGCGACTCAGGGTGTTTGTCGAGTGGGTGATTCATACGTTCGGGGTCAGGGAATAATCGCAGTCACGCGGATTTCCACGCGCATCGCCGGCAAGCCCAGGGCTTCGACACCCACCTGCGTCCAGATCGGCGCATGGTTGGGCATGTACTGACGGTAGTGCTTGACCATCGCCTCGTTGACCTCGGGCGGAAAACCGCCGACGTGGTAGGAATTGACGTGAATCACGTGCTCCCAGCACGTGCCGGCGGTCGCGAGGGTGCGTTCCAGGTTATGGAAGGCCTGGGCGATTTCGTCCGCCAGGTCGGCGGGAATCTGGAACTCATCGTCCCAGCCGCCCTGGCCTGAGGTTTCCACGCGATCGCCGACTTTTACCGCTTGCGAATAATGCAGGTGCTGGCGCATGTAATCGCCGTAGCCTGGGGTGACAAAAAATTCGGGCTTGCTCATGGTGATTCCTCGGTTCGGTAAAGGACTGAACCCAGGCTATAGCAGCCAATACGCGAACAAAATCCCGAATTTATGCCATGACTTTCCATCCACCTGGATAATCGGCGAATCCTTGTGGGGTGGCTGCGGTGCAGGTTCACGCAAGAAAGAGGGCGCCAGCGCAGGCCTTTTCCCCCTGCGGCACGACGTTCAACCCTGGCCTTTGATACTATCCTCCTCCCTCGTCACCAGGAGTCACCGCCCCATGCAGCACCAGTGGGATGAAATGCACCGTACCCGCAAGCCCACGTTTGTACTGTGCGGCGAGCCCCAGGGGGACGTGCTCAATCTCTATGTTCACGGTTATTCGGCGTTTTTCAGCCGGCAGCAGTTGGCTGGCTTCAAGGAACAGTTGGCGGGCATTGAAGGCTCGACCAACCTGATGCTGTTCTGGCCGGCGGGGCACTTTCTGGAAAACCTGTTTGCGCCGTTCAAGGAGGTGATCGCCTCGATGCTGGGCGGAGGCGGCCTGGGCGCGGCGACGGTGGGGGTGGGCAAGGCGATTGCTTACTTTCTCGACCATTACAAAAGTGTCGAGGCGCGTGTCGATGAAGTGGCCAGGACCTTGTTGCCCGAGCTGGCGAGCTACCTGCACTCCGAATCGCTCCAGGTGCGGCAAATCAATCTCATCGGTCACTCTCTGGGTGCGCGGATCGTGGTCAAGAGTGTGCTGGCCAGCCCTGAAATCGCCCATGAACTGCCGTTGAACAATCTGTTGCTGATGGGCGGGGCGATTTGTACGTCGAGCCCGTGGGAGGCGGTGACGGCGCCGCTCAGGGGGCGGGTGATCAATTGCCACTCCAGCAAGGACTGGGCACTGGCGATGAAGCCGGACACCGAGCGTTGCATTGGCCGCTATGCCATCGCAGTGACGCCGGCCCTGAAGGCCAAGGTCACCAATGTTCACCTGGCCAGTTTCGACCATGCCGCCTACTGGCCGCAGTTGAAAACAGTGGTGCAGTACACCGATCTGCTGCAGGAGCGCCGGGGCCTGATCCGCGCTGACCTGCGCAGCAGTGAAGTGCGCTTTGCCGAAGAGGATGCGGACTTGTTCCCGATCCTGATGCAGGCGCGACCGGATGAGTTGAAATTTCTCGCCGAGTTGATGGCACAAAAGCGCAGTGCCTCGATTGATGCCGGAGTGCGCGAACCGCGCAAGCTCGCCATCGAGTTGCAGCGCATGGGCGGCGACAGCTTTATGAACCTGGCCCGTGGTCACGGTGTGGCCTATCGGCAGATCGCCGAAGCGGTGGCGCAACGCCTGGGCATCAAGTTCGACGATGCCGTTGCCAGCGTTGCCCTGGCGGATATCGAAGCGCAGGTTGCGCAAACGCTGATCGAGCAGTACCAGGACAAACTCAGCGCTGCCGACCGTCAGGCGTTCGAGGCCGAACTCAAGGCCGCGATGCACAAAGAGCAAGGCTTGTTCAGGCGTTTCAACGTTGGCCGTTCGGCCACCACCGCCTTGAGCGGCACCGCATTGGCCGGGCTTACCGGGTTTATTGTGCGACGCGGTGCCGCCACGGCGATTCCGGTGGTGGGCCAGGCGGTGGCGGCCGCGATGTTGCTGGTCAGCGGCGTACGGGCGTTTTCCGGGCCGGCTTATTCGATCACAACCCTTGCGGTGCTGGTGGTCGGCGTGATTCGCCAGCGCCTGGAACGTGAGGCGCTGAATCAGGAACTGGACCTGGTGGTGCAAGTGGTTGAAACGTTTGACCTGCCCCGGGAGACGGTGATGCGCTCGGTCGCGTCGGACTGCTAAGCTGGCGCCCTGACTTGTGTGTTTGCCTGGGATACCGCGTGAAATTCAGCCTGCCGAAAATTGCTACCGCCCCCTTCTGCCCGCCGGAAGTGGCCGGCTCCGTTGCCGTTGACCCCAAAGCGTCGTTTTTCAAGCGCGCCCTGATGTTCGCCGGCCCCGGCCTGTTGATCTCCATCGGCTACATGGACCCCGGCAACTGGGCGACCGCCATCGAAGCCGGGTCGCGCTATGGCTACAGCCTGTTATTTGTAGTGTTGCTGGCGAGCCTCGCGGGGATGGCGGTGCAGTGCCTGTGCTCGCGGCTGGGTATCGCGACCGGCAAGGACCTGGCGCAACTGTGCCGCGAGCGCTACAGCAAGCGCTCGGCACGCACACAGTGGGCGCTGGCGGAAATTTCCATCATCGCCACCGACCTCGCCGAGGTGCTCGGCTGCGCCCTGGCGTTTCACCTGCTGCTCGGTGTGTCGCTGACCACCGGTATCGTCATCACCGCCTTCGACACGTTGTTGATCCTGGCCTTGCAGAACCGTGGTTTCCGCCGATTGGAAGCAATCATGCTGGCGCTGGTTGCGACCATCGGCGTGTGTTTCTTCATCGAACTGGTGTTGATCAAACCCTACTGGCCGGACGTGTTCAGTGGCTTCACCCCATCCCTGTCAGCCATCAGCGATGCCGCGCCGCTGTACCTGGCCATCGGTATCCTCGGTGCGACCGTGATGCCGCATAACCTCTACCTGCACACCTCCATTGTGCAGACCCGCCTGATCGGCAAGGACCTGGCCAGCAAACAGGACGCGGTCAAGCTGGCACGCATCGACACCATCGGCTCGCTGGCCCTGGCCCTGCTGGTCAACGCGGCCATCCTGGTGCTGGCCGCCGCAGCGTTCCACAAGACCGGCCATACCGACGTGGTGGAAATTCAGGACGCCTATCATCTGCTCGACCCGCTGGTGGGCGGCGCGTTCGCCAGCATCCTGTTCGGCATCGCCTTGCTGGCCTCCGGCCAGAGTTCGACCTTCACCGGCACGATCGCCGGGCAGGTGATCATGGAGGGCTACCTGAACCTGCGCATCCCGTGCTGGCAGCGCCGCCTGATCACCCGTGGGCTGGCGCTGATCCCGGCGTTTCTCGGGGTGTGGCTGATGGGCGACGACGCCATCGGCAAGCTGCTGATTCTGAGCCAGGTGGTCCTGAGCCTGCAGTTGCCCTTCGCGCTATACCCGCTGATCCGCATGACCGGCGACAAGCAACTGATGGGACCGTTCGTTAACCGCCTGCCCACCCGATTGCTGGCATGGTTTTTATTTGCGGTGATCAGTGGAGCGAATGCCTGGTTGATCGGGCAGTGGGTGTTCTGAGTGATCTGTCTGTTGCTGGGTCATGACCTACACCAGAATGGCGAGAGGGCTGTAATGGGCAACTTGCGGATCAGAGGTCAACAGTTTCATGGGTTCACTGATTGCTGTGGCGACAATCAGTCGATCGAAGGGATCTTTGTGATGTGGCTCGAGCTCCTTGACCGCAATAGCGTGCTCTGAGGTGATCGGCAATTGGATAAACCCGCTCTCCAAACAGTGATCACGGATTTCGTCCAGATCGACATCGAGCTTCCCCATGCTGACCTTGATGGCCATTTCCCAGAATGTCGCGGCGCTCACGTAAACATCGGCGGCATTTTCAATCAATCTGAGCGCTTTGCTGGATAACCTCGGGTCATCATTGAGTGACCAAAGCAGAATATGGGTATCCAGCAGCACCCTCATGAATGGGCACCTTCGAACGCATCCAGCAGGTCTTTCGACAGCGGCGCGTCGAAGTCCTGGGGGATCACCAGCTTGCCTTTCATCGCACCGATTCGCCGAGCCTTGGACTTGCCGATGGGAACAAGCTGCGCCATTGCGCGGCCGTGCTTGGCGATGGTAATGACTTTGCCGGCGGCAGCCTCATCGACCCATTTCGACAGATTATTTTTTGCCTCGCCCAAAGGTATGATGGTCATCTGGTTTTCCCCGTGTTTTGGCCAAAAACAGCCAAAACTACGTGAGCTATCAAAAATGGCTGAACCACCTGCTGAAGCCGCTCGTTCAGTGGGCGACGGTTTGCAGTACATGACATCCATGGCATTACTCCAAAATAGGTTTCGCCGAGAGTCTGCCGCAGCTCGGCGTACCAGGGAATGCTGGCCCGGAAAAACAGAATCAGCCTACATTTTTCCGTAGGAATTCCCCTCACAGATGTCCGTTCGACGTTCAGGGGAACTCACCGATCCCAATACGGCACCGTCCCAAAACACTCCACGAAATAATCGATCACCGTGCGCACCTTGAGCGAGAGCCTGCGGCTGCCCGGCCATAACGCCGCGATCTGCTGGGGCTCCAGGGTGGTTGCCACCTCGTACTCGGTCAGCACCGCCTGCAAGGTACCGGCGCGCAGGCTCTCGCCGATCAGCCAGGAGGGAAACACCACCAGCCCCAGGCCTTGCTCGGCGGCGTGGGTCAGGGTGTCGGCGTGGTTGCCGGTAATCGGGCCCTTGACGCTGTAGGCGCTCCAGTCGCCCTGGTCGCGACGCAAGAACCAGCGCTCCTGGCCTTTGATGCCCTTGTAGGCCAGGCATCGGTGATTGACCAGTTCGTCGGGATGGCGCGGCGTGCCGTGCCGCGCCAGGTAGGCGGGGCTGGCGGCGAGGCGAAAGCGTTGCGGCGCGAAGATCCGCGCCTGCATGCTGGAATCATTGAGTACGCCGATGCGAAACAGCAGGTCGGTGCCGTCTTGCAGCGGGTCGACGAAGGTATCGGTTTGCTGGATGTCCAGTTGCAGCTTCGGATAGCGTCGGCACAGTTCCCCCAGCCACGGCGAAAGGTGGCGCTGGCCGAACACCATTGGCGCATTGATGCGCACCAGTCCGCTGGGTTCGCTGTCCTGCTCTTGCAGGGCCTGGCTGGCAGTCTCCAGTTGCTCGAGCATCAGCCGCGCATGCCGCCCGAGCAGGCGACCGGCTTCGGTGGGGCTCACGGCGCGGGTGTGGCGGTACAGCAACTGCTGGCCGAGGGCTTGCTCCATCAGTTGGATCTGCCGCGAAATGGAGGAGGGCGCAAGGCCTTCGCGGCGCGCTACCTCGGAAAAACTGCCTTGGTCCAGCACCGCGACGAACAGGCGCAGCGCCTTGAAACTCAACTCGTTCAAACCTTGCATGGCGGCTCCGGGCTGTGCGTTTTGCGCAAAGGTGTTGTCTGCATGCTGCCATTTATCGCACAACTCGACCACCGGATAATGCACCCCTGTTTTTTTCTTGAAGTGCGGGTGATGTATGCAGGCAGGTTCTATCGAAGGTACGGCCCAGTCGCGGCCGAAGCGGAACATGCTTCGGTTGCTGTTGCTGCCGTTGGTCATCCTGGCAGGCATGGGCCTGTCGGTGGAGGCCGGTTTGCTCGGGCCATTGGGGGGGCAGGTCGGGCATTTATGGGCCACGTTGAGCATCTTTGGCGTCGGCTCGGCGATCCTGTTTCTGCTGTTGTTGTTCAGCGGCCCGCAAAAGGGCCCGGCTTTCACGCAACTGCCGCGCTGGCAGTTGATCGGCGGTTTCCTGGGGCCGATGTACGTGGTGGTGCTGACCCTGGCCACGCCCCATATCGGTGTGGCCATGACGATGATTGCGATCCTCTCCGGCCAAGTGGGCAAGAGCGTGCTGATCGACCATTTCGGCTGGTTCGGCACGGCGCGCAAGCGGGTCAATGTGGAGCGCTGGATAGCCCTGGCGTTGATTGTGGCGGCACTTGTTCTGATTGCACGAGGGTAAGGCGATGAATCTGATTGTGTTGTTGGTCGTGGTGGTCGCCGCAGGTGCGGTATTGAGCGTGCAGGCCGCCATCAACGGTCGTCTGGGCCAGACCGTCGGGGTGTTGCGCAGTAGCCTGCTGACCTTTGCGGTCGGTGCGCTCACCACCGCGCTGCTGATTTTTTTCTTTGAGCCCGCCCAGGCTGTCAGTTTGCTGGAGGTGCCCAAGTGGCAGTTGACCGGTGCCCTGTTCGGCGTGGTGTACATGATGGTAATGGTCGGCGCCGTGCCGGTGGTGGGTACGGCGGTTGCCACGGTAGCGGTGATCGTGGGGCAATTGGGCATGGGCATGCTGATCGACAACTTCGGCTGGCTGGGCAACCCCGCGATCGAGTTGTCCGGTAGCCGGATCGTGGCGATGCTGTGCCTGGCCCTGGCCCTGGTGTTCATGTATCGCAGCAATACGCGTCAGGCTGACTGACGGCGCTGAACCTTGGCGCCGTGCCTGGAGTCACTGTTTAAGGTGTGGCATTCGCCGCGCCGTGACGACCATGAAGAAGGAGTCTGACCATGCCGGATCAAACCTGTGCCTGCCCACACTGCAAATGCGTACTGGGTGTCGACGCGATAATGAAGGACGGCAAGGGCTACTGCTGCCAGGGCTGCGCCGAGCATCATGCGCACGGTGAGCCGTGCGCGGCGGCAACGGGTTGCGAATGCGCCAAGTCGTCTGCCAACGCCTGAGATGATTGATCGGCGGGCCCTTGCCCCGATAGCGGTGATCAGCCAATCACGTACTGGCTGATGCATCGCTTTCGGGAGCAAGCCCCCTCCCACAGTTGGATCTGTATCAGGCCTCTGGAACGCCTTTTTCCCAGGCCGACCAGTTGTTCAGGATCGCCTGTACCAGCGGATTGCCCGTGCGGTAGAGGTTCTCCAACGCCGGTACAAACCCACCCTGGTCGGCGTACTTGAGCAGGTTGTCCACTTCGCTGTAGCCCGGGTACGGGCGGTCAAAGTCGGAGCCTGCACGCACCACCGCCAGGCGCTGGATGTCCACCAGCCCTTCGCGGCTGGCGCGCAGCAGCGCTTCATAGGTGGAGTTGTCTTCCTGCTGGGTGGTGCAGTATTCGCCTTTGTTGTCCGTAAGCAGTTTGGTCCACACCTCGGCGCGTTCGCTCAGGCGGGTGCCGGAAAACCAGGTATTGCCCGCCAGGGTGTCGCAGCGTGTGACCTGGGGCGGCTGATTGGCCGGGGCGGCGGGGTAGTGCTTGCGCCAGGCGGCGGACTCCTTGCTTTCAGTCAACTCAACCTTGTGCGACAAGGCAAACGCCTTGGCCTGAAGCTTTGGGTTGAGCTCGAAGACTTCGGTCTTGTAGTCCAGCGGCGGTTTTTCATTGGGGCCCTTGGTGTTGATGCCGATATAACCCGTCGGCCAATCCTTGGGCGCGTCGCGGGAATCCAGCTCCCACTGCGTACCGAATTCCACCAGGTAATGCGCCCAGGCGGCTGTGCCGATGGTGCCATGCTTGGGGCTGATACCGGCAATCCCGGCGATCAGGAAATAGCTCTGGCGCAGGTCGAACCTGGGCGACAGGGCCAGTGCCAGGGTGGAGGCGGCGGCGTTGGTCTGGCCCATGCCGGTCACCAGCAGGCACACGTCCTGGGTGTTGCAGCGAATCGCCGGGTACTCGGCGGACAAGCCGGGCACGCGTACCTCCTGTTTGAGCTCCAGGCGATCGATCCAGGTTTGCGCCTCGGGGGCGAACATGGTGATCAACATCACCTTGGGCTTGATCGGCGCAGCGCTGTCCGCCAGCACCACGTGGGGCAGCAGGGCGAGGCCGATGGCCATCGAGAGGCGGGTTAAAGTTTTCATCTGCAGCTCCTTGATCAGAATTGGTAGCCCACGCCGGCGTAGTAACCCCAGCCGTCGGAGCGGGCGCGAAAGTTGCCTTCGCCGAAATTCAACTCGCTGCCATCCTCCCAGTTGCCGCCGTTATGAAAGTAACGGCCGACCAGGGTGAAGCGCAGATGGGTGAACGAGTACAACAACACGTTGGTGGCCACCAGGGAATTGGCGGTGCGCGCCGGGTTGTCCTTGTGCAGGTCCGAGCCGAAATCGTAGTTGGTAAAACCGATGTAGGTCAGCGAGGCGCCGTTGTCGAATTTGCCGATGGGCACGATGTATTTCATCTGCGCGCGGTAGCCGTCCCAGGAATATTCATTGCTGGCGCCGTAGTTTTCCCACTGGTAGCGCCCGTAGAAGTTGGCCGACAGGTTGACCCGCGAGTGGGTGTCGATGTCGGTGCCAAGGCCGCTGTACAGGGTATTGGCGCGATTCTCTTTGTTGCTGCCGTGGTCGTAGATCCAGTCGAACGCCACATACCATTCCTTGAACGGCCCGATCGCCAGGCTGCGACCGGCCAGGTAGTCGATGGAGATACGCGGCTCATGTTCCATGAACACGGGCGAGCCGTGGTCCCACGCGCCTTTGTCGTTACTGTTACCGATGCCGAGGATCTTTGGCACGTCGATGTAGCCGTACAGCTCGAATGGCCCCTTGCGGCCGAAATACTCGTATTCCAGGTAGACGTCGTCCTGGGGCTTGGGACCGAAGCTGATGTCCTTGCTGCCGATCAGCGTGAGGTCCTGGTTGAACCATTCCGACAGGTAAGCGCCTTTTTTCGCCGGCGGGCTGGCCTCGGGGCTGAGGGTTTCGCCCTGTGCCGAGTCATCCGAAGGTTGGTCGTGCGCCAAAATGGGTGCACTGAGTAGTCCCGTAACGGCGGCCAGTAGCAAGGAAACACCAAGGCAAGCACGAGGCGTTGAGGTGGGGTGCATTGAAAATCCCTATTCGTACGCGGTTTGAACCCGATTGCTCGGGCAGGGTGAACCTGGCGACCAGGTTCGTTCCGCAAACGTTTGCACAGGCTGTACCAACTTTCGTCAATGGTCTGAATCGACTGAGAAAAGGCGGAAATAACCGTCTCTTTGATCAGAAAATGACAGGGTGTCATTCAGCCGAGGTGACTGACCGCGTGCAGGCCGGTCTCACGCCGATATTCACTGGGCGTCTGGTTCATCTCGATCCGAAAATGCCGGTTGAAGTTGGACAGGTTGGCGTAGCCCACTTCAAAACAGATGTCCGCTACCGATCTGTCGCTTTGCAGCAACAGCCGGCAGGCGCGCTGCACGCGAAATTTGCGCATCAGTTCGATAAAACCATGGCCGGTATTGCGTTTGAAAAAGCGCGAGAAGCCTGGTTCGCTCATTTCCAGCTGCCGGGCGATATCCGACACGCGCACCTCGTCGCTCAATTCACGCATGAGGTAGTCGAAGGCCTGGTTGATGCGGTCGGCGCTGCGCGGGTCCAGGGTCGGTGCGTAGCGCGGGCTGGCGAGGACCTTGATCTGTCGGGGCGGGGCGTTCTTGAGGGTGTCGAGCAGTTGCAGGAACAGCACCAGGCGTTGCAGGCCCTGGGCGTTGCCGATGGCTTCCATCAGCCGCGCCGCCTGCGCCGCTGTTTCGTGCTTGAACTCCAGGCCGCGTCGCGCCTGTTCAAACAGCGGCTGCAGGTTGCCAAGTTCCGGCAGGGCCTCGCGCAGGGCAAGGAGGGCGGCGCCGTCGAATTGCAGTACCACGTCACGGCCGCGCTGGTACTCGCCGGGTGCCAGGTCGCCAATCCAGTCGTGGGGCAGGTCGGGACCGATCAGCGCGACATGCCCGGCACCGAATGCACCGATATAGTCGCCCGCCACCAGCTTGCCGCTGCCGTGGCGGATCAGGTGGATTTCGAATTCCGGGTGGTGGTTCCAGCGCGCCAAGTCAATCGGGTAGTCATGCTCGAACCAGCGAAAACAGTGCTGCGGCTCGGGCAGGATCACTTCACGTTCGGCGCGGCGTTGCTCGAACAGGGGAGCGCGGATGGGCATGCGGCTGCCTCTTGTGCGTTGGATAACCGCCAAAATACGCGCCTTGGCAGGCTCGGCGCTACCCACGGTGCTATCGGGCGCTGATACTTTTTTGCACGTTTGAGGTCGGTTAAAAAAGTACCGGTCGAGCGTGTGCGGTGCGTTTGTGAGAGGTCGTCTCCAACTGCTGTAATCAGCCGTGCAGGAATCCGACATGATTGCAAAGGACACCGCCATGAAACGACTTGAAGGTAAAAGCGCACTGATCACCGGATCGGCGCGCGGCATTGGTCGCGCGTTTGCCCAGGCCTATATTCACGAAGGCGCCACGGTCGCCGTTGCCGATATCAACCTGCAGCGCGCCGAGCAGACCGCTGCCGAACTGGGCCCCCAGGCTTACGCGGTGGCAATGGACGTCACCGACCAGGCCTCCATTGACGCAGCCATCGCCGCCGTGGTCGCCCACGCCGGCAAGCTGGATATTCTGATCAATAACGCGGCACTCTTCGACCTGGCACCCATCGTCGACATCACCCGCGACAGCTATGAACGGTTATTTTCGATCAACGTCGCGGGTACGCTGTTTACCTTGCAGGCCGCCGCGCGGCAGATGATCCGCCAGGGCCACGGCGGCAAGATCATCAACATGGCCAGCCAGGCCGGGCGGCGCGGCGAGGCGCTGGTGGCGGTGTATTGCGCGACCAAGGCGGCGGTGATCAGCCTGACGCAATCGGCGGGGTTGAACCTGATCAGGCAGGGCATCAACGTCAATGCCATCGCCCCGGGCGTGGTGGACGGTGAGCACTGGGATGGAGTGGATGCACTCTTCGCCCGGCATGAAGGCCTGGCGCCGGGCGAGAAGAAGAAACGGGTAGGGGACGAGGTGCCTTACGGGCGCATGGGCACGGCTGAAGACCTGATCGGCATGGCGATCTTCCTGGCGTCGAAAGAGGCTGACTATGTCGTCGCGCAGACCTACAACGTCGATGGCGGTAACTGGATGAACTAGTGGCGTGCACCGATCAACACGGTGGGCACGGACAACCAGCCCCACCCCGTTGATATTCGTTGTTCGGTTACTCGGCAAAGCTGCGATCAAAGAAGTAGATCTCTCCTGGCTTCAACATGTCTACCGTCGCCTGGGGCCGGCCGCCTTCACCCTGCTTTTTGCGCCCGGTTTCGCGCAGATACCCGGCCTCGGTCAGTTTCAGCAAGCGCTGGCGGATACTGGTCTTGAGCACCGGCCGGGCGAGTACCAAAGAAAAAATCGTAGTCGCCTCCGGTGCGCTGAACTCACGGCCCAGGAACATCAACGGCAGGCTGCTGTACAGCGATTTGGAAAACAATCGCTCCTGTACGGCCGCCACAAGCCTGTTGTGATCAAACGGTAACTTGATACTGCCATCGGCTACCGCACTCAACGAATACCAGGCCTGATGGCCGCCCAGCGCGACTTCTTCGGCCACGATCGCCAGGTAGTAAGTGGACGATGACCAGCAGCGCGGGTCGCGAAACGCATCGCCCACGGTGCCCACCTGTTCGTTCCAGACCAGATCGAGGCCGACCTTGTCACTGGCGCGAAGTCGCTCCACCGCATCCTGCAGGCTCAGGTCCTGCACATCGCCATTGACCACCACACCCGGCAATGCCCAATGTCCGGCAAAGGGCTCGGCATCGCGCTTGTTGAGCAACAGCTTCAATTCCCCGCAGGCACGGGAGTAACACAGTACGCACAAGTCGACGGTGTGCAGGTAGGGGCTCAATGGCATGTGACGTCCTTCTTACAACGTAGGCACCTAGTCTAACGCTTCGGACAGATATGTCATGTACTCGAGCTCAGGCAGTCGTGAAAATACTTGTTGCCTTGAAAGTACATGACATGTACTTTTGTTTCCAGGCCACCGGAGAATCACCATGACCCTCGCCAAAACTGCCATTGCCTCATTCGATGTGGATGCCCAGAAGAGTTTCACGCCGCTGTGCCCCGACGAACTGCCCGTAGCCGGAGGAGACCTGATCGGTGCCGAACTCAACTACATGGCCAGCCTTGCCGGGCGCCGTATCGGCAGCAAGGACGCCCACAGCCCGCAGGCGCCCTGGGTGGTCGAGCAGCACAGCCAGATGCTGCAACCTACCGGCCTGGCTCACGCCGATGTCACCTGGGTCAGCCACTGCGTGCCGGGTACCGAGGGCTTCACCTTGCTGGCTGAATTGCCCAGCCCTTATGACTACGACTACTTCGTGTGGAAGGGCGTCGAACCCGACCTGCACCCCTACGGCGCTTGCTACCACGACCTGCACGACAAGCTGTCGACCGGCGTCATTGAATACCTCAAGGCCCGGGGCATCGTCCGCGTGCTCGTCGGTGGCCTGGCCCTGGACTACTGCGTCAAGACCACCGCCCTGCAACTGCTCAAGGCCGGGCTGCAGGTGGTGTTGCACCTGCCGGGGTGTCGAGGGATCACTGAAGAGGGCGGCGTGCAGGCCGTCAACGAATTGCTCAAGGCCGGTGCCGCTATCAGCCGCACCCGCGAAGAACTGGCCGCGATGGCCACGCGTTAAGGAGATCCACCATGGAAAGCGCCTATGACACCGAGTCCCCGGTCATCCAGGGCTTGCTCGACACCGATTACTACACCTTCACCATGATGCAGGCGGTGCTGCACCAGCACCCCAATGTGGATGTGGAGTACAACTTCATCGTCCGCTCCAGGGAAAAACTCGGCCATCTGATCCCGCAGCTGCGCGCCGAGCTGGAACAGCTGGCCGGCCTGCAGATGCGTGAAGGCGAGCTGCGCTTCCTGTTCAACCCGCGCTTTCGCGAATACCTCACGCCGGATTACGAGCGCTTCCTCGGGCTGTTTCGCTTCAACCTGCGTTATATCCACGTCAGTGAAGTGGACGGGCAATTGAACATCCGGGTGATCGGCCCGATGCTGCACTGCATCATGTTCGAGCAACCGGTACTGGCGCTGGTCAGCGAGCTGCGCAACCGCGACAAGTACCCCGACGTCACCCTCGAAGACGTCACCCGCAAGCTCTACCAGAAGTTCGACTGGCTGGAGAAAAACCTCAGCCGCGACGAACTGGCCGACCTGCGCGTCTCCGACTTTTCTACGCGGCGGCGCCTGTCATTCAAGGCCCAGCGCGAAGTGGTGGACATCATGCGCCGCGACTTCCCCGGCCAGTTCCTCGGCACCAGCAACGCACACCTGGCCTATGAATTCGACTTGCCGCTGATCGGCACCATGGCCCACCAATGGCTGATGGTGCACCAGCAATTGGGGCGCCTGCGCGAAAGCCAGAACGCCGCACTGGAAAACTGGGTGCGCGAGTACCGCGGCCGTCTTGGCATGGCCCTGACCGATTGCATCAGCACCGATTTCTTCCTCAAGGATTTCGATCTGTACTTCGCCAAGCTCTACGACGGCCTGCGCCAGGATTCCGGGGACCCCATCGTGTGGGCCGACAAGGTGCTGGCCAGATACAAGGCGCTCGGTATCGACCCGATGACCAAAGACCTTATGTTCTCCGATGGTCTGAATTTCGAAAAATGCCTGCCGATCCTGCGGCATATCCGCGGCAAGGCCAGGTTCGGCTTCGGCATGGGCACCAGCCTTGCCTGTGATGTGGACGGCGTGGAGCCATTGAGTATCGTGATGAAGCTGGTGCGAGTACACGGCGAGCCGGTGGTGAAATTTTCCGATGACCCGGTCAAGAACGTCTGCGAAGACCCATCGTTCCTGCAGTACGCAGCACAGGTATTCAACGTTGGTAGCGTGGAGGCATGACATGCACACTCAAGAACGCATCGCCCGTGAGTTGAACGTCGACCGCTTGCTGGTTGCTGGTGGCGAGGCCCGGGAAATTCAACGACGCATCGATTTCATCAAGCGCGTGTTGCGCGCTTCTGCCTGCAAGGCGCTGGTACTGGGTATCAGCGGCGGTGTCGACTCATTGCTCGCAGGCCGCCTGTGCCAGCTGGCGGTGCAGCAACTGCGCGACGAAGACTACGCCGCGCGCTTTATCGCCATGCGTCTGCCCTACAAAACCCAGGGCGATGAACACGATGCCCAGGCCTCCCTGGATTTTATCCTGCCGGACCATGTCGACACCCTGGACATTGCCGTCAGTGTCGACGGCCTGATGGCCAACCTGGCCGCTGCGCAAGCCAGTGCCGCACAACGCGATTTCATCAAGGGCAATGTCAAGGCCCGCGCGCGCATGATCGCGCAGTATGCACTCGCCAACCTGCACAATGGCCTGGTGGTCGGCACCGACCAGGCGGCTGAAGCGCTGATGGGGTTCTTCACTAAATTCGGCGACGGCGCCTGCGACCTGGCGCCGTTGTCTGGCCTGACCAAATCCCAGGTGCGCCTGCTTGCCACCGCACTCGGTGCCCCGGCAAAACTGGCGCAAAAGCCGCCGACTGCCGATCTTGAAGAACTGGCACCGGGAAAACTCGATGAGGACGCCTACGGTTGCTCGTACGCCGAGATCGACGCGTACTTGATGGGCGAACCGGTGAGCGAGCGGGTGAGGGCGATTGTCGAGGCGGCGTATGGCAAGACAGCGCATAAACGTGCGCTGCCGATTGCCCCGCAGTAGGCGCGGGCTGCAAGCCATATCAGGAAGTGTCTCGCCATGAAATGGAATTTTTCCTACATTATTGAAGGATGAGGATTCTTTACGCTCTGAGCTTTCAATGAGTTCAGGATCAACGGAATGGCTTCCAGCGTATTGAAAGCGAGTGACTCAATTGCTGGCGTCTTGCGCCGCTACCTGCCAGTGCTTCTCGGCACGACGGCCATGGCGATTTTGTCAGGCATCCTGGTGACGGTATTGGATGATTCGACCTATCTGCGCCGGTTCGACCCGTCGCTCAAAGCGCAGATGTCGGGGTGGAGTCTTGTCGCATTGGCGACTGTTGCCGTGTTTTCCAATGCCATGATGGTGTGCGGTCGGCGTTGGGCGGGTGTTGTCCTGGCAAGCTATTTTGCGATGTGTCTGATGCTGGTGGTACCGACCCTGCAGTACCATCCCCACACCTTGGCCTATACGTTGGGTGTCGTATGTCCGCTGTGCGGATTGCTGCTGCTCAATAGCGAACGCCACCGCGAGATGCGCCACTCGCTGCTCAAGCTACGTGTTCTGCGCCACGACGGCGGTCGGGCCGCAGATCGCTCCGCTTGACCCTGCACTTCGCCGGCCCTCGCAGGCGTTTGGTGGATAGTCCGATTCTGATGCGAAACCCTATGTGTGTTTGGAACTGCACTGTTTCAGTTGCCACCAACAGGCAGCCGAACCGAGCGCTTGTTTGTTTGGCCAGGCCGTTGTTACGTCCAAGACATGAGGTGTTGCCATGATGAATACTTACTTAAACCAGCCGTTCTATTCGCCTCCGCCTGTGCAGAACCGCGAATTTCCCTCAGCGGGTAATGCGATGGCGAATATGCCCAGCGTAATGACCAGCAATTATTCCCACTCGGCCGTTGCAGACATGCTGCTGCAAAACTTCGAGTATTTCAGATCGCCTGGCAGTTCTTTCGCGTCTCGAGAGTCGCTGGCTGATGTGGCCAATCGTCCATTGGGGATGGGCGGTCATGATGATCAGATGACGTTGCTTGCCAGGGATATATTGGGTCGGCCCGGTCTCGCAAGCCTGTTTGACGGTGTTCAAAATGGCGCTCAGGAAGATGGCCTGATTAACCGCGAGGATATGCAACTGGCTATCGGTCAGTTGTCTCAGCAGGAGGCGGGCGGCTATTCCCCACTGTCAGGCAATCGATTTGCCGGGGGCGATTACGGCGCGATGCAACAGCAGAGAATAAATCAGCAATGCTCTCCTCAGTTCAACGCGCAACCTGCATTTGGTGGTGGGCCGCAAGGCATGCAAGGCTGGCAGGCGTCGCAGCCCCCGTCTTATATGGGTGTGCAAGGTAGCCAGCCATGGAGCCCGATGATGGCCGCAGGTCGACCCTATGCCAATGACAGTGACGAGGCGTTCTCGGCCAAGGTGCTTTCCCATTTCGGTGCCCTGCAAGATCCTTCACGAGGTAGCATCACGGATGAGTCGCTGAGCGCCGCTGCGTCGGGACATACCCTGGATGGACGGCCCATCAGTGCGGCCGATACTGCTGTCGCGCAGGAATTGATGGAGCGAGGACAACTGTTCAAGACACTGGATCAAGGCCGCAGTGGCGTGCTTGACGGCAGTATCTCCCGGCAGGACCTGGGGGATGCATCAAATACATTCAGGACGATGAGCGACGAAGGGCTGCTGCATGCCGTCAAAAATAATTTCAGACAGTTTACCGCCGGTGCGGATGACAAGTACGTCAATGTGAATGAGCTGAAAGAGGCGGCGGGTCTTACCCCGTCCACACGAACCTTCAGTCCGCAAGCGCGCGAAGTGGCCCTGGAATTGCTCAATCGTCCTGGCTTGTTGCGTGAGCTGGATATCGGCGTTCGGGAGGAGGGCAAGCCGGGCGCTGAAGACCAACGCTTTGATATGGTCAACATCGACCATATGATCGACCAGCAATCCTCCCGTGCGCCAAGCAAACCCTACGCCAGCGCGTATGCGGGTAACTTCTCCGTATCCGCCGGCGGGTAATATTTGCGGCTATCAAAGGCTGCTTTCCGGTAGGCGGATAGCAGCCGTCCCTGGCACCTGCCTCGTTGCACGCAACTACCTGCCCTCTGGAGTGGTCCATCGATCTCGGCGTACCATTGGCGGTTCAGCGCCAACAGCCTCAAGCGATTGACCACTCCACTGCCACCCAGGGGCCCAAACCATCATGGAAGTCACCCAGCAACGACCGTTGTGGCAGGTTTACCTGTTCTTTCTGGCACCGATGGTGCTCTCCAATTTTCTGCAAAGCTTCTCCGGTACGCTCAACGGTATCTATGTCGGGCAGATGCTCGGTACCCACGCGCTGGCGGCGGTGTCGGGCATGTTCCCCATCGTGTTTTTCTTCATCGCCCTGGTGATTGGCCTGGGTGCCGGCGCCTCGGTGCTGATCGGCCAGGCCTGGGGCGCCGGGGAGACTGGACTGGTCAAGGTGATCACCGGCGCCACGCTGACCCTGGGCGCACTGATAGGCTTGCTCGCGGCCGTACTGGGTGGGCTGTTTGCGCGCCCCGCGTTGCAGGCCCTGGGAACCCCCGTCGATGTGCTGGACGATGCGGTGGGCTACGCCCAGGTGATGATGCTGATCATGCCGCTGCTGCTGGTCTTTATCCTTTATACCCAGCTGCTACGCGGCGTCAGCGACACGGTTTCGCCGTTGTTGGCGCTGATGGTATCGACCCTGGTGGGCTTGTTGCTGACGCCGGCGCTGATCCGCGGTTGGATCGGCCTGCCGCCCATGGGCATCCAGAGTGCGGCGTACGCCGGGCTGGCGGGGAATGCCCTGGCGATGCTGTTCCTGATTCTGCGCCTGCGCCACAAGCACCATGTGATGGCGCCGGATCGCGACATGCTCGCAGCCCTGCGCCTGGACCGGGTGATCCTCGGCAAGGTCCTGCGCATCGGGTTGCCTACCGGCTTGCAGATGGTGGTGCTGTCGTTGTCCGAATTGGTCATCCTGGCGCTGGTCAACGGCCATGGTTCCCAGGCAACGGCGGCGTACGGCGCGGTGACGCAGATCGTCAATTACGTGCAGTTTCCGGCGCTGTCGATTGCCATCACCGCCTCGATCCTGGGCGCGCAGGCCATTGGCGCCGGTCGCCTGGAGCGCATCGGGCCGATCCTGCGCACCGGGCTGTTGATCAATACCGGCCTCACCGGTGGCCTGATCGTGCTCGGCTACGGGTTGTCGCATTGGCTGCTGGGTCTGTTCATCACCGACGCCGCCGCGCGCGTCAACGCCGAGCACCTGTTGCATATCATGCTGTGGAGCATCCTGGTGTTCGGCTTCCAGGCCGTGATCGGCGGGATCATGCGTGCCAGCGGCGTGGTGCTGATGCCGGTCGCTATCTCGATTTTCTGTGTGCTGTGCGTGGAATTGCCGGTGGCGTACCTGTTCAATGCGCACTTTGGCCTGGAAGGCGTATGGATGGCATTTCCGGTGACTTACCTGGCGATGCTGGTGTTGCAGACAGCCTATTACCGCCTGGTATGGCGGCATAAGCAGATCAAGCGGCTGGTGTGATACAAGGTTGCCCCACCTAAGGACAGAAGGCGCTTTATCAATGGCAAATCCCTACGCCGCGTTGTTTCAGGTTCCCGGCGCTCGCGCTTTTGTCCTGGCGGGCATGCTGGCACGCATGCCGATATCCATGACCGGTATCGGCCTGATCACCATGCTCTCGCAGGTGCATGGCGGTTATGGCCTGGCGGGCTCGGTGGCGGCGGTGTTCGCGTTGGCCACGGCATTTTGTGCGCCGCAGGTATCGCGTCTGGTGGATCGATACGGCCAGGGCAGGGTGCTGCCGATCGCCGCGCTGATCGGTGGGGGCGCGTTGTTGATGGTGCTGCTGTGCACGCGTGTGCAGGCGCCGAACTGGACGTTGTTCCTGTTCGCCGCGCTGGCCGGTTGCATGCCCAACATGTCGGCCATGGTGCGAGCGCGCTGGACCGAGTTGTACCGCGGCCAGCCCAGGCTGCAAACCGCGTTCGCCCTGGAGTCGGTGCTCGATGAGGTGTGCTTTATCATCGGCCCGCCCATTTCGGTCGGTCTGAGCGTGGTGCTGTTTGCCGAGGCCGGGCCTTTGGCGGCGGCGCTGTTGCTGGCGGTGGGCGTGACCACTTTCGTGCTGCAACGCGAGACCGAGCCGCCGGTGCACCCACGCCACGACCACCATGGACGCTGGCTGATCGCCTCGCCTTCGGTGCTGATCCTGATGACCCTGTTGCTGGCCATGGGTGTAATTGTCGGGGTGGTGGATGTGGTCAGCGTCGCCTTTGCCCAGCATCAGGGTCAACCCGCCGCGGCGAGTATCGTGCTGTCGGTCTACGCCATCGGCTCCTGCCTGGCCGGCCTGGCTTTCGGCACGCTCAAGCTCAAGGCCTCGTTGCCCCGGCAGTTTCTGTTCTGCGGCGTGGCCACGGCGTTGACCACCTTGCCGTTGCTGTGGGTGACCGATATTCCGGGCCTGGCCGTGGCGATCTTTATCTCCGGCCTGTTCTTCGCCCCGACCCTGATCGTGTCCATGGCGCTGGTGGAGCAAGTGGTCCCACCGAGCCGCCTCACTGAAGGCATGACCTGGCTGATCACCGGCCTGAGCATCGGCGTGGCGATTGGCGCCGCCAGCTCGGGCTGGATGATTGACCACTCCGGCGCCGCCAGCGGGTTCTGGGTGGCGCTGGCGGCGGGGTTGGTGGTGTTGGGTTCGGCCGTGCTGGGGTATCGGCGGTTGGGCAGTCAGCCAATCGCCGGGCAATGATGTTGTAAAAACTCATTCAGCGCCTGGCGTGTCAGATCGTTCAACGTCACTTTCTTGCGGGTCGCCGCCAGCGCTGCCGCCAAATGCAGATCATGACCCACGCGTACGTTGAACGAGCCCTTGCAAGGCTTTTCCGGCGTTTGCCCGAGGGCCTGGCAGGTGGCGAGGTAATCGTCCACCGCCTCTCTGAAGGCCGCGTCCAGCTCGGCGACGGTTTTGCCTTCGTAGCTCACCAACGCCTTGATGAACAGGATTTTGCCGAACAGGCAGTTGTCTTCGAGGCTGGCTTCGATGGAGCCGATGTAGCCTTTGTGTTTCAGCTGGTTGTTCACTGAATCAGTTCTCCTGATTTCAATTGTTCGATGATTTGGCGCCGAATGTAGTGTTTCAGTTCGTTGCCGGGGTGAGGCTTGTGCAGGGTAATCAGTGCACTGGGGTCGCCGATATCGAATTTGACCCGGCTTCCAGCCCCTTCAATCTGTGTGTAGCCCAGTCGGCGTAACAGCGTTACGAGTTCAGACCAGGTGAATGCCACGTGCTCATCGAGCAGTTTGGCGAGCAGCTTTTCATTTTTGGACACGGCGTTCCCTGCGTGTAACTAAATGTAGTTGCAAAAAGTGGTGTACGTCAATGCTAGCTTGGGTTGACGTGTCTTTCTCAAGATTGATGTAACCCTTGATGACACCTCGCTTGCAGCCCCCATTGCTCGCTAATTTTTCCCTCTGCGGTTCGTTTTATAGGGACGACGTGCCTTTGTGCTTCCTGCCTATTGCTCCGGACTCCAACAAATGAATGCTGAAGACTCCTTGAAACTTGCTCGCCGGTTTATCGGGTTGCCCCTGGAAAAGCGCCAAGTGTTCCTGCAGGCCCTGCAGAAAGAAGGCGTGGATTTTTCCCGGTTTCCGATTCCGGCGGGGGTGGAGGCAGAGGACCGCCAGGCGCTGTCCTACGCGCAGCAGCGCATGTGGTTTCTGTGGCAGTTGGACCCGGCCAGCGGCGCCTATAACCTGCCCGGCGCCGTACGCTTGAAGGGTGCGCTGAGCCTGGACTCCCTGGACCAGGCGTTCGCCAGCCTGGTGGCGCGCCACGAAACCTTGCGCACGGTGTTTCAGCGCCAGGCGGATGAGCGGCTGGCCCAGGTTCCAATCGAACCGTCAGGGGTAGTCGAGCACCTGGACCTCAGTAACTTGGCCCCCGCTGACCGTGAGCAGGCCGTCAACGCGTCGGCAACGCGTCAGTCGCTGTTGCCGTTCGACCTGGAACACGGCCCGCTGCTGCGCGTGCAACTGCTCAAGCTCGATGCACACGAGCACGTGTTGCTGCTGACCTTGCACCACATCGTCTCCGACGGTTGGTCGATGAATGTGTTGATCGACGAATTCATCCGTTTCTATGACGCTCACGAGCGCAACGAAGCGCCGCAATTGCCGGCGCTGGCGATCCAGTACAGCGACTACGCCCTCTGGCAGCGTCGCTGGCTGGAAGCCGGCGAGCAGGCGCGCCAGCTGCAATACTGGCAGGCGCGCCTGGGCGATGAACACCCGGTGCTGGAGCTGCCGACCGACCGTCCACGCCCGGCCATGCCCAGCTACCAGGGCACGCGCCACACCTTCGAGATCGACCCGGCGCTGGCCGCGCAATTGCGCACGTGCGCGCAAACGCACAACGTCACCTTGTTCATGCTGCTGCTCGGCGCGTTCAATGTGCTGCTGCATCGCTACACGGGGCAGGGCGATATACGCGTCGGCGTGCCCATCGCCAACCGCAATCGCACTGAAGTCGAAGGGCTGATCGGTTTCTTCGTCAATACCCAGGTGCTGCGCACCGAACTGACCGGACAAACCCGCGTCGCCGAACTGCTGCAAGGCATCAAGGAACACGCCCTGGGTGCCCAGGCGCATCAGGAATTGCCGTTCGAACGCTTGGTGGAAGCCTTGAAAGTCGAGCGTAGCCTGAGCCATACGCCGCTGTTCCAGGTGATGTACAACCATCAGCCGGTGGTGGCGGACATCGCCTCCGTCAGCACCGCCTCCGGCCTGGAACTGGCCCTGGTGGAATGGCAGGGTCGCACCACGCAGTTCGACCTTACCCTCGACACCTATGAAAAATCAGGCACCCTGCATGCCGCGCTGACATACGCCAACGACCTGTTCGACGCGCCTTCCATCCAGCGCATGGCCCGCCATTGGATCAGCCTGTTGCAGGCGATGGTGGCGGACGGTGAACAGCGCATCGGCGAGTTGCCGATGCTGGGCGCTGACGAGCAGCAGGTATTGGTCAAGGCCTGGAACCACACCGCCGCGCCGTACCCGACCGAACGCGCGATCCATCACCTGATTGAAGACCAGGCCCAACGCACGCCGGATGCCCCGGCGCTGGTATTCGGTGAGGTCACCCTGACCTATGCCCAGCTTGACGCGCGCGCCAACCGGTTAGCCCATGCATTGCGCGAGCGAGGCGTCGGCCCGGATGTGCTGGTGGGGATCTGTGTCGAGCGTTCCATCGACATGGTCGTGGGCCTGTTGGCCATCCTCAAGGCAGGCGGCGCCTACGTCCCGCTGGACCCGGAATACCCTGGGGAACGCCTGGCCTACATGATCGACGACAGCGGCATCACGCTGCTGCTCAGCCAGCAAAACCTGTTGGCGCGACTGCCGACCGCAGGCATCCAGGTGATAGCCCTGGACCAGCCCGCCGACTGGCTCGACGCCTACAGCAGCGAGTCCCCGAACGTCACCCTCCATGGGTTGAACCTGGCCTATGTGATCTACACCTCCGGCTCCACCGGCAAGCCCAAGGGCGCCGGTAACAGCCATCGTGCGCTGGTCAACCGCCTGTGCTGGATGCAGCAGGCCTACGCACTCGATGGCAGCGACGCGGTGCTGCAGAAAACGCCGTTCAGCTTCGACGTTTCGGTGTGGGAGTTTTTCTGGCCGCTGATGACCGGCGCGCGCCTGGTGGTCGCCGCACCGGGAGAGCACCGTGAACCGGCCCGCCTGATCGAGACCATCGAGCGGCACGCCATCACCACCCTGCATTTCGTGCCGTCCATGTTGCAGGCGTTCATCCATGAGCCAGGTGTAGGCGCCTGCGCCAGCCTCAAGCGCATTGTCTGCAGCGGCGAAGCCTTGCCGTTGGACGCGCAACTGCAGGTGTTCGCCAAGCTGGCGAATGCGGCCTTGTACAACCTCTACGGCCCAACCGAAGCCGCGATCGACGTGACCCACTGGACCTGCATCGACGAAGGCGCCGACAGCGTGCCGATTGGCCGGCCGATCGCCAACCTCGGCACCTACGTGCTCGATGCCCAGCTCAACCCGGTACCGGCCGGTGTTGCGGGTGAGCTGTACCTGGGCGGCACCGGTCTGGCGCGCAGCTACCATCGTCGCCCGGCGCTGACCGCCGAGCGCTTTGTGCCGAGCCCCTTCGTGGCCGCTGAGCGCCTGTACCGTACCGGCGACCGTGTGCGTCAGCGCGCCGATGGGGTGATCGAATACCTCGGCCGCCTCGACCACCAGGTCAAGCTGCGCGGCTTGCGCATCGAACTGGGCGAGATCGAAACACGCTTGATGCAGCACCCGCAGGTGCGCGAAGCAGTGGTCCTGGTACAGGGCGGCAAGCAGCTGGTGGCCTATCTGGTCCTTGAAAGCGAGGCCGTCGGCGACCTCAAGGCCTGGCTGCTCCACAGCCTGCCGGAATACATGGTGCCGACCCATTTCATCACCCTGGCCAGGCTGCCGGTGACCGCCAACGGCAAGCTCGATCGCAAGGCGCTGCCACTGCCGGACACTGCGCCGCAGCAGGCTTTCGCCGCGCCTGAAAACGCCCTGCAACAAGCCTTGGCCGCGATCTGGAGCAGTGTGCTAGGCATCGAGGCCGTAGGCCTGGACGATAACTTTTTCGAGCTGGGCGGCGATTCGATCATTTCCATCCAGGTGGTCAGCCGTGCCCGTCAGGCCGGTATCCGCCTCAGCCCGCGCGACCTGTTCCAATACCAGAGCGTGCGCAGCCTGGCGCTGGTGGCGAGCTTCGATGAGCTCAATGCGATCGATCAAGGCCCGGTCAGCGGTGAGGTCATCCTGACGCCGGTGCAGCACGGCTTTTTCGCCCAGACCATCCCGGCGCGTCAGCATTGGAACCAGTCATTGCTGCTGACGCCGCGTGAAACCCTGGAGTTCTCTCGACTCGATGCGGCGGTGATGCAATTGATCCGGCATCACGATGCCCTGCGTCTGCGCTTCGTGGCGCAGGCCGAGGGTTGGCAACAGCATCACGCCGCGCAGGTCGGCGCATCGGCGTTGTGGCAGGCCCGTGCCGGCAGTGACGCCGAATTGGCCGCGCTGTGCGATGAGGCCCAGCGCAGCCTGGACCTGGAGCACGGCCCGCTGCTGCGCGCCGCCCTGGTCGACATGGCCGACGGTACCCAGCGCTTGCTGTTGGTGGTGCACCATTTGGTGGTGGATGGCGTGTCCTGGCGCATCCTGCTGGAAGACCTGCAACAGGCTTATCGCGAACAGACATTGCCGGCAAAGACCAGCGCCTACCAGCACTGGGCGCAGCGCCTGCAAGACCACGCGCAGGCCCTCGATCACCAACTGCCGTACTGGCAGGCGCAATCCATCGATGCCGAGTTGCCCTGCGATCACCCCGAGGGTGGCCTGCAAAATCGCCTGGGCGCCAAGCTTGAAACGCGCCTCGATGCCGAGCACACGCGCCAGTTGCTGCAAGAGGCGCCGGCGGCCTATCGCACCCAGGTCAATGACCTGTTGCTCACCGCCCTGGCACGGGTCGTCAGCCGTTGGAGCGGTCAACCCACCGCGCTGATCCAGCTGGAAGGACATGGTCGCGAAGACCTGTTCGATGGCATCGACCTGACACGCACCGTTGGTTGGTTCACCAGCCTGTTTCCATTGCGCCTGCAAGCCGATGGCGAGCTGTCCGGTGCAATCAAGGCGGTCAAGGAGCAAATGCGCGCCGTCCCCGACAAGGGCCTGGGCTATGGCCTGCTGCGCTACCTCGGCGCGCCGCAAGCGCGCGAATCCCTGGCCGGGCTGGCCGCGCCACGCATCACCTTCAACTACCTGGGCCAGTTCGACCGCCAGTTCGATGAGTCGGCGCTGTTCGTACCGGCCGGCGAGGGCAGTGGCCAGGCTCAGGACCCCGAGGCGCCGCTGGCCAACTGGCTGACGGTGGAAGGGCAGGTGTATGGCGCTGAGTTGGCCTTGCAGTGGGGCTTCAGTCGCGAGATGTTCGAACCCTCGACCATCCAGCGCCTGGCGGACGAATACGCCGCTGAACTCAAGGCCCTGATCGAACATTGCTGTGCCACGCCGGCCGGGCAGGTCACGCCATCGGATTTCCCCCTGGCACGCGTCACCCAGGCGCAACTGGATGCATTGCCGGTGGCCGGGCCGGCCATCGCAGACCTTTACCCCTTGTCGCCGATGCAGCAGGGCATGCTGTTCCACACGCTGTTGGAACCCGAGGCCCAGGCCTATATCAACCAGCTGCGCCTGGACATCGACGGCCTCGACCTGCTTGCGTTCGGGCGCGCCTGGCAGGCCGCGCTGGACCGTCACGACATCCTGCGCAGCAGCTTCCATTGGCTGGGCCTGGACAGCGCGCATCAAGTGATTCGCCGCCAGGTCGACCTGCAACTGCAAGTGATTGAAGACCCCCGCGCCGATTTCGATGCACTGGCCAACGCCGAGCGTACACGCGGCTTCGAACTCAATGCCGCGCCGCTGTTTCGCCTGGTGCTGGTGCGTGGCGCGGGCACGACCTGGCAGCTGATTTTCACCAGCCACCACATCCTGATGGATGGCTGGAGCAACGCCCAGTTGCTCGGCGAAGTGCTTGCTCATTACGCGGGCCGGGCCGTGCCTGCACCGCTTGGGCAATTTCGCGATTACCTGGGCTGGCTGCAACAGCAAGGCAATGGCGAAGCATTCTGGAAAGCCGAGCTGGCGCCATTGCCGGCGCCGACCCGGTTGGCCCAGGCGCTGCGCGCGCCGGTTGACGGTGCGGGGACTGCAGAGCATCACGTCGTGTTGGGCAGTGACTTCACCCAGCGCCTCGGTGAGTTCGCCCGCCAACATAAAGTGACCCTCAACACCCTGTTGCAGGGCGCCTGGAGCCTGCTGCTGCAACGCTACACCGGGCAGGCTTGCGTGGCTTTCGGCGCCACCGTGGCCGGGCGTTCCGCGCCGTTGCCGGGGATCGAGCAGCAGTTGGGCCTGTTCATCAATACCTTGCCGATCATCAGCGCCGCCTCGCCGGCGCAATCCGCCGCCAGTTGGCTCAGCCAGTTGCAGGCGCAGAACCTCAGCCTGCGCGATCACGAGCATGTGCCGCTCTATGACATTCAGGGCTGGGCCGGCCAGCAAGGCGCCGCGCTGTTCGACACGCTGCTGGTGTTTGAAAACTTCCCGGTGGCCGAAGTCCTGAAACAAGGCGCGCCGGCCGGCCTGACCTTCGGGCCGCTGCATAACCATGAGCGCACCCATTACCCATTGACCCTTGGCATCGAACTGGGCACCAACCTGCGCCTGGAGTTCAGCTACGACCGCGCGCAATTCAGCCAGTCTCAGGTCACGCGGCTGGGCGACAACCTGCACCATCTGCTGGCGCAACTGTTGGCCGACGCTCACGTCTCCCTGGGCAATCTGCGCCTGCTCGACGCCCCCGCGCAGCGCGACGTGCTTGCCCTCAGCCAGTTGCCGGCGACCGCCCGAGGTCATCTACACGCCCATGAGCGCATCGCCGCCCAGGCCCAGGCCACGCCGGACGCACTGGCGGTGCAGGCCGGCAGCGAACGCTTGAGCTACGCCCAACTCAACGCACGGGCCAACCGCCTGGCCCATCGCCTGCTGGCACTGGGCGTGGGCCCCGGCCAGCGCGTGGGCCTGGCGTCGCGGCGCGGTCCGCAACTGATCGTCAGCCTGCTGGCGGTGCTCAAGAGCGGCGCGGCGTACGTGCCGCTGGACCCGAAATACCCGGCCGAGCGCCTGGCCTACATGCTCGCGGACAGTCGCCTGGACCTGCTGCTCAGCGAAACCGGCTTGCTGACCGATGTGCCGTTGCCGACCGGGCTGACCCGTGTCGACTTCAGCGCCACGGGCGATGAGCTGGCCGACTGCCCGGCAACCAATCCGCCCAATCACGCGGCGGCGGCGGACCTGGCGTATGTAATCTACACCTCCGGCTCCACCGGCCAGCCCAAAGGCGTGGCCATCGACCATGCCGCCCTCGGCCAGTTCTGCGACAGCGCCGTGCTGTACAGCCAGTTGAGCGCAGAGGACCGCGTGCTGCAGTTCGCGACCTTCAGCTTCGACGGCTTTGTCGAGCAGTGCTACCCGCCGCTGTGCGTGGGCGCGGCGCTGATCATGCGTGGCGATGACCTGTGGGACGCCGGGCAACTGGCGCGCGAGATCGTTGAACAGGGCGTGACCCTGGCCGACTTGCCCGCCGCATATTGGTACCTGCTGGCCAAGGAATGCGTCATGCACCAACGCTCCCTGGGCCGGCTGCGCCAGGTGCATGTGGGCGGTGAGGCGATGTCCGTGGAAGGCCTGCGCGCCTGGCATGCTGCCGGGTTGGGCGGTGTACGGCTGGTCAACACGTATGGGCCGACCGAGGCGACGGTGGTGTCCAGCGTGCACGCGTGCCAACTCGATGATGCCAGCGACGCGTTCGGTGTGCCGATCGGGCGCGCGATTGAAGGGCGCTCGCTCTACGTGCTCGACAGCAGTTTCCAATTGCTGGCGACCGATGGCGTAGGCGAGTTGTGCATCGGCGCCGAAGCCGGTCTGGCCCAGCGCTATTTCGACCGCCCGGCGCTGACCGCCGAGCGCTTCCTGCCGGACCCGTTTTCCGCAGTCCCCGGCGCCCGACTGTATCGCAGTGGTGACCTGGCCCGTTACAACGAGGCGGGTGCGCTGGAGTACGTCGGGCGTATCGACCATCAGGTGAAGATTCGCGGCTTGCGTATCGAAATGGGCGAAATCGAAGCCGGCCTGCAAGCCTTGCCGCAGGTGCGTGAAGCGGCAGTATTGGCGCTGCCGAGCGCCACCGGTACGCAGTTGGTGGCGTACGTGGTGCCCGCTGCGGGCGTCGCCTTGGACACACAGGCACTGGCGGCCCGTTTGCGTCAGTCGCTGCCGGACTACATGGTGCCCGGGCAGTGGGTGGTGCTCGATGCCTTGCCGTTGAACAACAACGGCAAGCTTGACCGCCGCGCATTGCCGGTGCCGGATCTGAACCAGCACACACAAGCCTACGTGGCGCCCCACAGCCCGCTGCAAATCCAGCTGGCAGCGATCTGGCAGGCGGTGTTGCAGGTTGAGCAGGTCGGGCTGGAGGATCACTTCTTCGAGCGCGGCGGCCACTCGTTGCTGGCCACCCAGGTCATCTCCCGGGTACGGCATGCGCTCAACCTGGAAGTGCCATTGCGCGCGCTGTTCGAACAGCCGACCCTGCGCGCGTTTGCCGACGCCTGCGCGGCGTTGCAGGTGAGCACGGCGCAGCCGTTGGTGGCGCTGGAACGCGACCATCCGCTGGCGTTGTCCTTCGCCCAGGAACGCCAATGGTTCCTCTGGCAACTGGACTCCGCCAGCGCGGCCTATCACGTTCCCACCGCCCTGTACCTGCGCGGTCAGCTGGACATCGCCGCCCTGGAGCAGGCGTTCCAGGCGCTGGTACACCGCCATGAGCCGCTGCGCACCACCTTTGTCGAGCAGGGCGAGCAGACCCTGCAAGTCATCCATCCCGCCCTGGCAGTGACCATCGAGCGCCAGCGCGTCGAGTTGGCGGCGATCGAGCAGGCGGTGGCCGAGGAAATCCAGCGCCCGTTCGATCTGCGCAGTGGCCCGCTGATGCGCGTCAAATTGCTGGAAGTCGCGGCGCAGCACCATGTGCTGGTCATCACTCAGCATCACATCATCTCCGACGGTTGGTCGATGCAGGTGATGGTCGATGAGCTGGTGGCGCTCTACCAGGGCGACAGCCCATTGCCGGCGTTGCCGGTCCAGTACGCCGACTATGCCCAATGGCAGCGTGACTGGATGGCGGCCGGGGAAAAACAGCGCCAGCTCGATTACTGGTGCACGCGCCTGGGCAGTGAACACCCGCTGCTGGAGCTGCCTCTGGACCATCCGCGCCCGGCGGTGCAAAGCCATCGCGGCGCGCGCCAGAAGATCCATCTGGACAGCACGCTGGTGGCCGAACTCAAGGCGTTGGCCCAGCGTCAGGACGTAACCTTGTTCATGCTGTTGCTGGCCTCGTTCCAGACCGTGCTGCATCGCTACAGCGGACAGTCCGAGATACGTGTCGGCGTGCCGATCGCCAACCGCACGCGCCTGGAAGCCGAACGGCTGGTGGGTTTCTTCGTCAATACCCAGGTCATGCAGGCCGAGCTGCAGGGGCAAATGCCCTTTGCGCAGCTGCTGGCCCAGGTCAAGCAGCGCGCCCTCGAGGCCCAGGCGCATCAGGACCTGCCATTCGAGCAACTGGTGGAAGCCTTGCAGCCCGAGCGCAGCCTCAGCCATAACCCGCTGTTCCAGGTGATGTTCAACCACCAGGACAGCTTGCGCGCCGGCGCCGTGCACGTGCCGGGCCTGGCATTGCAGCCGCTGGACTGGGCCGTTCACAGCACCCAGTTCGACCTGAACCTGGAAACCGAAGAATCCGCCGATGGCCTGTGGGCGTCGCTGACGTACGCCACCGACCTGTTCGAGCCGGCGACCCTGGAACGCCTGGCCGGGCACTGGCATAACCTGCTGCGCGCCGTGGTACGCGATGAATCACAGGCGCTCGACGAACTGGCGATGCTCAGTGCGCCTCAGCGCCAGCAAATGATTGAAGACTGGAACCACACGCCCGCCGACTACCCGCACGAGCAATGCGTACATCAGTTGTTCGAGGCGCAAACGCTCGCCCGGCCGGATGCCACCGCACTGCGCTTCAATGACGTCAGCCTGAGCTACGCCGAACTCAACCGCCGGGCCAATCGCCTGGCGCACCGGTTGATCGCGGCGGGCGTCGGCCCCGACGTGCTGGTGGCGGTGCATGTGGAACGCTCCCTGGACATGGTGGTCGGCCTGCTGGCAACCCTCAAGGCCGGTGGCGCCTACGTGCCGCTCGACCCGCAGTTCCCGGCAGAGCGCCTGGCGTTCATGCTCGAAGACAGCAATGCCCGGGTGTTGCTGACCCAGGCGCATTTGCGCGGTCGTCTCGTACAGCCCCAGGACCTGCTGGTGCTGCTGACCGACGACTGCGACGGTGACGCGCACAACCCTCAGGTGGACGTTACGCCGGAGCACCTGGCCTACGTCATCTACACCTCCGGCTCCACCGGCACGCCCAAAGGCGTGATGGTACGGCACCAGGCGTTGTGCAGCTTTACCTGCGGCATGGCCGATACCTTGTCCATTGACGGCGATGCGCGTCTGTTGTCGTTGACCACGTTCTCATTCGACATCTTCGCCCTGGAGCTCTTCGTGCCGCTGAGTGTCGGCGCGACGGTGCTGTTGAGCGAGCAGACCATGGCCCTTGACCCGGAAGCCATCCTCGACCTCGCTCACAACCAGGCAGCCAACGTGCTGCAGGCCACGCCGTCGACCTGGCGCATGCTGCTCGACAGCCCGCGTGCGCACCTGCTGCGCGGTATCCAGTGCCTGTGCGGCGGCGAAGCGCTGCCGGCTGACCTGGCCCAGCGTCTGCTCGATTTGCAGGGCCCGGTGTGGAACCTCTACGGGCCGACGGAAACCACCATCTGGTCGGCGGCCCATCGCTTGCACGAGGCGCAGCCTTTTGTCGGGCGACCTATCGCCAATACCTCGCTGTTTATCCTCAATGCCGGGCTTACCCCCTGCCCGCAGGGCGCGGCCGGCGAGCTGCTGATCGGCGGAGTCGGCCTGGCGCGGGGTTATCACGCGCGGCCGGCACTCACTGCCGAGCGTTTTGTGCCGGACCCGTTCGGCCCGCCAGGCGCACGCCTGTACCGCACCGGCGACCTGGCGCGTTACCGTGAGGACGGCGTGGTCGAGTACATCGGCCGCGTCGACCATCAGGTCAAGGTGCGCGGCTTCCGTATCGAGCTGGGTGAAATCGAAGCCTGCCTGCGGGAGTACCCAGGCGTGCGGGAAGCCGTGGTGCTGGCGGACAACGACCGCTTGATCGCCTACCTGGTGACCACCACGGCGGTGGATTCACAGGCCTGCAAAACTGCGCTGCGCGAGCGGCTGCCGGACTACATGGTGCCGGCGCACGTGTTGCTGCTCGAGCGCCTGCCGCTGACCCCCAACGGCAAGCTCGACCGCAAGGCCTTGCCCAAGGTCGATGCCGGTCAGTTGCACAAGGGCCACCTGGCGCCTGTCACCGCGCGCGAACAACAGGTCGCGGCGATCTGGGCCGAGGTGCTGGAGGTGCCGCAGGTCGGTCTCGACGATCACTTCTTCGAGCTGGGCGGGCATTCCCTGCTGGCCACGCGGGTGGTGTCGCGGGTGCGTCAGGCGCTGGCGCTGGAAGTCGCACTCAAGACCCTGTTCGAGCAGCCCCTGCTGGGTGATTTCGTGCGCGCCCTCGGCGAGGAGGGCAGCACCGCACCGGCGCTGCTCAAGGCCGACCGCACGCAACCCTTGCCGTTGTCTTATGCCCAGGAGCGTCAATGGTTCCTCTGGCAACTGGACCCGCAGAGCGCGGCGTACCACATCCCCAGTGCCTTGCGTTTGCACGGCCCATTGAACGAAGCCGCGTTGCAACGCAGTTTCGACACCTTGCTGGCCCGCCATGAAAGCCTGCGCACTCATCTGCGCCAGGAAGCTACGGGGGCGGTGCAGGTCATCGAAGTGGTCGGCCGGATCGCTATCGACCACGGCGCCTGCGAGTACGCCGACCTCAAGGCCACCGTCGCCGCCGAGGTCGCACGGCCCTTCGATTTATTGCGCGGGCCTCTGTTGCGGGTCACGTTGTTGCGCCTGGCCGAGGACGACCACGTGCTGGTGCTGGTGCAGCACCACATCGTCTCCGATGGCTGGTCGATGCAACTGATGGTCGAAGAGCTGGTGCAGCTGTACGCCGCGTTCAGCCAGGGTCAAACCGCGGATCTGCCGGCGCTGCCGATCCAGTACGCCGACTATGCCGTATGGCAACGCAACTGGATGGAGGCCGGCGAGCAAACACGTCAACTGGCCTATTGGCGTGAGCAGTTGGGCGGCGAGCAACCGGTACTGGAGCTGCCGTTCGACTTTCCGCGCCCGGCCCTGCCAAGCCATCGCGGTGCGCGCCTGGGCATCGACCTGGCGCCAGGACTGCTGGAAGGCCTGCGCACCCTGGCGCGCAGTGCCGGCGTCACCTTGCCGATGGTGTTGTTGGCGTCCTACCAGGCGCTGTTGCATCGCTACAGCGGCCAGGAAGACGTGCGCGTCGGCGTGCCGGTTGCCAACCGCAACCGCCTGGAGACCGAGGGCCTGATTGGCTTCTTCGTCAACACCCAAGTGCTCAAGGCCGACCTTCACGGGCAGATGAGCGTCGAGCAGCTGCTGCGCCAGGTGCGCCAGCGCTCCCTGGACGCCCAGGCCCATCAGGACCTGCCGTTCGAGCAACTGGTGCAAGCACTGCATCCGGACCGCAGCCTCAGCCTGAGCCCGTTGTTCCAGGTGCTGTTCAACCACCGTGTAACGTCCGCCGAGCGTCAGTTGCAGCAGTTGACCGACCTGCACATCGAGGTCCTGGGCTGGGATGACGGCGTGGCCCAGTTCGACCTGGCGCTGGACGTGGAAGAAAGCCCGACGGCGCTGCATGCCTCCCTGAGCTATGCCACCGACCTGTTTGCACCCGCCACCATCGCGCGCATGGCCGGGCATTGGCAGAACCTGTTGCAGGCGATGGTGGCCGATCAGACTCAAGCCATCGGCCAGTTGCGCGTGTTGGATCAGCACGAGCAGCAGCACATCCTGCAACTGTGGAACCGCGCCGATGCCGGCTATCCGTCCCAGCGGCTGGTGCATGAGTTGGTCGCCGACCGTGCCCGGGAGACCCCGGATGCTGTCGCGGTGAAGTTCGATGCGCACACCCTCAGTTACGCAGAACTCGACACCCAGGCCAACCGCCTGGCTCATGCGCTGATCGCCCGTGGCGTCGGCCCGGAAGTGCGCGTGGCGATTGCCATGCCGCGCAGTGCCGAGATCATGGTGGCGTTCCTCGCGGTGCTGAAGGCCGGTGGCGTGTACGTGCCGCTGGATATCGAATACCCGCGTGATCGCCTGCTGTACATGATGCAGGACAGCCGGGCGCAATTGCTGCTCAGCCATACCCGCGCCCTGGCGCAACTGCCGGTCCCCGATGGGCTGGAGACCCTGGCGATTGACTGCAGCGAGCAATGGGCGCAGTGCAGTGACCGCGCGCCGAATGTGGCGCTGGACGGCGACAACCTTGCCTACGTGATCTACACCTCCGGTTCCACCGGCATGCCCAAGGGCGTGGCGGTGTCCCACGGGCCACTGGTGGCGCACATTATCGCCACCGGCGAGCGCTATGAAACCCGCCCGGCCGATTGCGAACTGCACTTCATGTCATTCGCCTTCGACGGCGCCCATGAAGGCTGGATGCACCCGTTGATCAATGGCGCCAGCGTGCTGATCCGCGACGACAGCCTGTGGCTGCCGGAATACACCTATGAACAGATGCACCGCCACAACGTGACCATGGCGGTGTTCCCACCGGTGTACCTGCAGCAACTGGCCGAACACGCCGAGCGCGACGGCAATCCTCCGGCGGTGCGCGTGTACTGCTTCGGCGGTGATGCAGTGGCCCAGGCCAGCTACGACCTGGCCTGGCGCGCACTGAAACCGACCTACCTGTTCAACGGTTATGGCCCCACCGAAACCGTGGTCACGCCACTGTTGTGGAAGGCGCGCAAGGGCGACCCATGCGGCGCCGTCTACGCGCCCATCGGCACTTTGCTCGGCAACCGCAGCGGCTACGTGCTGGACGCGCAGCTCAACCTGCAACCCATCGGCGTGGCCGGTGAGTTGTACCTGGGCGGCGAGGGCGTGGCCCGGGGTTACCTGGAGCGTCCGGCGTTGACCGCCGAACGCTTTGTGCCGGACCCGTTCGGCAAGCCCGGCAGCCGCGTGTATCGCAGCGGCGACCTGACCCGTGGGCGTCCGGACGGTGTGGTGGATTACCTGGGTCGCGTCGACCATCAGGTCAAGATCCGTGGTTTCCGTATCGAACTGGGTGAAATCGAAGCGCGCCTGCGCGAACAGGACAGCGTCGGCGAAACCGTGGTGGTGGCCCAGGAAGGTCCGACCGGCAAGCAGTTGGTGGCCTACGTGGTGCCG
>NZ_CVTU01000103.1:0-25522 GCF_900004965.1 Pseudomonas sp. 44 R 15
ACGACCCAAAGCTGACGGTGGGCTTAGGCAGAGATCGGCCAGCAGCTGCCAGCCGCATGCGTCTTGAAAAGTAGCGGCGCTTCACTCCTTCCACATTTAATTATCTTCGCTGTGCATCTAGTGAATGGGTTGATCCGTATGTGCTCTTGAGGGCTCGAGTGCGATGAGTATTCGAGATTAGCAAGCGGTGCAGTGCGATGAGCGGTTAGGTATTTCATGATCCGAACCGTCATCTCTGCCAAGGACAGCTACGATCATGATACGACCACAGTTAGGTACTGCCATGAACGCCAAGGATGACGCTCATTTTTTGGACCGCCTATTGCGCGGAGAACAAGACGCATATCGTGATTTGGTGTGCACGCATCAGGGAGCCATGAAGGCCATAGCTTATGGAATCGTGGGGCGGCACCATGCAGATGACGTAGTGCAAGAGGCATGGCTAGCGATTGTGAAAGGCATAGGCAAATTTCAGAGACGATCTAGCTTAAGAACCTGGATGATGGCCGTCACGTCCAATACGGCGAAGTGCCGATATAAAGCTCGGCGAAGTGAGTCGAATTGTATTCCATGTACCTCGTGGATTGAGGGAGGAGGCGTTTTAGTCGTAGGTGATTATTCCTACACTCCTTCCGTGATATCGCATGAAGATAGCCCTGAAGCGCTTCTGAGCGAATCCGAGCTATATGCTCGCATCAACATTGCTCTCGAGACTCTACCGCAATTGCAGAGGAGCGTATTGATATTGAGGGAGCGCTCTGGGTTGGATCTAAACGAAATTTCTACGCTTCTTGGGATATCGCTGACTAACGTAAGAGTGCTATTGCACCGAGCTCGTTTAAAGGTTTTTTCTGCAATAGCAAAGTACCAGTCCGCTCTTGATATGTGAGCATTAGGAGGATTTTTCCAACGGTCTGGATGGCTGATTGAATCGCCCCTATTTTCATAGACGCCTTCAAGTTTCCAGGAAGGGCTGCTAACCCTGCGTAACTGTCCGCTTTTGGCCGAGACTGTGTAAAAACGGTTTTGAGCACGTCAGGTGCTCAAAACCGGACTGGAAATCGCGTTTCTACGTGAAATCCACATCTGCAGACGTGCCGATAAATTTCAGATTTAACGTAGACGCGCACACTTCAATTTTGACGAAGCGTTTTTACACACTCTGGGCCGAAAGCGGTCGTCCTTGAGCTGCAGCTTTCGGCCAAAAGCAGCCGTGCACAAAAAACACCTTCTAGCTGGAATATGGCCACCTTGCTTAAGAAGCAGTGGTCACTGGATCGCGTAATTTCCAGATCACAAAAAAACTGAGGTACTGCATCCATTCCGAACGCCGCCACGTATATCAAACACGGACAGACCTTCCTGGCCGAATCTCCTCATAAAGGATCATCGCGATGAAAAGCATTTCGATCAAAACGCCATTGATAGTCGGCCTCCTGACCTTGGCGGCAGGTAGCGGCTTAGCGTTCAACGCGGCACAGGCAGCGACGATGAGCCACGACAGCGTAATGGTAGGCGGGCAAAGCATGTTGCCGAGCAAGGACATCGTTGATAACGCAGTAAATTCCGCAGATCACACGACCCTGGTCGCCGCTGTCAAAGCTGCCGGTCTAGTCGACACTCTCAAGGGCAAAGGTCCCTTTACCGTGTTCGCACCGGTCAATTCAGCCTTTACTGCTTTGCCCGCCGGAACCGTCGATACGTTGCTGAAGCCGGAAAACAAGGCAACCCTTAGCAAGATCCTCACTTACCACGTTGTGAGCGGCAAACTGGACATGGCCACCCTTGCCGAAAAGATCAAGGCCGGTGGCGGTAAGGCCGAACTTACCACTGTCTCAGGAGGCAAGCTGTGGGCAATGATGAATGGCCCGCACAACATCACCATCAAAGACGAGAAGGGTAACGTCGCCGACATCACCACCTATGACGTGTACCAGTCGAACGGTGTGATACAGGTCATCGATAAGGTGCTGATGCCGAAAAGTTGACTGACATCGCCGGTCGCCATCCGCAGGATTGGCGAGTTTTCCGAGGAGCCCACCCGTGAATGGAACAACAGCGCGCTGTGGGCTAACCTCTGGCTGCAATCGACATTTAGCACCTCACGACTTAATCGTTTGGAGAAAGGCTATTCCAATCGCCGACATCGACCAACTCAAACACCTTTTAGCCCAGTGCTCCCTGGGTGATCGACGCGCATTTGAAACGCTGTATCGTAGCGTGAGTCCGCGCTTGCACGGCGTGGCTTTGCGGCTCATGGGACGTTCGGATCTCGCTGAAGAGGTGCTGCAGGAAAGTTTTGTGCGCATTTGGAACAATGCTTCACGCTACCAATCCCACCTGTCCGCGCCGATGACCTGGATGATCAGCATAACGCGAAACCAGGCCATCGACCAATTGCGAAAATATCGCGACCGTCCGCTGAATGATCTCGACGCGCAGATGTTGGTCGATGACAGCCCCTCGGCACATGAGCAACTGAACAGTTCCCGTGAGGCCAGCACATTACATCGGTGCCTGGATAAGCTAGAAGGGATGCAACGCCAGTCGATCACCATTGCCTACTTTGGGGGACTCTCCTGTTCAGAGTTGGCCGAACACCTTTCAGCACCGCTAGGGTCGGTGAAGTCTTGGATACGCCGGGGCATGGAGCATCTGCGCAGGTGCCTTGAGTCATGAACTACCAAACTCCAAGTATGCGTCGCGCACTTGCCGCCGACTATGCCATCGGGTTGATGCCGCACACCGCACGCCGGCGCTTTGAGCAACTTTTACTAAAAGACTCGGAACTTCGCGCGGAACTTGCGCAATGGCAGGAATGCCTCATGAGCCTCACTGAGGCTCTGCCTGAACAACCTGTACCGGATCGTGTTTGGCGCAAAGTTACGGCTCGCATAGATCCGCAAACAATGCAGCTGCCTATGAAACGGCCTCTCTGGAACTGGCTCCGAATGACGATCGCAGCATGTTCACTCGTAGCAGCAGTATCGCTAAGCGTTATCTACAGCCGTGACGATGTACGCTACGGTGCCACGTTGTATAGCGCTGACGCACAGTCTTGGATGAGCATTGAAACGCGAGAGGACTACCTGAGAATCAAACCGCAGGCGTTAGCGAAAGTTGAAAAGGGTCGTAGCCTGCAAATGTGGCTTATTCCGCTAAGTGGCAAACCCGTGTCCCTTGGGGTGATACCGCCAGGTGGAGATGGGGAGATTAAGTTGGCCAGCGCGCAGAAAGCTCTCATGGGTGAGTCAAGCACTTTGGCCGTCAGTCTTGAACCCGATGGCGGATCGCCGACAGGACAGCCGACAGGTCCGGTGCTTTACCAGGGCGCGCTTACGGTACTGTAACTCCGTGGCGGTAAGTCTTTAAATCTTTTCGTGAGTAAACGACTCAATGATCGGTCGTCCAGAGTTCGAAGCCAGCTCAACCGACTCATGAGTAGTGAACGGCAGCTTCTGGCCGAAAGCTGCCGCATTTTGTGTCATTCGACGCAGCCATCAAAAGCAAATCGCCGCGTCGTCGTACGTGTGTACAACGACTCGGCGAGTAAAGTGTCTTTCGAGTTGGGTGCTTGAAAATCAGC
Organism: Pseudomonas sp. 44 R 15; assembly: GCF_900004965.1. Classification (NCBI taxonomy): domain Bacteria; kingdom Pseudomonadati; phylum Pseudomonadota; class Gammaproteobacteria; order Pseudomonadales; family Pseudomonadaceae; genus Pseudomonas; species Pseudomonas sp. 44 R 15. Next base: position 3,587 of record NZ_CVTU01000103.1, read on the forward strand.
CAGCGCACGGCACTTCGTGGTCGAGCAGCCGGGCGGTGAGCAGTACGCCCAGTTCGCTCAGTTGGTGGATCGCCAGGGCGATGTCGCGGTGTTTGCCGTTGAGGTCTTCGGACAGGTCGAGCAGCAGGGTGCTGACGCTGGTGAAGGTTTCATAGCTGTTGGTGATGAGGGTTTCGTTGGTGGCGTTGGGCGCGACGCTGAAGAGCGTTGCTGAGTCTGCTTTGAACATGAAGATATCCTGAGTGGTGCAACCACCTTCCGCTACTAAACGGTGGGTGGCAGCTGTACGCAGGTTAGTAGACCGGTGGATATCTAAAGCCGGCGCGCCCGAAGGCGCCCTACGCACAGCCACCATCAGGCACAGACGCAATGTCTGATTGATGACGCTCATGCACTTATAGATACCCGAACTCAGGCTACTAAACCCGATCGCCGAGACATTCAGCGACCGAGCCACCTTAATCACAGCCATCCCAGCGCACAAGCCGGCGAATTCTGACCCATGCGTAGGCAATGGAGCAAGGCGTCGCAGGGGGTGGGGATTTTTCCTGCGGGCTTCGGCATCAGGTCAGGTTAGCGACGCGCCAGCCGCGCACGCCAGTCGCCCGCGTGTTGCAGGCGACAGTCTTCTTCGCAATCAACGTGCACGCAGCGCTCCATCGGCAAGGGTGGGATGCCAGCTTCGTGCAGCGCTGTGGCGGTCAGTTCGCGCATGCGTCTGTCGGCACCGCCGCTGAGGGCGAGTGCCTTGTTGGCGCGGGTGTCGAATACCCAGGTTACGCGCAGGCTTTGGGGGAAGGCGCTGTAGTCGACGGTGTGGGTCAGCCAGTCGAAGCCCGGGATTTCGGCTTTGGCGGTTTCGCAGGCCTCGGTGAGGGCGGCGATCAGTTGCCGTTCGAGGCGGGCGCAGTCGCGTTTGGTCAGCGGCATCGGGGCTCCGGTTGTGCATGGTTGCGTGGGGCAGGCCCGGCCTTGTCCGACTCTGCTTTGTCGATCAGACGCGCCATCAATCGAACGCGCTTGAGGCGAGGCAAGGCCGTAAAACATTTTTGGGGTGAATCAGCCAGCCGTTGGAATATGCATATACTACCGGCATTGTGAGCAGTAAAAATTGTTTCTATATAGAGAGGGTCGTTTGACGTCGATGAAGACAGCTGATCTGCTTGAGTATTTGAAAGAGACCAGTACCGAAATGACCCGAGGCAATATAGATGAAGCGATGCTCCTTCATTTCGATTTGATAATGGAAAGCTATCGGGGCAAACCTTTTTTCTATAAAAATCTGTTGAAATATGACAGGTTCATGGTCGCGCTGTCTTTAATCGGCTTTGGCTACAAAGATGAACAAGTTCCCTTGTCCGAAGTTAAAGCTTTTTGCCAGAAACGCGGCTATATGTCTCGCAACAGCCTGGATGCCTATTTCTCCTTTCTAGTGGTCAGCGGCTATATGAACGTTCAGCTCCACGTTCAAGATGGACGTCTGCGTTGTTTTCAACCCACGGATAAAACATTGCGCGATGCCACGCCGATCATCAAGTCATATTTATTGCCATCGCAGATGATCCTTCCTTACGACAGTTGGTTCCCGAGCTTGGCAACGTCCGTGGATTTATTACGAATCTATGCTCGGGGGTTTACCAGAATACTGGAGTCGGATTTCCTGCTTGATAAACTTTTACCTGAGGCAAAATGGATTCTTAATCGCGATGGCGGTCATTTGCCAATGCTCGCGCTGTACACGGATGCCTTGCGCAACGGGTCGCTGGAAACCGGTTACAAAGTGTCGTCCTATGTGGAGCTCTCGCGATGTCTTGGCGTGTCAAAAACGCACATGCAACGCATGATCAAAGAGGGCGAGTTACAGGGCTACTTCAAATGCGATAAACGTCTGATTGTATTGAGTCCGGCGTTTGTTGAGTTAATGAGGCGGGCCATGTCGATATGTTTCGCAATCACGCGGGTGAGTATGGAGCTGGGTGTGGCTGAGGACCCGGTTAAGAATAGCTCTGTGGATACTTGCAGTTTATTGAGGGCGTGAGCCCGATATAAGCGCCTTGTTTTATTCGGTCGTCCTCTCGAAAACAGTGTTAACCACCAGCATTGTCCTTTTTTACACTCGCTCATACCGGAGGTCAGTGTGTTCAATCGTCGAATCAAGAATGCTCTCTTTGACTGCCAGGAGGAACTGACGACGTCGCTGGGTACGCTCGCCAGCATCGAATCGGTCTTTCTCTCCATACGTGTTGATGGGGCTGGGCGAATTATCTCGGCCAATCAGCGGTTTGCGGCGACGCTGGGGTATTCGCTGGAAAAACTGTCGAATATGACAGTGAGTGATATCACGGATGAGCCGCACAACGATTTCGCCCCGAACCTGTGCGCCATCGAACGGCAACGCTATCGTGCCGCCGACGGCCGTGCTGTGACGCTCGACATCGGTTGGATTACGGCAGCAAACCGCACATTTCAGGGCTACGGCGTCGTTGCGCCCCCTCCTGCCCAAGACGAACGGGAGGCTATCGAAATGTTCAGCGCGCTGAACCGTTCGATGGCGATGATTCAATTCAACCTTGCGGGTGAAGTCATTTATGCCAACGAGTCTTTCGTTCAGGCCATGGGTTATAGCCTTGCCGAGATAGAGGGCAGGCATCACCGTATTTTCTGCCTGGCGGAGGACGTGGCTTCGGCGGATTACTCCGAGTTCTGGAAGACTTTAAACAAAGGCGTGTTTCACGCCGGGCGCTTTCGCCGGGTGGATAAAAGCGGAAACGTGGTGTGGTTGGAAGCCACTTACAATCCCATCAAGGACGCTGCCGGCCGGGTTTATAAGATAGCCAAATTCGCCAGCGTGGTGACCGCGCAAGTGGAGAAAGCCGATGGGGTCAAGCGCGCCGCTACAATGGCTTATGACGTGTCGTTGGCTACCGATGTAAAAGCTAACAAAGGTATGGAACTGGTCGCGGACTCGGTACATGGTGCCCAAACTATTGCGCAACAGATGGCCTCAGTCAACGACAGCATGACCGCGCTTGAATCCCAGTCGCAGTTGATCGGCTCCATCGTTGATACCATCGGCGCCATTGCCACCCAGACCAACTTGTTGGCGCTTAACGCTGCCATCGAAGCGGCACGCGCTGGAGTACACGGACGAGGTTTTGCGGTGGTGGCGGATGAAGTGCGCAAACTCGCCGGCCGCACCAGTTTAGCCACGCAGGAAATTACGGGCGTGGTACGGCAAAACCGTGAATTGGCCGCTCAAGCCGCAGTGCGTGTCCAGTGCAGCAGAGACCAGGCTGACGTTTTGCTGAAATTATCCGAGCAGGCAGGCGTGGCAATGGCTGATATCCAGCTTGGTGCCAGGCAAGTCGTGGAAGCCATTGGCAGGGTCACCAGCGACCTGGATTAAGTTCTCAACGTGCTGCGCAATAGTGTTTACGTAGCCGACGCAGTGTTATATGCATTTTCTGATTAAGGAGGGTGTTACCCGTCGAGGATCGTCTGCGTCATGGATTAATGCTTACCCGGACATTTAAACTACATCCAAGTCATTTTGGCAAAGGAGTTTCAGGATGCCGGCGATTTTCAAGATCAGACCAAGAATGCGAACACTGCTATCACCCGCTGTGAACATGATTGAAAGGGTGGGGCTGATTGCCTGGATAGGGGTTCTGCTGATAGATCCCATGACGACGCTGGACCTGCCAAACATTATTATCACGCTGTCGCTGTTAGGGGTCTGGTATGTTCATCGCATAACCGCTCACTTCTGGATCTGGAGAGTGCTTGGCGTTCTTTATATTGTGTTGTTGTCATTGGGTTTTGCGCATGTCATTGATGCCAATGCGGAGCTGCGCGTCTTCACACTTCCGCTTGCTGTAATCATCGTGGTGAGCAGCGCCATCCTGTTTGTTGCGGTTCAAGACTATTTCCTGTCTGCGCTGCTGGTTTGGGTAATCATGTGGCCCACGCTTGACGTTGGTTTGTATCGCGGACTCGAAGTGTATCTCGCCATTTTCTGCATCGCTTCCATGTCTGTTGGTTTTACCCTTAGCTTTACCTATTTAAGGAACATGCGTTCGGTCCTGTTGGTGGAAAGCGAGTTCAGAACATTGGCGGAGACCGACTTTCTTACTTCCATTCTCAACCGACGCGCCTTCATGGCGACCTTCCAAAGTGCATTGGCGGGAGGTCGCAGCGGGTATTTCATCATGTTGGATATTGACGGTTTCAAACAGAAAAACGACCAGTACGGTCACGATGTGGGCGACAAGATTTTATGCGCCATGGCCGCTTGTCTGAAATCGACTCCAGGCAGCCACAGTGTCGGGCGGCTCGGCGGGGAGGAATTCGGTGTCTTGTTGCTGGGGGACAATGACGCCGTCGCCCATGAATATGCGTTGCGCTTACTGGCAAACATCCGTTGCAGCGTATTGCCTCCGCATCAATACACCTGCAGCGCGGGGGTCGCGCCGTTCTCGGCGACATCGGACATGTCAGCGGTGCTCAAATGTGCGGACATCAATATGTATAAAGCCAAGCATGACGGTAAAGATCGAGTTTTTCAGAATGGCAAACGCATCAAGCCGCTGCTTCCTGCGACTAAATGATGATGAGGGGACTCCGGTTGCACGTGGTTGCGCAGGGCAGGGACGGTGCTGGCGTGCGCCATATCGGCGGTCGCGTCAGTCGATGAAACCTGTGGGGCAAAAAAAAGCGAGCCGATGAAGGCTCGCCAAAGGGAGGTAAACGGTCAGTTGGCAAGCAGTTTGCCGCTGAACAGGCTGATCAGGGTTTTCACCATCAGTACGGTGAGTACCACCGTGAGGAACAGCAGGATCGCTGCGGCGATGACTGTCAGCACGCTGCTTTCCTGGGCATGTGCATATTTCAGCGCCGCATTGCTCAGGGCTGCGATGGGAAAGCTGATTGCCCACCACGAAGGGGCAAAGGGCACATCGCGACGGAACACTTTGAAGCTCAGCACCACGAACAGGAACAGGCCGAAGTAGAACAACACGCTGGCAAACCGGTCGATCTCGCCGAATACATTGGTGTACGCCAGGAAACCTACTTCAAAAGGTGCAATCAGGACCATCAGCGAAGGCACCATGCCTTTGGCCAGAGGGGCTTCATGCACCAGTCGCGAAAAAATCCGGGTGAAGAAAACCAGCGCCAGCACCGCACCCACGGCGAGGGCAAACAGGTTGAACTCAGCCGCCCAGGCCATGGGCATGTGCGCGCCGGTGACCGCGATATCGAGGGTGGCAACACCTGGAATCAGCCAGGCAGGTACGGCATTCAACGCGTCCTGGTTGCCCGACAACAGGCGCAACACCACGAAGCCTGCGAGCAACACGGTCAGTAAGCTCCCCAGTATCCAGAGCGCCTGTCCGAGCCATTCATTGTGGGGCGCGGCGACTGCCGACAGCAGCAACATTGCAATGGTGACGGTGCCAAAAAAGTTACTGGCGATCGGATGGTTGAACTCGGCTTTCACCGCGCCAGGATGTCTCGCCCATTTGGTTAGGTAACCCAAGGTCAACACCACGAATACCAAGCCGGCCAGGGCACCAATCGCTTCACCCAACGCGCCGCCGACGCCGTAATACTGCCCGCTCAAGCGCCACGCCAGGCTCAGGCCGGCCAAGCCCATGACCGAGCCAAACAAATTGACAGGCAGGTTCTTGATGGACGTCGTGCCGGTGTGTACCGCTTGAGCAGCAGCGGCGCTGGGGGGGGATGCAGTGTTCATGGCAGTCTCCTGTTTGACTGAATTTGCTGTTGAGGCTATTTTCAGCCAAATGAGCCGCTGGCTGAAAGAGTTGTATAGCGACGTATTCAGCCAATTAGTCGACGAGGACAGACATCATGCGCATAACGCTCCTGGCATTCCCCCGCGTGCAACTGCTGGACGTCGTCGGCCCTGCCGACGTTTTTGCCGAAGCAGCCAGGCAACTGGGCAATCCACGTGCCTATCGGGTCGAAGTGATCGGTGCCGACAAGGGGATGATCAAAAGCTCAAGTGGTTTGAAGCTGGGTATCGACGAAACCTTCAAAACTCATAAAGGCAGGATCGACACCTTGCTCGTGGCCGGCAGCCCCCACATCGACGAAATTGCGCATGACCCTGTGGTGCAGGATTGGCTGCGCCGGCAGGCGAAATCCGTACGTCGGATCGGCTCGGTCTGCAGCGGCGCTTTTCTGCTGGCCGCCGCTGGCCTGCTCGACGGCCGCCATGTCACCACTCACTGGAATTCCAGCGCAAAACTGGCGGAGCAGTACCCGCACACCCGCGTCGACCCGGACAGCATCTATATCAAGGATGGCAACATCTACACCTCGGCCGGGGTCACAGCGGGCATGGACCTGGCGTTGGCGCTGGTCGAAGAAGACCACGGCCGAGAACTGGCGCTCAGCGTTGCCCGTGAAATGGTGATGTTCTTCAAGCGGCCTGGCGGGCAATCGCAGTTCAGCGCGCACCTGGCGGCGCAGACCGCCGAACGCAGCGTGATCGCAGACGTGCAGAATTATGTTGTGGAGCACTTGAAGACCGACTTGAGCGTACCCGTCCTGGCCGCCCGCGCCGGTATGAGTGAGCGCAACTTCGCCCGTATCTTCAAGGCCGAAGCCGGTTCGACCCCGGCCGAATTTGTCGAACTGGCGCGGATCGATACGGCCAGGCGGCTGATCGAAGGCTCGGACGTATCACTCAAACGCTTGGCCGACACCGTCGGCTATGCCAATACGGATGGGTTCAGAAGGGCATTCATGCGGCGTCTCGGCGTGGGGCCAAGTGATTACCGAAAGCGCTTTTCATCGGTGTAATCTTACTTCAGCGCGCGCTTCTGGCCCGATAACACTCACGCGGAAGGCCTGGCGCGTAAACGCAGATAGGGCGTTTTCGGCGAACAAATTCGAGCCGGATTACCTGGGAGTTTCCATGACATTGACCGTCAACACCTTCCTCGAACTGGCCATGGCCAACCCCATCAACGTCGAGATCACCGCGCGCTTGCCGGCGTTGGACGTGCCGCAGTGCATGCTCACGGCGGGCTGCCTGTTCCAGGCGGTGTGGAATCATCAGGCGCAGCGGCCGGCGGACGGGGGGGTGAAGGACTATGACGTTTTCTACTTCGATGAAGACCTGTCCTACGAGGCGGAGGATGCGGTGATTCGAAGGGCCGAGGCGTTGTTCCAGGACCTGGGCGTGAACGTGGAGGTCAAGAACCAGGCGCGCGTTCACCTCTGGTATGGGCAGCGCTTTAGCCGGCCATACCCGCAATTGCACTCGGCCAGGCAGGGGGTGGACCGGTATCTGGTGGCGGGCACGTGCATCGCTTTGGACATTGCCACCGGTGAGGTGTATGCGCCTTATGGGTTGGCGGATTTGGAGCACGGCGTACTGCGCATGAACCCCGTGCATGCCGAGCCTGAGCTGTTTCTGCGCAAGGCCGGGAGTTATCAGGCGCGCTGGCCCTGGCTCAGGATTGTGGAGCCGGACTGATTTTTCACGGCATATTGAACAGATGGCCTGCCTGTCATTTTTGCCGCGTATAGGGAATTTATGCGCGCCCGTTCGAGTCACTGGAAAAGACTGCGTTGCTTTCCACCATTGCCTCTCAAGGACCGACCATGACCTTTTTCATCTTCCTGCTCGCTTGCGCCGCCGCCGCCAGTACCGGTGTGATTTTCAAACCAGGCGCCTGGTACGAATCCCTGGTCAAGCCCAGCTTTACCCCGCCCAATTGGCTGTTCCCGGTGGCGTGGACCCTCATCTACCTGTTGCTGGCCTGGGCCGGTTACCGCTTGAGCCTGATCCCCGGCAGTGAAACGGTGTTGGCCCTGTGGGCGGCTCAGATTGCGTTGAATACACTGTGGACGCCGGTGTTCTTCGGCGCGCACCGCTTGCTCGCCGGGATGGTGATCATTGTGCTGCTGTGGCTGACCGTGGCGGCGATGGTGGTGCTGGCGGTGCGCCTGGACCTGATTACCGGCTTGATCCTGTTTCCTTACCTCGCCTGGCTGTGTGTGGCCGCGGCGTTGAACTTCTCGATTTTGCGGAATAACCGTTGATGGCTTACCAATCCTGGCCCGCCAGCGAGGCCGAACTGGCCCAGATGCGTCGCTTCAATCAGAAGCTGTCGTGGATGCCGCGCTTTAAAATTCGCAACCGCGTCACCCCCCGTGTGATCCAGGCGCTGCTGCAAACCAGTCAGCGTTTCAAGAAGGCCCCGGTGGTGGAGCGCAGGCTGGTCGGCGGCGTGCCGGTGCGCATCATGCGGCCCGAGGGTGCGCCCAAAGGCGTAGTGCTGGACATCCACGGCGGCGGTTGGGTGATCGGCAATGCGCAGATGAACGACGACCTCAACCTGGGCATGGTGCGCGCCTGCGGCGTGGCGGTGGTGTCGGTGGACTACCGGCTGGCGGTCGACACGCCGGTCGAGGGGCTGCTCGAAGACTGCCTGGCCGCTGCGCGCTGGCTGTTGGCCGACTGCACGGAGTTTGCCGGCCTGCCGGTATTTTTCGTCGGCGAGTCGGCCGGTGGGCATTTGGCGGCGTCGACGTTGCTGGCGCTCAAGCAATGGCCGGCGTTGCTCGAACGCGTCGCTGGCGCGGTGTTGTACTACGGGGTCTACGACTTGACCGGCACGCCAAGCGTGCGCGCGGCCGGGCCGCAGACGCTGCTGCTGGATGGGCCGGGCATGGTTGCGGCGCTGCGCCTGCTCACGCCGGACATCACCGACGAAGCACGTCGACAGCCGCCGCTGTCACCCTTGTATGGCGACTTCTGCGGCCTGCCGCCGGCGTTGATGTTTGTGGGCGAGCTGGACCCGCTCAAGGATGACACGCTGCTGATCGCCGAACGCTGGAGCGGAGTAGAAGCGCATCTGCTGCCGGAATCGGCCCATGGCTTCATTCATTTTCCGGTGGCGCTGGCGGACAGCGTGTTGGCGTACAGTCGCAAATGGATAACGCAGCACCTGCATCGTGTGGGAACTAAAAAACTGATCGCTGAGTCAGGTTAATCAGTTGTTTCTCATTATGAGGATTCCCCAATGCCTGCTTACACCTTGAACTACCGGTTCAATGACGAACCGCGCACTCATGCATTTGACCTCAAACAGTCCGAGTTGCCTGTGCATGAAGCGGCGGTGCATTTGCTGCAGTTGCATTTTGGTGATGCGGAAAACGGCTTGATCCTGCCTGCTGCGGATGCGACGCCGGAGGAAATCCTCGAGCAGGCGCAGGTGGTGGGAATCACCCATATCAAGGTGGTATGAGCCTGCCAATCCGTCAGGGCAGGCGACACCGATGCACTGGCCCTCTGGTGCTCCAATGTGGGAGGGGGCTTGCCCCCGATAGCGGTGGGTCAGTTATTGACGCTTTTGCTGACTCGCCCTCATCGGGAGCAAGCCCCCTCCCACATGTGAATCACCGCCAGCTGTGCCGCCGTCACAGGGTTCAGCTGCAGCGCAGGCGCAGGATTTTTGCGCCGTCGAACGGGTCCGTCAGGTAATGCCCCTGTACCCCGAACGTCTCGTGTAACCGCTCCGGCGTCAGCACCTGCAGCGGCGTGCCCAGTGCCACCAGGCGCCCACGGTCCAGCACTGCCAGGCGATCACAGGTCAGTGCCTGGTTCAGGTCATGCAGGGCGATCAAGGTGGTGACCGGCAAACCCTGTACACCTTTCAGGATGGTCAGTTGATGCTGGATATCCAGGTGATTGGTCGGTTCATCCAGCAACAAAATCCGGGGCCGTTGCGCCAGCGCGCGGGCGATGTGCACGCGCTGGCGTTCGCCACCCGAGAGGCTGCGCCAGGCGCGGTGGCTCAGGTGGGTGGCGTCCACGTCGTGCAGGGCCTGGCGCACGATGCGGTCGTCGTCATCGGACCATGGGCTCAACGCCGACAGCCACGGCGTGCGGCCCAGCGCCACGGCGTCGAACACGCGGATGGCGTCGTCGGTGTCGGCATGTTGTTCCACCACCGCCAATTGCTGCGCGATGGCGCGGCGCGACAACTCACCCAGGCGCTTGCCGTCCAGCTGTACTTCACCGCTGGCCGGGGTGCGCAAGCCGGCGAGCAATTTGAGCAGGGTGGATTTGCCCGAGCCGTTCGGCCCGACGATGCCGAGGGTTTCCCCCGACTGCACCTGCAGATGAATATCGCACAGCAACTCGGCGTCACGCACCTTGAAGCCCAGGCCGGTGCAGCTCAGTACCGTCATCGTGCATTTCTCCGACCGATCAGGATCAGCGCGAACACCGGCGCACCGACCAGTGCCGTGACCACGCCCACCGGAATCACCTGGCCCTTGATCAGGGTACGCGACAGCACGTCCGCCGCGATCAGGAACAAGGCGCCGCCCAGGGCGCTGGCCGGCAGCAGGCGCGAGTGACCGGTGCCGAGCATCAAGCGCACGGCATGGGGGATCACCAGCCCGACAAACCCGATGGAGCCGACAATCGACACCATCACCGCCGTGACCACCGCCGCGCAGCCCACCAGCACAACCTGCACGCGGCGCACCGGGATGCCCAGCGAGGCCGCCGAGTCGGTGCCGAAGGTAAACGCATCCAACGCACGGCGGTGCCACAGGCATACCGCCAGCCCCGCTACCGCCACCGGCACCGCCAGCCACACCGATGGCCAGCGCACGCCGCTGAGGTTGCCCAACAGCCAGAACATGATGCCGCGGGCCTGTTCGGAACTGGCGGATTTGGTAATCAGGAACGCGGTGAGCGCATTGAACAACTGCGAACCGGCAATGCCGGCCAGGATGATCTGGCCGGTGCCGCTGGACGAGCCGCTGGCCCGCGCCAGCAGGATCACCAGGGCAAACGCGGCCATGGCGCCGACAAAGGCGCCGGCCGACAACGAAATCAGCCCGCCGCCCACCCCGATCAGCGCGATCAGCACCGCACCTGTCGAGGCGCCGGCGCTGATGCCGAGCAGATACGGGTCGGCCAACGGGTTGCGCAGCAACGACTGCAGGATCACCCCACAGGTTGCCAGGCCCGCGCCACAGGCACCGGCGACCAGGGCACGGGTGAGGCGGTAGTTCCACACCACGCCTTCATCGATGGGGTCGAGCACGTAGCCGGCCGCCCACAGTTTGTTGGCGAGCACCTGGAGTACCACCTGCGGCGAGATAGCGGTTTCGCCGATGGCCACGCCGGCAAGCAGGGCGATCAGCAGCAGCGTAAGGGCGAGCAGGGTGCGTATCATTGCGGCAGGTTGTAGCTGTCGATGGCGGCGGCCAGTTGTTCCAGGCCGTCGAAAGTGCGCAGGCTGGCCTGCAGCGCCAGGGCGTCAAGGATGATGATGCGGTTGTGCTTTACCGCGTCCATGTTGCGCGTTACCGGGTCGCTGCGCAGGAAGGCCAGCTTCTTTTCATGGTCGTCGGCGGGGTAGCGACGGCGGTCCATGCGTGCGATCACCAGGAAGGTAGGGTTGGCCTTGGCAATGGTTTCCCAGCCGACGGCCGGCCATTCTTCGTCGGACTGCACCACGTTGCGCAGGCCAAGGGTTTGCAGCATGAATTGCGGAACACCTTTGTGGCCGGCCACGTACGGGTCGCTGGCCATTTCGGCGCTGGAGAACCAGACCAGCGCGCTGGCCTGTTTCAAGCCTTTGCCCTGCGCGGTGGCGATCGACTTGGCCAGGCGCGCCTTGAGGTCATCGGTCAGTTGCTGGCCGCGCGCCTGCACGTCGAAGATCTCGGCCAGTTGGCTGAGGCTCTTGTAGATCGTCTCGATGCGAAACGGCTCCAGCCGCGTGCCGTCGGCGCCCACCAGGTTGTCCTTGCCTTCGCAGTCGGAGGGCAGCAGGTAGGTGGGGATATTCAGTTCGTGGAACTGTTCGCGGGTGCCCACCACACCTTGAGGGCCGACCACCCATTCCAGCTCGGCGGCCACCAGTTGCGGGCGCTTGGCGATGACTGCCTCGAAGCTCGGCTCGTTATTGGCCAGGCGCTCGATGCTGGCGTTCTGCGCCTTGTACTGCGCCTGTACATCGTTGAACCACAGCGACGTGCCGACCACTTTATCGCCCACGCCCAGCGCATACAGCATCTCCGTGGCGGCCTGGCCGATGGTCACGCTGCGTGCAGGGGCTTGCGCAAAGGTGATCGAGCTGCCGCAGTTCTCGACGGTCAGCGGGTAGTGGGTCGGTGCGGCTTGGGCCAGGGTGCAGGCACCCAGGCCGATGATCAGGGCCGTAACGCGTGGCAGCATGGGGCAATCTCCGTTTGAACCGTCGATGAAGCAAGGCAGGAACGGTTCGGAAATACACCCACACGCGCTGCCGGCCGGGCAGCACAAGGATGGCCTTCCCGGACACCCCGCCGGTTAGTGAGTCACTTGGCCGGCAGGTCTCCTGACTGATGCGTCGTCGCCAGGCTCCGGCCTTCCCGGACAACGTCCAGTGGCAGTGGGGAGCAGGCTCAGCACCTACAGTTGCGGGGGCAGTTTCGATTGACGTCGCGGACGACGTTTCGAATTCCCTATTAGTCCCGTGCGGGAACCGGCGGCGCTATGGTAGTCGATCACGGCCTGTAGGAGCGAGCTTGCTCGCGAAGGTCGTCAACGATAACGCGGGCCCCCGGTGCGCCGTGGTCAGAGTCGGATATCCTGCGGCCCCCGCACCAGCGCTTCGATCCGCGTCCCTGTGGCGCGCTCCTCGTTGCTGAAACCGTCGTAGTCGGCCAGATTGCCGAAGCGGATGCCGGTCAATTGTTCGATCTGCAACACGCTGCGCCGGTAGGTTTTGAGCGGGCCGAACACCAGGTCCAGTTGGCCCAGTTCGTTGCGTTGGTCGATCATGTAGGCGCTGGCGGAGGGTTTGCCGTCGTCGCTGAGGTAGGCCACGACTTTCCAGAACGCCTGGGGGATCTTCACGCCACGGTACAGGCGGTCGTCGTCGGCGAACACCGGGCCGCTGAAAACGCTGGCGCGAGCTTTCCAGCGCTGGGTGTTGTCGAGGATGTAGTCCTCCAGTTCCAGCCAGGTCTTCTGGTTGAAGCCGCTCATCTGCGGCGAGCAGTTGGTGAAGTGGAAGGTGTCGACGTTGGCGGTATTCGCCTCGTCCCCCCAATTGGGGTCCTGGCGCCGCACCAGGTGACCACGGTCCAGGCCATTACCGGCGTAGAGGTCTTCGCCCACCTGGGCGTCGAGGGGCAGGCGGCCATCGTAGGCCCAGGTGTCGTTGCTGCGCACGATATCCACGTGCTTGTCGCCGTCGATGTTGACGCCGACATACAGCGCCAGGCGTCGCGAGCGCGACATGCTGATGGAAAAGTGCGTGTAGTCCAGGCGTCCGGGTTGGGCATCGCCTGCCAGGGCCGTGTCCAGCGTGGGCCAGGGCACTGCGAAGCTACCGAGAAAATCCTCGGCGTAACCGCGCCGGTTCTGCAGGTCCTTGGCTGCGGTGACACGCGGCGTCGCGGCCCTGGCCTCCAGCAGGGAAGGGGCGGGCGCGATCAGAGGGCTAAGGTCGGCAAGCCTTGGGCGGTAGGACAGGTCGATTTTGACGTGACGTGCGGGCATGGGGGATTTCCTGATGGGCCTTGGATAAACACGACTGCAACATGATTTCATGACAATTTGTCCCAGGCGGCGGACGCGCGTCTATCCTGAAGTCGTTAACCGGCCGTTCACCACACGCCAAAAAGGAGCCAGCTTATGTGTGTTCGCCACCCGCGAAATCCGATTTTCTGCCTGATCCCGCCGTACATGCTCGACCAGATCGCGCGCCACGGTGACAAAGCCCAGCGCGAGGTTGCGCTGCGCACGCGCGCCAAGGACAGCACGTTCCGCTCGTTGCGCATGGTCGCCGTGCCCGCCAAAGGCCCGGCCCGCATGGCGCTGCTGGCGGGCGCCGAGAAACAGCGCTCGATCTACAGCGCCGACAACACCGACAGCCTGCCCGGCAAGCTGATCCGTGGCGAAGGGCAACCCGCCAGCGGTGATGCCGCGGTGGACGAGGCCTACGACGGCCTGGGCGCGACCTTCGATTTTTTCGACCAGGTATTCGATCGCAATTCCATCGACGATGCCGGGATGGCGCTGGATGCCACCGTGCACTTTGGCCAGGACTACAATAATGCCTTCTGGAACTCGACCCAGATGGTCTTCGGTGATGGCGACCAGCAGTTGTTCAACCGCTTTACCGTGGCGCTGGACGTGATTGGTCACGAGTTGGCGCACGGGGTGACCGAGGATGAAGCCAAGTTGATGTACTTCAACCAGTCGGGTGCGTTGAACGAGTCGCTGTCGGACGTGTTCGGATCGCTGATCAAGCAGTACGCGTTAAAGCAAAAGGCCGAGGACGCCGATTGGCTGATCGGCAAGGGGCTGTTTACCAAAAAGATCAAAGGCACCGCGCTGCGCTCGATGAAGGCCCCCGGCACCGCGTTTGACGATAAATTGCTGGGCAAGGACCCGCAGCCGGGGCATATGGATGACTTTGTGCAAACCTATGACGACAATGGTGGCGTGCACATTAATTCCGGCATCCCCAACCATGCGTTCTATCAGGTTGCTACCCGTATTGGCGGGTTCGCCTGGGAGCGTGCCGGGCGTATCTGGTATGACGCCCTGCGTGATTCGCGGTTGCGGCCGAACTCGGGGTTTCTGCGTTTTGCACGTATCACTTACGATGTCGCCGGGCGCCTTTATGGCGCGAACAAGGATGAGCAGAAGGCCGTGAAGGAAGGTTGGAAAGCGGTCGGTATCAACGTCTGACACTCCGCCAGGGCGGTGAGGAACAGCCATGCGAATCTCGATCAAGGAAAACGGCGGCCCGGCGTTCTTTCCGGGCTTGGCCAAACCTCGCAGTGTCGAGCTCGATGCACTGCCCGAGCAGGATCAGCAGGAGTTGCGGCAACTGATCGAGCAGTCGAAGTTTTTCCAGTTGCCGCAAAGTACTCAACCCTCCGGCAATCCTGGGCAGGTGCATTACACGCTCACCGTGACCGAGGGCGAGCGTGAACACACCGTGTGCGTATTGGCGCCGGTGAAGTCGCAGGCGCTGGACGGGTTGGTGCAGTGCGTGCGGCGACATATTCGCTGATTGCTTAGAATAGGTACGGCCCCCAAGGTTGTCTGGATCCAAATGTGGGAGGGGGCTTGCCCCCGATAGCGGTGTGTCAGTGACAGATGTCTGGCTGATCCACCGCCATCGGGGGCAAGCCCCCTCCCACATTTGATGTGTGTTGAAGCCAGGGCTGTTTATTGACGGTCGAGCCACACCGTCTGCGCGTTGCAGAACTCGCGTACGCCGAAGTGCGACAGCTCACGGCCGAATCCACTTTTCTTTACGCCACCAAATGCGACTCGCGGGTCGGAAACGCTGTAAGCGTTGACGAAGATCCCACCGGTTTCCAACTGGTCGGCGATGTCTCGTGCCTTCGCTGGGTCGGTGGTGAAGATACTGGCGGTCAGGCCGAATTCGCTGTCGTTGGCCAGGGCCACCGCATGGTCGGCGTCACGGGCGGTGATGATGGACGCGACGGGGCCGAACAGTTCCTGTTTGAACGAGGTCATCTGGTCGGTGACGTCGGCCAATACGGTGGGTTCGTAGTAGTTGCCTGCGCCCGCCACCTTGTTGCCGCCCAGCAGCAGGGTGGCGCCTTCTTCGAGGGTGGCCTGGACCTGGCCGTGCAGCTCATCGCGCAGATCGAAGCGCGCCATGGGGCCGATGTAGGTGGCAGGCGAGGTCGGGTCGCCCATCACCAGGTTGCGGCTGGCTTCAAGGAACCTGGCGGTAAAGGCTTCAACCACACCAGCCTCGATGATCAAGCGCTTGGCGGCGGCGCAGACTTGGCCGCTGTTCTGGAAGCGACCGATCAGCGCGGCCTGTACGGCGGCGTCGAGGTCGGCGTCGTTGAGCACGATGAACGGGTCGGAGCCGCCCAGTTCCAGCACGCATTTTTTCAGTGCCGCACCGGACTGGGAGCCGATGGCGATACCGGCGCGCACGCTGCCGGTGAGGGTGACGGCGGCGATACGTGGGTCGGCGATGGCGCTGGACACACCTTCGGTGGTGACGTTGATGACCTCGAACAGGCCTTCAGCGAAGCCGGCCTTCTGGAACGCCTGCTGCATCAGGTAAGCGCTGCCCATCACGTTCGGCGCATGTTTAAGCACGTAAGTGTTGCCGGCGAGCAGGGTCGGCACGGCGCCACGCAGTACTTGCCATACCGGGAAGTTCCAGGGCATCACGGCAAGGATCGGCCCCAGCGGGCGGTATTCAATCCGCGCGCTGCCGTTGTCCACCAGGGTCGGCTCCGGCGCGAGCATGGCGGGGCCGTGCTGCGCGTACCACTCGCTGAGCTGGGCGCATTTCTCGATTTCGGCACGGGCCTGGGCAATGGGTTTGCCCATTTCCAGGGTGATCATCTGCGCCATGGCTTCGGCCTGGTCACGCAGGGCGCCGGCCAGAGCCAATAGCAATTGCGCGCGGCGGCCCACGGTTTGGCGGCGCCAGGTGCGGAAGGCAGCGGTGGAACGGGTGAGCGCGGCATCCAGCTGCGACGGGCTTTCATACGCGTAGCTGCCAACGGTCTCGCCATTGGCCGGGTTGATCGACAACGCGTGGGTCTGATGGGAAATAGCGTTCATAGCACCGTCCTGCAGGGGTGATGGGAATGGAAGCCAGCGTACGCTGCTGGACGTTTTCCGAAAACTGAATAATATTAAGCAATACATTCACGATTGGAGAATGAATTGGATCTGGTGCAGTTGGAAATCTTCAAGGCCGTTGCCGAACAAGGCAGCATCAGCGCCGCCGCGCAGTTGATCCATCGGGTGCCGTCGAACCTGACCACGCGGATCAAACAACTGGAGCAGGACCTGGGCGTGGAGCTGTTTATCCGCGAGAAAAGCCGCCTGCGCCTGTCACCGGCCGGGTGGAATTTCCTCGGCTATACGCGGCGTATTCTCGATCTGGTACAGGAGGCCCGCGCCACGGTGGCGGGGGAGGAACCCCAGGGCGCCTTTGCCCTCGGCTCGCTGGAAAGTACCGCGGCGGTGCGTATTCCCGCGTTGCTGGCGGCGTATAACCAGCAGTACACCAAGGTTGAGCTGGACCTGAGCACGGGACCGTCGGGCACGATGATCGAAGGCGTGCTGTCCGGGCGTTTGACGGCGGCCTTTGTCGATGGCCCGGTGCTGCACTCCACGCTGGAGGGCGTGGCGGTGTTTGAAGAGGAGATGGTGGTGATTGCGCCGCTGCATCATGCGCCGATCACGCGGGGGCGGGAGGTGAATGGCGAGAACATCTACACCTTTCGTTCCAACTGCTCATATCGGCATCACTTCGAGCGTTGGTTCTCACAGGACGGTGCGGTGCCGGGCAAAATCTTCGAGATTGAGTCTTATCACGGCATGCTGGCCTGCGTCAGCGCCGGGGCAGGGCTGGCGTTGATGCCGCGCAGTATGCTGGAAAGCATGCCGGGGGCGGCGGCGGTCAGCGTCTGGCCGTTGACGGAAAACTTCCGTGTGTTGAATACCTGGCTGATCTGGCGCCGGGGCACGGTGTCGCAGAGCCTGAACAGCTTCGTAAAACTGCTGGAGGAACGCGGGCTTGCAGCAGCCTGAATCCAACGTAGGAGCGAGCTTGCTCGCGAAAAACGTCAACGATAACGCGTAATTGCTGGATAAACGCGGTGGCTGTGAGTTTTTCGCGAGCAAGCTCGCTCCTACAACATCAGGGCAAGCCCCCTCCCACGTTTCGCTCTTGATCAGCCGCCGAATTGGAAGGTGCCCATGGCCAGCTTGGCCATGATCGCCGTGGCGCCCAGTTGCACCAGCCACAACGCCAGGCCACCGAGGAACACCCCCAGCGCCACTTGCAGCACCAGGCTTTTCTGGCGCTTGGCTTGCGGCGCGCGTGGAGCATAGTCATGCAGTTCGTCGCGGTCGGCACGCAGATCCAGGTCGTCGTTTCTCATAGGGCTCTCACAGCAAAGGGACAGTCGGTGTGCAGTCTAGTGCGTTCGCCAACAAAAAGGGGGAAGCCCTTGGCTTCCCCCTCGTTCAACGCCGGCAGGTTTACAGCACCTGAACGATTGCCTGTGTGACCGCAGCAATGTTCGACTGGTTCAGCGCCGCCACACAGATGCGGCCGGTATCCAGTGCATAGATGCCAAACTCGCTGCGCAGGCGGGTGACTTGCTCAACGCTCAAGCCGGAGTAGGAGAACATCCCACGCTGGCGCCCGACAAAACTGAAATCGTGGCCTGGCGCGGCCTTGGTCAGCTCCGCCACCATCTGCTCGCGCATGCCGCGGATGCGCAGGCGCATTTCGCCCAGTTCTGTTTCCCACTGGGCGCGCAGCTCAGGGTTGTTCAGTACCGCTGCAACGATTGCCGCGCCGTGGGTCGGTGGGTTGGAATAGTTGGTACGGATCACACGCTTGACCTGGGACAGGATGCGCGCGCTTTCTTCCCTGGAGTCGCCGACGATGGACAAGGCGCCCACGCGTTCGCCGTACAGGGAGAACGACTTGGAGAACGAGCTGGACACGAAGAAGGTCAGGCCCGACTCCGCGAACAGGCGCACCGCGGCGGCGTCTTCGTGGATGCCGTCGCCGAAGCCCTGGTAGGCCATATCGAGAAACGGCACCAGGTTCTTGGCCTTGATGACGTCCAGTACGTTCTGCCAGTCCGCCGGGCTCAGGTCGACACCGGTCGGGTTGTGGCAGCAGGCGTGCAACACCACGATGGACTGTGGCGGCAGGGCGTTGAGGTCTTCGAGCAGGCCGCTGCGGTTGACGTCGTGGGTGGCGGCGTCGTAGTAGCGGTAGTTCTGTACCGGGAAACCGGCGGTTTCGAACAGCGCGCGGTGGTTTTCCCAGCTCGGGTCGCTGATGGCCACCACGGCGTCGGGCAGCAACTGCTTGAGGAAGTCGGCGCCGATCTTCAGCGCGCCGGTGCCACCCACGGCCTGCACGGTCACCACACGGCCGGCTTCGAGCAGCGGCGACTTATCACCGAACAGCAGGGTTTGCACGGCCTTGTCGTAGGCTGCGATGCCGTCAATCGGCAAGTAGCCACGGGCGGCATGTTGCGCCACGCGAATGGCTTCCGCTTCGGCAACGGCACGCAAGAGCGGAATCTTCCCCTCCTCGTTGCAGTAAACGCCCACGCCAAGGTTGACCTTGGTGGTTCGAGTATCGGCGTTGAATGCTTCGTTGAGGCCCAGGATTGGATCGCGTGGTGCCATTTCGACAGCGGAGAACAGGCTCATTTTTGCGGCAGCTCTATGGGGGAAGGGAGGGACGTGTCGCGCTCCAGCCGGTTGCACTAGAGCGGTGCACAAACGGGGAGCTAGTATAGAGGCCATCACGGCTGAGGGCGACAGCGGAAATGGCTTTTCGGCCAAGTTTTTCGGTTTAATTGCCCACCGTTAGTCTTATTGCAGATTGATCCCGGACGGCAGGTAGGACGTTTGCCTTGAAACCCGACACCTTCGTCACCACTACTACGGCTATCATGGTTTTTTCCTGCAACCTGCGATGATTATTCGTGGGTTGCTGAGCTATTTCGTCCCTGGCGGTGTTGAGTCTGGGGTGACCACACGAGGTACGTTATGTCGGATTTCCAGCTCGTCACCCGTTTTGAACCCGCCGGCGACCAACCGGAAGCGATTCGCCAGATGGTCGAAGGCATCGAGGCCGGCCTGGCGCATCAGACGCTGCTTGGGGTGACCGGTTCAGGCAAGACGTTCAGCATCGCCAACGTGATCGCGCAGATCAATCGCCCGACCCTGGTGCTGGCACCGAACAAAACCCTGGCCGCGCAGCTGTATGGCGAGTTCAAGGCGTTCTTCCCGAACAACGCGGTGGAGTATTTCGTTTCCTACTACGACTACTACCAGCCCGAAGCCTATGTGCCGTCCTCCGATACCTTTATCGAGAAGGATGCGTCGATCAACGACCATATCGAGCAGATGCGGCTGTCGGCGACCAAGGCCTTGCTGGAACGCAAGGACGCGATCATCGTCACCACGGTGTCGTGCATCTACGGCCTGGGCAGCCCGGAAACCTATTTGAAAATGGTGCTGCACGTCGATCGCGGCGACAAGCTCGACCAGCGCGAACTGCTGCGGCGCCTGACCAGCCTGCAGTACACCCGCAACGACATGGACTTTGCCCGTGCGACGTTCCGCGTGCGCGGCGATGTGATCGACATCTACCCGGCCGAATCCGACCTGGAAGCGATCCGCATCGAGCTGTTCGACGATGAAGTCGAAAGCCTGTCGGCCTTCGACCCGTTGACCGGCGAGGTGATCCGCAAACTGCCGCGCTTCACCTTCTACCCAAAAAGCCACTATGTGACCCCGCGTGAAACCCTTATGGGCGCGATCGAGGGCATCAAGGTGGAATTGGCCGAGCGCCTGGAGTACTTGCGTTCCAACAACAAGCTGGTGGAAGCCCAGCGCCTGGAGCAGCGCACCCGTTTCGACCTGGAGATGATCCTGGAGCTGGGCTACTGCAACGGCATCGAAAACTATTCGCGCTACCTGTCGGGTCGCGAGTCCGGTGCGCCGCCACCGACACTCTATGATTACCTGCCGCCGGATGCCTTGCTGGTGATCGACGAATCCCACGTCAGCGTGCCGCAAGTCGGCGCGATGTATAAGGGCGACCGTTCACGCAAGGAAACCCTGGTGGAATACGGCTTCCGTCTGCCATCGGCGCTGGACAACCGGCCGATGCGTTTTGACGAATGGGAAGCCATCAGCCCGCAGACCATCTTTGTCTCCGCAACGCCTGGCAACTACGAGGCCGAACACGCCGGCCGGGTAATTGAACAGGTCGTGCGACCGACCGGCCTGGTCGACCCGCAAATCGAAATCCGTCCGGCGCTGACCCAGGTCGATGACCTGCTGTCGGAGATCAACAAGCGCGTGGCCCTGGAAGAGCGCGTGCTGGTCACCACCCTGACCAAGCGCATGTCCGAAGACTTGACCGATTACCTGGCCGACCACGGCGTGCGCGTACGCTACCTGCACTCGGACATCGACACGGTGGAGCGGGTGGAAATCATTCGGGACCTGCGCCTGGGCACCTTTGATGTGCTGGTGGGCATCAACCTGCTGCGCGAAGGCCTGGACATGCCCGAGGTATCGCTGGTGGCGATCCTGGACGCGGACAAGGAGGGCTTCCTGCGCTCCGAGCGTTCGCTGATCCAGACCATCGGCCGCGCGGCGCGTAACCTCAACGGCCGGGCGATCCTGTATGCGGACCGCATCACCGGTTCCATGGAGCGCGCGATCGGCGAGACCGAGCGTCGTCGCGAGAAGCAGATTGCGTTCAACCTGGAACACGGCATTACCCCCAAGGGCGTGTTCAAGGATGTGGCCGACATCATGGAAGGCGCCACCGTACCCGGCTCGCGCAGCAAGAAGCGCAAGGGCATGGCCAAGGCTGCCGAGGAAAGCGCCAAGTACGAGAACGAACTGCGCTCGCCGAGTGAAATCACCAAGCGGATTCGGCAGTTGGAAGAGAAGATGTATCAGTTGGCGCGCGATCTGGAGTTTGAGGCCGCGGCGCAGACCCGGGATGAGATTGGCAAGTTGCGCGAGCGGTTGCTGGCTGTTTGATCTGGGGTGACTTCACTGGCCTCATCGGGGCATAGGTATCTACACAGCTTTGATATGACACCGGCATGTGGCGAGGGAGCTAGCCCCCGATGGCGGCCTCCGGGCCTACCAGGATGTTGGTGTCGATCCCGGTCCAAATGTGGGAGGGGGCTTGCCCCCGATGGCGGCCTCAGGACCGACCAGGATGTTGGATCAGATCGAGTACATATCCGTTTCTGCGGTAACGGCTACTTAAGGTTCCGCCCTGACGGCGGCTCACTTTTGAAAAGCGCAAAAGTAAGCAAAACGCTCTTGCCCCACCACTCGGCACCTCGCTAATGCTCGGTGTG
>NZ_CVTU01000103.1:25572-46358 GCF_900004965.1 Pseudomonas sp. 44 R 15
GGCGCCTAGGATCAAAAGCAGATCAAGATCAAGAGCGGCTCGCTTCGCATCGTGGTTACGGTTGGGCGCTGCTGAGTTGTGTAGATACCTATGCTCATCGGGGGCAAGCCCCCTCCCACCTGTTGATGTGTGAATACAGTCAAGTGTGGGAGGGGGCTTGCCCCCGATGGCCGCGCCTCGGTTTTCCAGAAATCCCCCAGGCTGTTACCATTCGCCCCTTGTTTCAATTTTCAGTTTCATCGCCCATTCGAGACCTGCCATGACCACCGTCCGCACGCGCATTGCGCCATCGCCTACTGGGGATCCCCACGTCGGCACTGCTTACATCGCCCTGTTCAACTACTGCTTTGCCAAGCAGCACGGCGGTGAATTCATCCTGCGGATCGAAGACACCGATCAACTGCGCTCGACCCGTGAGTCGGAACAGCAGATTTTCGATGCCCTGCGCTGGTTGGGCATTACCTGGGCCGAAGGCCCGGATGTCGGCGGCCCCCACGGCCCGTATCGCCAGAGCGAGCGCAGCGATATCTACAAGCAGTACACCCAGCAACTGGTGGACATGGGCCACGCGTTCCCCTGCTTCTGCACCGCCGAAGAGCTGGACCAGATGCGCGCCGAGCAACAGGCCCGTGGCGAGACACCGCGCTACGATGGCCGCGCGCTGCTGTTGTCCAAAGAGGAAGTGGCCGCGCGCCTGGCCGCCGGCGAGCCCCATGTGATCCGCATGAAAGTGCCGAGCGAAGGCGTGTGCGTGGTGCCGGACATGCTGCGCGGTGATGTCGAGATTCCGTGGGACCGTATGGACATGCAGGTGCTGATGAAGACCGACGGCCTGCCGACGTACTTCCTGGCCAACGTGGTCGACGACCACCTGATGGGCATCACCCATGTGCTGCGCGGCGAAGAATGGCTGCCGTCGGCGCCCAAGCTGATCCTGCTCTATGAATACTTCGGCTGGGAGCAGCCGCAGCTGTGCTACATGCCGCTGTTGCGTAACCCGGACAAGAGCAAGTTGTCCAAGCGCAAGAACCCGACGTCGGTGACCTTCTACGAGCGCATGGGCTTCATGCCCGAAGCCATGCTCAATTACCTGGGCCGCATGGGCTGGTCGATGCCGGACGAGCGCGAGAAATTCTCGCTGCAGGAAATGGTCGATAACTTCGACCTGTCCCGCGTCTCCCTGGGCGGGCCGATTTTCGATATCGAGAAGCTGTCGTGGCTTAACGGCCAGTGGTTGCGTGATTTGCCGGTAGAAGAGTTCGCCAGTCGTGTGCAGCAGTGGGCACTCAACCCCGAGTACATGATGAAGATAGCGCCGCTGGTGCAGGGCAGGGTGGAAACGTTCAGCCAGGTCGCACCGCTGGCCAGCTTTTTCTTCGCCGGTGGCGTGAACCCGGAGGCCAAGCTGTTTGAATCGAAAAAGCTCTCCGGTGACCAGGTGCGTCAGTTGATGCAGTTGATCCTGTGGAAGCTCGAAAGCCTGCGCCAATGGGAGAAGGATGCGATCACCGCGACGATCCAGGCAGTGGTCGAGTCGCTGGAGCTGAAGTTGCGTGATGCCATGCCGTTGATGTTTGCCGCGATTACCGGGCAGGCCAGTTCAGTGTCGGTGCTCGACGCGATGGAAATCCTCGGCCCGGACCTCACGCGTTTCCGTCTGCGCCAAGCCCTTGATTTGCTTGGTGGTGTTTCGAAGAAAGAAAACAAAGAGTGGGAAAAGCTGCTGGGCGCTATCGCTTAAGCGCACGGCTGTAAGGACGAAACCCCGGTTTTCCGGGGTTTCGTCGGTAAGTGATTGTTATCCCGGCAAAAAATTTTGAAAATTGTTGAAAATAAATTTGACACGTTTCGAAACCGCCATTAAGATTCGCCCCGTCCTCACCGATGAGGGGCTATAGCTCAGCTGGGAGAGCGCTTGCATGGCATGCAAGAGGTCAACGGTTCGATCCCGTTTAGCTCCACCAATTTACAGGTTCAAGGTCTGGCCACACCGTCCTTGAATCGATCGGCACTCAGCGCCGATCAGTTGTACAGAAGGTTTTGTCCCCTTCGTCTAGTGGCCTAGGACACCGCCCTTTCACGGCGGTAACAGGGGTTCGAGTCCCCTAGGGGACGCCAGTTTCAACAAGCATTCCGAAAGGTCTGCTGCGCCGCCAGGCGAAAAATCGGGGCTATAGCTCAGCTGGGAGAGCGCTTGCATGGCATGCAAGAGGTCAACGGTTCGATCCCGTTTAGCTCCACCAATTTACAGGTTCAAGGTTGCGGCCACACCGTCCTTGAATCGATCGGTCTCGCACTGATCACTGTACAGAAGGTTTGTGTCCCCTTCGTCTAGTGGCCTAGGACACCGCCCTTTCACGGCGGTAACAGGGGTTCGAGTCCCCTAGGGGACGCCACGATTACCCGCTCTGCGGGATTTTTAAGGGTCATTCAATTATTGAATGGCCCTTTTGTTTGTCTGGCGTTCGGCCAATTCTTTCTCCACTTCCTTTCTTCTGTTCTGACCAATGGTCATGCTTGTCGCTTGCGCAATATTATTATGGTAATAATATTCAACCCATGAGAGACGGAGGCTTTGATGAGCGATAAAAAAGCGCAAACGCGCGAACGCATCTTGCAGGCCGCCAGCGCGGCATTGATCCAGCGTGGCCCGGCTGAACCGAGTGTCGGCGAAGTCATGGGGGCGGCGGGGCTGACGGTCGGCGGTTTTTATGCGCACTTTGAGAGCAAGGATGCGCTGATGCTGGAGGCCTTCACCCAGTTGCTGGCCAAGCGCCGCGCGGCGATAGAAGACCTGGACACGCAACTGACCGGCGAAGAGCGCCGAAGCCTGGTGGCGGCGTTTTACTTGTCGCGCAAGCACCGGGACTCCACCGGCGAGGCGTGCCCGCTGCCTGCGACGGTTGGCGAAATGGGCCGTTTGCCGGACGCGTTCCGCCAGGCACTGAGCGAACATTGCGAGCTGATGGCCGCCCAATTGGCGGCCACGCCGGAAGATACCGACAAGGCCCTGGCCGACATGGCGCTGATGGTCGGCGGCCTGACGCTGGCGCGGGCCCTGGGGCCCGGGGAGCTGTCCGATCGTGTGCTGCGCGCCGCCAAGTCGGCGGTACGCTGAAAGAGGGTTCAGGGCATGGGCGGCTTGAATTGGGTTCGTGGTTTCAACGGCACGGTCGGCCGACTCGCGCCGCAAACGGTGGCCAACCGAATGCGCCGCACCTTCATGACGCCCCGTGAGCTACCGCCACGGGCGTGGGAGCTGCCGGTGCTGGCGCAATCGGAGCGCATCACCTTGCGCTTTGGCCTCTCGGCGCTGCGCTGGGGGCAAGGACCGGCGGTGTTGCTGATGCACGGCTGGGAAGGCCGGCCTACGCAATTCGCCAGCCTGATCACGGCGTTGGTGGAGGGCGGCTACTCGGTGATTGCTCTGGATGGCCCGGCCCATGGGCATTCGCCAGGGCGTGAAGCGCACGTGCTGCTGTTCGCCCGTGCCATGCTCGAGGCGGCGGCCGAGCTGCCCCCGCTGCAGGCGGTGGTCGGCCACTCCATGGGCGGTGCCAGCGCGATGCTGGCGGTGCAGTTGGGGCTGCGTACGCAGGCGTTGGTGAGTATCGCCGCGCCCTCGCGGTTCCTCGATGCGCTGCGCGGTTTCACGCGCATGATGGGGTTGCCGCCGCGCGCACGTTCGGCGTTTATCCAGACGGTGGAGCTGGCATTCGGCATGCCGCTCAAGCATCTGGATGTCGCGCACTACCAGATGAACCTTCCCGGCCTGATCGTGCATGCCGAAGACGATACGTTCGTCCCGGTCAAAGCCTCGCAGACCATCCATGAGGCCTGGCCAGGCAGTCGCCTGATGCGCCTGGAGCAGGGCGGGCATCAGAAGGTGCTGGCCGATCCACGGGTAATTGAAGGCGTACTCGCCCTGTTGGCGAGCTGTCATGTACAGGAGCGCCAGAGCGCCTGATACACTGCGTCCGCCGACATCAATCGACTGGAGCAAGGCATGGGCTGGGATTTGGCAACGCCGTTCATCATCGACCTGCAGGTCGCCGCTGAGGACATCGACGGCCTGGGGCACGCCAATAACGCCGTGTACGTGTCCTGGCTGGAGCGTTGCGCCTGGCGCCATTCCCAGCGCCTGGGGCTGGACCTTGCCGAGTATCGGCGCCTGGACCGCGCGATGGCCGTGGTGCGTCATGAGATCGACTACCTGGCGGCCGGCTACGAAGGCGATGAGCTGCAACTGGCCACGTGGATCGTCGATTGGGACCAGCGCCTGAAGATGACGCGCCGTTTTCAGCTGGTACGCCCGCGTGACGGTGCGACCTTGCTGCGCGCGCACACCACCTTCGTTTGCATCGAACTGTCCAGCGGCAGGCCCAAGCGCATGCCTGCCGAGTTTATCGAGGGGTACGGGCCTGCGCTGACGGGGGGTTAACGGTTGTTGTGGGAAACCCAGTAAACTGCGCCACGATTTTTGTTGAGTGTTTTCCATGCAAATTGCTTTGGCGCCCATGGAGGGGTTGGTCGACAACATCCTGCGGGACGTGTTGACCCGCGTGGGCGGTATCGACTGGTGCGTGACCGAATTCATCCGCGTCAACGACCGCTTGCTCACCCCCGCCTATTTTCACAAGCTCGCTCCGGAACTGCTGCAGGGCGCCCACACCGCCGCGGGCGTGCCGCTGCGCGTGCAATTGCTGGGGTCTGACCCGGTCTGCCTGGCGGAAAACGCCGCCCTGGCCTGCGAGTTGGGATCGCAGGTGATCGACCTCAACTTCGGCTGCCCGGCCAAGACCGTCAACAAGTCCCGCGGCGGTGCGGTGCTGCTCAAGGAGCCGGAGTTGCTCAACCGTATCGTCGAGCATGTGTGCCGTGCGGTCCCGGCGCATATCCCGGTCACCGCCAAAATGCGCCTGGGCTTCGACAGTCCGGATGGCGCATTGGTCTGCGCCACGGCGCTGGCCGAAGGCGGGGCTGCGCATATCGTGGTGCATGCGCGCACCAAGACCGATGGCTACAAGCCGCCCGCCCATTGGGAGTGGATTCCCCGGGTGCAGGAGGTGGTCAAGGTGCCGGTGTTTGCCAATGGCGACATCTGGAGCGTCGACGATTGGAAACGTTGCCGCGAAGTCAGCGGCGCCGAAGACATCATGCTTGGCCGTGGACTGGTGGCGCGTCCTGACCTGGCGCGGCAGATCGCGGCGGCGCGTGCAGGGCAAGAGGTGGTGGAAATGACATGGGCGCAGATGCAGCCGATGCTCCAGGAATTCTGGACCCAATCGGTGGCGCAATTGACCGAGCGCCAGGCACCCGGCCGCTTGAAGCAGTGGCTGGCGATGCTGACGCGCAACTACCCCGAAGCGGTGGAGCTGTTTACCGCCTTGCGCCGCGAGACCGGCCTGGAGCAGGTCAGTCGCCTGCTGGGGATGCCCAACCCTGTGGCTGTCTGAAGCGAGGCAATCGAACTTTTGCCATTGATTTGCATAAAGGCGCCACTGCAGGCGCCTTTTTTACGCGTGCGAGTTAACACAAACCAGAGGCAAGTAAACACGTGGAATGTTATCGACGAGTGACATGCCTACAGAGTATTAGCGCGTGTGACCGCACTTTCGTATCGACAAAGCCATAAATCAAGGCTTCGCGCAAATTGTCCATGAGGCAAAGTCTGATAATGCATGTTGGTTTCCTTATATGAACTGCGATTCGCGGAACTCGATGGCTCAAGTTCCCACGAATGGAGGGACTGAAGCAGCGCTGTTGTTGTTCAGTCAATAAAACTATCCCTCCCTCCGGCCGTTGAACGGTCGGGTTGTATGAAATAAAGGAACGTGCGTATGTCTATGTCGATTAACACTCCGCCATTGGTTAAAGTCGATACATCTGCTCTGGAACAACCAGCGGTTTCGAATACTAAAGTTATTCTCAAGCCGACCGTACAGTCGCCTGGCACAACACCTCTTCAGACGTCACTGCGTCCCGATAATACGGCGGTCACACCTGAGACCGCGCTGAGGCAGTTGTTCGATATGCTTGAAGGTATCTTCAGGGCCATGCGTGACATATTTTCGGGTAAAACACAGGTCAAACCCGACGTCGACAAATTACCCATTGCACCGGATAACGGTAAAGAGCCGATCAAGCCGGATGCGGGCAAATTACCGATTTCACCGGACACTCACAAAGAACGGGTCAAGCCGGACGCAGGCAAGCAACCGGTGCTGCCGGATACCAGCAAGGAGTTGGTCAAGCCGGACGCAGGCAAGCAACCGGTGCTGCCGGATACCAGCAAGGAGTTGGTCAAGCCGGACGCAGGTAAGCAGCCGGTGCTGCCGGATACCAGCAAGGAGCGGGTCAAGCCGGATGCGGGCAAGCAGCCGGTGCTGCCGGATACCAGCAAGGAGCGGGTCAAGCCGGATGCGGGCAAGCAGCCGGTGCTGCCGGATACCAGCAAGGAGTTGGTCAAGCCGGATGCAGGCAAGCTGCCAGTGAAACCGGATACCAGCAAAGAGGTGGTCAAGCCGGACGCGGGCAAGCAGCCGGTGTTGCCGGATACCCGCAAAGAGCTTGTGAAACCGGACGCAGGCGGGCTGCGAGTGCTGCCACAACCCAATGATCCGTTGGTCAACATGCCTGGTGGGAATAAGCCGCACCCCTTGCCGCTCCCTCCAACGGTACCCAGGCCCGAGATAAGCGTAAACAACGACCCCAAGACAAACGTCAACGTGAATGTGGTTGTCGGCGGTCATTGCCACTGCCCTGATGGAAGTGTCTTGCCGGATCACGTCCCGACGCCCAGGGTTTCTCCGGATACCTGGCCCCAGCCACCCGTGTTGCCGTATGCCAGGCCGCAGCCAACCGTACTTGCGCGCAACCTCCCAAGGCCTGATGTGCCAACGAATACCAAACCGCAACCCCCTGTATTGCCGGACGCCAAGCCAACGCCCTTGCCCGACGCGCCCACTCCGGATCTGACCAGTCCGGGTCCTGTTGACGACCGAACGGCTGACAGGCATGGCCGCTTTAATCGGCTAAGTTCCAGGTTTTAAACACCGTCATCGCGTTTTGGTCTTTTTATAAGTGCAGGCATTTTTTCGAGCATGTATTTCGAAGAGATGCCTGTATAGGGAGAACTCTATGTCACGCTTTCCAATTAATAACATTGCGCGGGTCATTGATGTAAGGCAGTCATTATCGATCGATGCACTCAGCGCAAGTAATGAAGCGACTGTTAAAGCAGGTGGTAATCAAGCGTCGGTCAGGGCGACGCCGGATATAAGGTATGGTGATGGATTGCAGCGTTCGGCGGCTGTCGGGAATGACGCGCAGGCGATCAATGCAGTCGTGGCCTTATTCACTTCGTTCTTTACTCAGTTGTTTGCGCTTATAGCAGATAAAAAACAAAATAATGTGCCTGATGCTGTTCCTTCACCTGTTGTTCCGCAGGTAGTCCCCCAACCGGTGTTGCCGAAACCGGATGCCGCAGCTGACATTCCGGGTTTGTCCAACAAGCGCGGTGGCGCGAAGCCCGACAATATCTGGAGTGGCTTTCGTCAGGGCCCGGATGGCAACTGCGTGACGGTATCGGCGATCAAGGCTGCGATGCACCGATTCGGACAAAGCCCCACGGATATTTTCCAGGAAGTGGCCAAGACCCGTGACGGATACCACGTCGTCATGCGCGATGGCTTCCGGCTCACGTTGAATGACCGCGAATTGGCCGAGGGCTCCCGAGGCGCCCGGTTCAACGGGCCCGACAAAGGCATGCTCAAGGATGCGCAGTTTCTGTTTGCCGTCAGCGCCAAGCGTGCGCAGATTGAAAACAACGATGGCATGGCCGATCGCAGTTATCAGCATGCGATTCGTAGTCTGAATAACGGGGAGGATGAAAGCGGTCCGGGAGAAGGCTTTCTGCGCCTTGGGTTGAAAAGGCACATGAAGAGAGTGCCGGTGGGTGAGCTTGCCCGAGGTCAGCTGGGCATGTGCAACCGTACCGGGCATTCGGTGGCGGTCATCAACGGCCGCGAAGAGTTATGGGGAAAACAGGGGCGAACCCCCACGCATGGTCAGGCCGTTGCACTGATTTGACCGTGGTGCACCTGGGCAGGGATAACCCAGGGTGCATTTTGTTTCAACGCTGGGTTTCAGCACATGGCTATTCCAGCAGCCGCCTGAACCCCTCTATCGGCAATGGCCGGCTATGCAAGTACCCCTGATACAAATGACAGCCGAGCTTCTGCAGGAACGCCAGTTGTTCCACGGTTTCCACGCCTTCGGCAATCACTTCCAGATTCAAGCTGCGGGCCATGGCCACAATGGCACGGATGATTTCAGCGTCATTGGGATCGTGAGTCGCGTCGCGCACAAACGACTGGTCGATTTTCAGCGCATCCACCGGCAAACGCTTGAGATACGTCAGGGAGGAGTAACCGGTGCCAAAATCGTCCATCGCAAAGCTGACCCCGAGTTTTTTCAGGCGCCGCATCTTCATCACTGTGTCGTCCAGGTTCTGGATCACGATGCCTTCAGTGATTTCCAGCTTCAGCAAACTGTAGGGCAGGTGGTGTTGCGTGAGGCTGCGCTCGACCCGCTCGACAAAGTCGTTCTGGCGAAACTGCCGCGGGCTGATATTCACGCACAGGCTGAAATTCAACGGGTCCACCAGGCCTTCGGCAATCAACTGCGCCAATGCGCTGCACGCTTCGTCGAGAATCCAGGTGCCCACCTCCAGGATCAGGCCGCTGTCCTCCAGCACCTTGATGAATTCCGCCGGCGACTGCGCACCCAGTTGCGGGTGCTGCCAGCGCACCAGGGCCTCGGCGCCGACGATCTTGTTGCCGCGCGCATCCACCTGGGGCTGGTAGTGCACGCTGAATTCACCGCGCGACAGGGCCAGGCGCAGGTCGGTTTCCATGCGCAGGCGCTCGCTGGCGGTTTTCTGCATGCTGGTGTGAAACATCTGGGTGGTGTTGCGCCCCGAATCCTTGGCGCGGTACAGGGCGATGTCGGCACGCTTGAGCAGGTCGGCGGGGGTGGTGCCATGGTCGGGGATCAGCGCCACGCCGATGCTTGGCGTCACCTGCAAGCGGTGGCCGTCGAGGAACATCGGTTCGGAGAGCAATTCGCGCAAGGTATCAGCCAGCGCCTGTACCTGCCGGCTGACTTGCGTGCGTGAGCCCTCCAGGCCGCTGAGCAGGACCACGAACTCGTCACCGCCCAGGCGCGCCACCGTATCCTCTGTGCGCACGCTGGCTTCCAGGCGTGCGGTGACGATTTTCAACACGGTATCGCCCACCGGATGACCGAGGGAGTCGTTGATGTGCTTGAAGTGGTCGAGGTCGAGGAACAGCAGGGCGCCGCGCAGGTTGTGGCGCTTGAGCAGGGCGATCTGCTGGCTCAGGCGGTCCATCAGCAGCGCACGGTTGGGCAGGTTGGTCAGCGGGTCGTGATAGGCCAGGTGGCGGATCTGCGCCTGGGCGTTCTTCAACAGGCTCACGTCCCGCGCGGTCAGTAGCAGGCACGGCGTTTCATTCAAGGTGATCGGTTCGACCGACACTTCCACCGCCAGCACCTCGCCACGCTTGTTGTGCCAAAGCATTTCAAGGTGATGGATGCGCCCCTTGATGTGCAGTTCGGCCAGCAGCGCGGTGCGCTGGTTTTCATCGGCCCAGATGCCAATCTGGTACAGGGTGAGGCCGATGGCTTCTTCGGCGCGGTAGCCGGTCAGGCGACAAAACCCATCATTGACCTCCACGTATCGACCCGTGTCGCGCTCGGTGATCGAAATGGCGTCGGGGCTGGAATGGAAGGCCTTGGCGAACTTCTCTTCGCTGGCCTTGAGCGCCGCCTCCGAGCGTTGCTGCTGGGTAATATCGCGCAGGGTCGTGACGATGCACGGCTGCTCATTGACCTTGACCAGGCGGCTGGAAATCACACAGGTCAGGCTCTGGCCGTTCCTGGCATGCACCACGATGGCGACGTTGCTCAATGATTGTTCGCGAATCACCCGCTGGATGCGTTGCAGGCGCTTGCTCGATTCATCCCACAGGCCGATCTGCTCGGCGCTCTTGTCGATCACTTCGGCGGCCGTCCAGCCAAACGTCTGGGTGAACGCCGGGTTGATCTCGATAAACTCGCCACTGTCCAGGCCGGTGACGCAAATAGGGTCGGGACTGGCCTGGAACAGGCTGGCGAATTTCTCTTCGGACGCGCTCAGGCGCTGCTCGCGTTCCACCTGATCGGTGATATCGAGCAGGGTGCCGGCCATGCGCAGAGGCTTGCCGGATTCATCGCGATACAGACGTGCGCGGCTTTCCAGATAGCGTACGCTGCCGTCCTCGGCCGGTACGCGGTAGGTCAACTGGTAGTTGCCGTCCGCGCCTTCGCGCAAGCTGCGGTAGGCGTGGCGCATGCCCTCGCGGTCCTGATCGGACATGCCTTCAAAAAACGCATCGAAGGATTCGTGGAACGGTTCGCTCGGCAGGCCATGGAGCTGGGCGGCACGGGCCGAGCCGTAGAGCATGCCGGTCGGTATGTGCCAGTCCCAGGTGCCCAGTTGTGCCGAGTCCAGCGCCAGGTCCAGGCGCTCCTGGCTGTCCTTGAGCGCTTGCTCGGCGTTTTTGCGCTCGGTGGTGTCGAGGAAGGTGCTGATCAGGTAGGCCTCACCGTCCAGTTCGACCTTTTGCGCACTGAGCGTGCCATCGTGGATCTGGCCGTTGCTGGCGCAGAACTGCACTTCCATGATGATGGATTCGCCTTTGCGCTGGGTCGCCTTGACCAGATGCGTGCGTTGCTCCGGGTGACGCCACAGGCCCAACTCCAGCGTGGTACGGCCAATGACTTGCGCCACCGGCCAGCCGAACAGCAGTTCGAAATGGTGGTTGGCCTCGCTGATCAGGCCGTCGGCCTGGCGCGTCAGCAGCACCATGTTCGGGCACAGGTGGAAGAGCGTGGCGAAGCGTTTTTCAGAGTGGCTGAGGGCGTGTTCCCGCTCGCGCTGGTGCGTGATCTCGCGGACCACCCCAATCATTCGGCGCCTGCCGTTTTTGTCCGGCACCAGGCTGCCGTTGATTTCCAGCCAGTGCAGGCTGCCATCGGGCCATTGGATGCGGTGATGCATGGCCTGTTCGACCGGTTCGCCGGCCAGCACCGCATGAAATGCCCTGACGACCCGGGCGCGGTCTTCCGGCGCCAGGAGGTCCAGGTAATTGAGGTCATTGGGCAGTGGCTGGCGCGGATCGTAGCCAAACAATGCCTGAGTGCCACGGGACCAGCTGATTTTCCCGGTGTCGATTTCCCAGCACCACGCGCCCAGTCGCGCGGCATTGAGCGCCGACAGCAATTGCGGGGCGCTGTCCCAGTGTTGTTCCGCCTCCTGTGGGTCCAGGGCGTGGATGCGGGGCAGCGGTGGCACGGAATCAACGGGGTTGGGCATTATTCAAAGGGCCTTGGCTCGATGGGAAGACAGCGCGGTTGCTTGAAGCCCTGGGCCGCACAAACTCACGCCGGTATCCCTGGCGGATCGACCTGTGCATCCAGCAGGCTCATGAAAGCCCGCGCAGCGTTCGACAGCGTCCTTTCGGTGTGCACGATATAGCCTAGCTGGCGACGCAGCTGTATGCCCGGCAAAGCGATACTTGCCACCTGATCATCCAGCATGGTGCGTGGCAACACGCTCCAGGCCAGGCCGATGGACACCATCATCTTGATGGTTTCCAGGTAGTTGGTGCTCATCGCGATGTTCGGCGTCAGGCCCTGGGCCTCGAACAGGCGGCTGACAATATGGTGGGTAAACGTGTTGCCGCCGGGAAACACCGCAGGGTGCCCGGCGATATCGGCCAGGCTGACCGAGCCGTTGTTGATCAGGCTATGTTCGGGGGCCACCACGAAATCCAGCGGGTCATCCCACACCGGTGTCGCGCGCACCAGGTTGTGCGGCTCGGGCGCCAGGGTGATGACCGCCAATTCGGCGCGACCGTGGAGGATTTCTTCGTAGGCCACTTCCGAATCGAGGAATTGAATATCCAGCGCCACGCTGGGGTATTGCCGAGTGAAGGTGCGCAGGACCGGCGGCAGGCGATGCAGGCCGATATGGTGGCTGGTAGCCAGTGTGAGGCGCCCGCTGACTTCCCCGGTCAGGTTGGTCAAGGCGCGACGGGTGTCATCCAGCACATTCAGGATCTGATAGGCACGCGGCAGCAGGGCCCGCCCGGCTTCGGTCAGGCCCACTTCACGGCCCAGGCGATCGAACAGGCGTACCTTCAATTGTTGCTCCAGGCCGGCAATGCGTTTGCTGATGGCCGGTTGGGTCAGGTGCAGGCGTTCACCGGCGCCGGAGAAGCTGCCGGTTTCGGCGATGGCGATAAAGGCATTGAGGTTGGCAAGGTCCATGGTGCTATTCCGGTTGGTAATCCAAAGCATAAAAAATATGAATTTGAGTTATTTAATGTAGCGCCATACCATCAGCCTCACAAGCCAAAGGGTTATTGAAAGCCCGGCATATAGAAACACCGCTGATGAGGACCGACTGATGGCCGGCAAAACGCTTTACGACAAGCTTTGGGATTCCCATGAAGTGAAACGTCGCGATGATGGATCGTCGCTGATCTACATCGACCGTCACATCATCCATGAAGTGACCTCGCCCCAAGCGTTCGAAGGCCTGCGGCTGGCCGGGCGCAAGCCATGGCGCGTCGACTCCATCATCGCCACCCCGGACCACAACGTGCCAACCACCCCGGAGCGCAAAGGCGGGATTGACGCCATTGCCGATACGGTGTCGCGCTTGCAGGTGCAGACCCTCGATGATTACTGCGATGAATATGGCATCACCGAATTCAAGATGAATGACGTGCGTCAAGGCATCGTCCACGTGATCGGCCCGGAGCAGGGCGCGACCTTGCCGGGCATGACCGTGGTCTGCGGCGACTCGCACACCTCCACCCACGGTGCGTTCGGCGCCCTGGCCCATGGCATCGGCACCTCCGAGGTGGAGCATGTGTTCGCCACCCAGTGCCTGGTCGCCAAGAAGATGAAGAACATGCTGGTGCGCGTCGAAGGCACTTTGCCGTTCGGTGTGACCGCCAAGGACATTGTGCTCGCGGTAATCGGCAAGATCGGCACCGCCGGCGGTAACGGCCATGCCATCGAGTTCGCCGGCAGCGCCATTCGCGACCTGTCCATCGAAGGCCGCATGACCATCTGCAACATGTCCATCGAAGCCGGTGCCCGCGTGGGCATGGTGGCGGCGGACGAAAAGACCGTCGAATACGTCAAGGGCCGTCCATTCGCCCCGCAGGGCGCTGATTGGGACGCCGCCGTCGAAGCCTGGAAAGACTTGGTGTCCGACGCCGACGCGGTGTTCGACACCGTGGTCGAACTCGACGCTGCGCAGATCAAGCCGCAAGTCAGCTGGGGCACGTCGCCGGAAATGGTGTTGGCCGTTGATCAAAACGTGCCGGACCCGGCCCAGGAGGCCGATCTGGTCAAGCGCGGCTCCATCGAGCGCGCGCTCAAATACATGGGCTTGAAAGCCAATCAGGCGATTACCGATATCCAGCTGGATCGCGTATTCATCGGCTCCTGCACCAACTCGCGTATCGAAGACCTGCGCGCCGCTGCCGTGATCGCCAAGGGCCGCAAGGTGGCGTCGACCATCAAACAAGCCATCGTGGTGCCCGGTTCGGGTCTGGTCAAAGCCCAGGCCGAGGCCGAGGGCCTGGACAAGATCTTCCTCGAAGCCGGTTTCGAATGGCGCGAGCCGGGCTGCTCCATGTGCCTGGCGATGAACCCGGACCGTCTGGAGAGCGGCGAGCATTGCGCGTCGACGTCCAACCGTAACTTCGAAGGCCGTCAGGGCGCCGGTGGGCGTACCCACCTGGTCAGCCCGGCCATGGCCGCCGCCGCCGCCGTCAACGGTCGTTTCATCGACGTTCGCGAATTGATTTGAGGAATACCCGATGCGTGCTTTTACACAACACACAGGTTTAGTCGCGCCGTTGGACCGTGCCAACGTGGACACCGACCAGATCATCCCCAAGCAGTTCCTGAAGTCGATCAAGCGCACCGGTTTCGGCCCCAACCTGTTTGACGAATGGCGCTACCTGGACGTGGGCTATGCCTACCAGGACAACTCCAAGCGTCCGCTGAACAAGGACTTCGTGCTCAACGCCGAGCGTTACCAGGGCGCCAGTGTGCTGCTGGCCCGGGAAAACTTCGGGTGCGGCTCCAGCCGTGAACACGCGCCGTGGGCCCTGGAAGAATATGGCTTTCGCAGCATTATCGCGCCGAGCTATGCGGACATCTTCTTCAACAACAGCTTCAAGAACGGCTTGTTGCCGATCATCCTGAGCGACGCCGAAGTGGATGAGCTGTTCGAGCAAGTGGAAGCCAATGTGGGCTACCAGTTGACGGTGGACCTGGCCGCACAGACCGTGACCCGTCCGGATGGCAAGGTGTACCACTTCGAAGTGGACGCCTTTCGCAAGCACTGCTTGATCAATGGCCTGGACGATATTGGCCTGACCTTGCAGGACGGCGATGCGATTGCGGCGTTCGAGAGCAAGCACCGGGCGAGCCAGCCGTGGTTGTTTCGCGATTGAGGTAGGCAGTACCGCCGCTATCGGGGGCAAGCCCCCTCCCACATTTGAATGTATTCACAGATCAAAAGGTGGGAGGGGCTTGCCCCCGATGAGGCCAGTGTTAACCACACAAAACCCGAGGAAGCCCCCATGACCACCACCGCCCACACCCACGTCGTGCAAAAGCAATTCGGCGAACAGGCCGCCGCCTACCTGAGCAGCGCCGTTCACGCCCAGGGCACCGAATTCGCGCTGCTCCAGGCCGAACTGGCCGGGCAGGGCAGTGCACGACTGCTGGACCTGGGGTGCGGCGCCGGCCATGTCAGTTTCCATGTCGCGCCGCTGGTTAAAGAAGTGGTGGCCTACGACTTGTCCCAACAGATGCTCGATGTGGTGGCCGCCGCTGCGCAAGATCGCGGTTTCACCAATATCAGCACCGTAAACGGCGCCGCCGAGCGCCTGCCGTTCGCCGATGGCGAGTTCGACTTCGTGTTCAGCCGTTATTCGGCCCACCACTGGAGCGACCTCGGCCTGGCCCTGCGCGAAGTGCGTCGGGTGCTCAAGCCGGGCGGCGTGGCGGCGTTCGTGGATGTGTTGTCACCCGGCAGCCCGTTGCTGGACACTTACCTGCAAACCGTCGAAGTGCTGCGCGATACCAGCCATGTGCGTGATTACGCCGCTGCCGAGTGGATGCAGCAACTCAGCGAGTCCGGTCTGCATGTGCGTAACAGCCTGCGTCAACGCCTGCGCCTGGAGTACACCTCGTGGGTCGAGCGTATGCGCACGCCAGAGGTGCTGCGTTCGGCCATCCTTGAGCTGCAACAGGCGATGGGCCAGGAAGTGCGCGATTACTACGACATTCAGGCCGACGGCACCTTCAGCACCGACGTGCTGGTGGTCTTTGCCCAACGCTGATTGATTTTTCCCGACCGGCCCCTGGGCAGGTCGCTCGATGAAATGAGGAACCCATGAGCAAGCAGATTCTGATTCTCCCTGGCGACGGTATTGGCCCGGAAATCATGGCCGAAGCGGTCAAAGTGCTGGAATTGGCCAACGCCAAATACAGCCTGGGCTTCGAACTGAGCCACGACGTGATCGGCGGCGCCGCCATCGACAAGCACGGCGTGCCCCTGGCCGACGAGACCCTGGACCGCGCCCGCGCGGCCGACGCCGTGCTGCTGGGCGCCGTGGGCGGCCCGAAATGGGACAAGATCGAGCGGGATATCCGCCCTGAGCGCGGCCTGCTGAAAATCCGGGCGCAACTGGGCCTGTTCGGCAACCTGCGCCCGGCCATCCTCTATCCGCAACTGGCCGACGCCTCCAGCCTCAAGCCGGAAGTGGTGGCGGGCCTGGATATCCTGATCGTGCGTGAGCTGACCGGCGGTATCTATTTCGGTTCGCCGCGCGGCGTGCGCGAGCTGGAAAATGGCGAGCGTCAGGCCTACGACACCCTGCCGTACAGCGAGAGCGAAATCCGCCGCATCGCCCGTGTCGGTTTCGACATGGCCCGTGTGCGCAGCAAGAAGGTCTGCTCGGTGGACAAGGCCAACGTACTGGCTTCCAGCCAACTGTGGCGTGAGATCGTCGAAGAAGTCGCCAAGGACTACCCGGACGTCGAGCTCAGCCACATGTACGTCGACAACGCCGCCATGCAACTGGTGCGTGCGCCCAAGCAGTTCGACGTGATCGTCACCGACAACCTGTTCGGCGACATCCTGTCCGACCAGGCGTCGATGCTCACCGGTTCCATCGGCATGCTGCCGTCGGCCTCCCTGGACACAAACAACAAGGGCATGTACGAGCCGTGCCACGGTTCTGCACCGGATATCGCAGGCCAGGGCATTGCCAACCCGTTGGCGACCATTTTGTCGGTGTCGATGATGCTGCGTTACAGCTTCAACCTGAGCGATGCGGCCGATGCGATCGAGAAGGCCGTAAGCCTGGTGCTGGACCAGGGCCTGCGCACCGGCGACATCTGGTCGCAGGGCTGCACCCGCGTGGGTACGCAAGAAATGGGCGATGCTGTAGTCGCCGCGCTGCGGAATCTGTAATCTCTCGGGCCCGCTTGCAGTTGTCGCTGCAAGGCGGCCCACTTTTTAACAAGGTGTAGTTGCGATGAAACGTGTAGGTCTGATCGGTTGGCGCGGTATGGTCGGTTCCGTGCTCATGCAGCGGATGCTGGAAGAGCAGGATTTCGATCTTATTGAGCCGGTGTTTTTCACCACGTCGAACGTGGGTGGCCAAGGGCCGTCCGTGGGCAAGGATATTGCGCCGCTCAAGGATGCCTACAGCATTGAAGAGCTCAAGACCCTCGATGTGATTCTGACCTGCCAGGGCGGCGACTACACCAGCGAAGTCTTCCCCAAGCTGCGCGAAGCCGGCTGGCAGGGCTACTGGATCGACGCCGCATCGAGCCTGCGCATGCAGGACGATGCCGTGATCATCCTCGACCCGGTCAACCGCAAGGTCATCGACCAGCAGCTGGACGCCGGCACCCGCAATTATGTGGGCGGCAACTGCACCGTCAGCCTGATGCTGATGGGCCTGGGCGGCTTGTTCGAGGCCGGCCTGGTCGAGTGGATGAGCGCCATGACCTATCAGGCGGCGTCCGGCGCCGGTGCGCAGAACATGCGTGAGCTGATCAAGCAGATGGGCGCGACCCATGCCGCGGTTGCTGATCAACTGGCCGACCCGGCCAGCGCGATCCTGGATATTGATCGTCGCGTGGCCGACGCCATGCGCAGCGAAGCTTATCCGACCGAAAACTTCGGCGTGCCATTGGCCGGTAGCCTGATCCCGTGGATCGACAAGGAACTGCCGAACGGCCAGAGCCGCGAAGAGTGGAAGGCCCAGGCCGAGACCAACAAGATTCTCGGTCGCTTCAAGAACCCGATCCCGGTGGACGGCATCTGCGTACGTATCGGTGCCATGCGTTGCCACAGCCAGGCGCTGACCATCAAACTGAACAAAGACGTGCCGATCGCCGATATCGAAGGGCTGATCAGCCAGCACAACCCTTGGGTCAAGCTGGTGCCGAACAACCGCGATATCAGCATGCAGGAGCTGGCGCCGACCAAGGTCACCGGCACCCTGAATGTACCGGTGGGCCGTTTGCGCAAGCTGAACATGGGCAGCCAGTTCCTCGGCGCGTTCACCGTTGGCGACCAGCTGTTGTGGGGCGCGGCCGAGCCGTTGCGACGCATGCTGCGGATTTTGCTCGAGCGTTGATTGCTGCTTGTTCCGGAAAACCCGCGCTCTGGTGACAGGCGCGGGTTTTTTGTTGTCTGCCAGGGCCTCATCGGGGGCAAGCCCCCTCCCACAGGGTGATGTGTGAATGCATTCAAATGTGGGAGGGGGCTTGCCCTCGATGGCGGCCTCTGGGCTGGCCGGGATTTTGTGTTGATCCTGGCTCAAATGTGGGAGGGGGCTTGCTCCCGATGGCGGCCACAGAGCCGACCAGGATTTTGTGTCGATCCTGGCTCAAATGTGGGAGGGGGCTTGCTCCCGATGGCGGCCTCAGAGCCGACCAGGATGTTGGATTGGACCTAGTACATATCCGTTTCTGCGGTAACGGCTGCTTAGGGTTCCGCCCTGACGGCGGGTCACTTTGGAAAAGCCCCAAAGTAACCAAAAGGCTCTTGCCCCACCACTCGGCACCTCGCCTAGGCTCGGTGTGCCCGAACGCAGGCTTGAATCCGTGGGCCGCCGCCACGCGCCATCCATGGCGCGGGGCGGCTAACCCGGCGTCCTGCCGGGTTACCCACGGATTCAAGCCTGCGTTCGGCCAGCGTGGTTTAACGGGGCGCCTGAGATCAAAAGCAGATCAAGATCAGGATTAAGAGCGGCTCGCTTCGCATTGTGGTTACGTTTTTTAGGGCTGCGTTGTGTAAATACTCAAGCCCCGATAGGGCCCTCGGCCACACCACAGCCCCCCAGGCCAATTGCCTCGTCCCCTGCCACCCGTTAAAGTGCCGCTCCCCCGCAATGCCCGAGGCAACCTCCATGACCCAGACCTTTGAAATCGCCGTGATCGGCGCCACCGGCACCGTTGGCGAAACCCTGGTACAGATTCTCGAAGAGCTGGACTTCCCGGTAGGCACCCTTTATTTGCTGGCGGGCAACAATTCCGCCGGTGCTTCGGTGCCGTTCCGAGGCAAGAACCTGCGGGTAAAGGAGGTCGACGAGTTCGATTTCAGCAAGGCGCAACTGGCGTTCTTCGCGGCCGGCCCGGCGGTGACCTTGAGCTTCGCGCCGCGCGCCACGGCCGCCGGTTGTTCGGTGATCGACCTGTCTGGCGCGTTGCCTGCCGAACAGGCGCCGTACGTGGTGCCGCAAGCCAATGCCCATGTGCTCAAAGGCTTGAAGAAACCGTTTCAAATCGCCAGTCCGAGCCCGTCCGCCACTCACCTGGCGGTGGTGCTGGCGCCGTTGCGTGGCCTGCTGGATATCCAGCGCGTGAGCGTTACCGCCAACCTGGCCGTGTCTGCGCTGGGCCGCGAGGCCGTGAGTGAGTTGGCCCGCCAGACCGCCGAGCTGTTGAATGTGCGTCCGCTGGAGCCGACCTTCTTCGATCGGCAAGTGGCTTTCAACCTGCTGGCACAAGTCGGCACTCCAGACGCCCAGGGTCACACGGCGCTGGAGAAACGTCTCGTGCATGAATTGCGCGCCGTACTGGAAACACCTTTACTGAAAGTGTCCGCCACGTGCATTCAAGCCCCGGTGTTTTTCGGCGATAGCCTGGCTGTGTCGCTGCAGTTGGCGGCGCCGGTCGATCTGGCTGCGGTGAACGAGGCCCTTGAGGCAGCGCCGGGTATCGAGCTGGTCGAGGCGGGCGACTACCCGACGGCAGTTGGTGATGCAGTGGGTCAGGACGTTGTCTATGTAGGGCGAGTGCGCGCGGGTGTCGACGACCCGGCGGAACTAAATTTGTGGCTGACGTCAGATAACGTACGCAAAGGGGCTGCGCTTAACGCCGTGCAAGTGGCGCAGTTGTTGATAAAAGGCCTTGCGTAAAAGATACTTGGCGTCAATTTGTAGATTGATTCTCACCAAGCGCTATGCTTGGCCCAAAGCGGAACACAAGCGCGTCGGTAACCTATCGGCTCGCCATGCCTTATGGCAGCGGTTACCAACCTTCTCGCAGGCCGGGGAGTGTTCAGACAAAGGATGAGGCTATGGTTCAAGTTCGCAAACTGGTGTTAGCAATAGCGGCCGCCTCGGCGCTGTCCTCCGGTATGGCGCAGGCGCTGCAACTTGGGGAGATGACCCTCAAGTCGAAGTTGAACCAGCCGCTGTCGGTGGAAATCGAGTTGC
Organism: Pseudomonas sp. 44 R 15; assembly: GCF_900004965.1. Taxonomy (NCBI): domain Bacteria; kingdom Pseudomonadati; phylum Pseudomonadota; class Gammaproteobacteria; order Pseudomonadales; family Pseudomonadaceae; genus Pseudomonas; species Pseudomonas sp. 44 R 15. Next base: position 45,468 of record NZ_CVTU01000103.1, read on the forward strand.
TCGACGTCGGTGGCCTCACGGCGTCCGAGATCACCCCGAGCCTGGCCTCGTCCCAGGCGTTCGTCGATGCCGGTGTCGATCGCCAGGCCTTTCTCGACCAGCTCACCTTTACGCCGGTGGTCAATCCCAATGGCCGCAGCGTGGTGCGGGTCACCTCCGACAAACCGCTGCCCGATTCCTATGTACGCTTCCTGCTGCGGGTGCAATGGCCCAATGGCCGCCTGATGCGTGACTACAGCGTACTGCTCGATCCCGCCAAATTCGATCAGCCCACATCGGCTGCCAGCGCCCCGGCGCCGCGCTTGAGTGCGCCGGCCGGCACCGCGTCCCCCGTCAGCAAGCCTGCGCAACATACCACCACGGCTCGCGACACTTTGTGGGAAATTGCCGAGAAAAACCGCAATGGTGGCTCTGTGCAACAGACCATGCTGGCCATTCAGGCACTCAACCCGAATGCCTTTGTCGATGGCAACATCAACCGCCTGAAAACCGGCCAGGTCCTGCGCCTGCCGGACACCGTGCAAAGCACCGCGCTGGCGCAACCCCAGGCGATTGCCGAAGTGACTGCGCAGAACGCCGCCTGGCGCCAGGGCCGCCGCACCGCCAGCCAGCAAGTGGCGGGCAAGGCCCAGTTGGACGCCACCAAGCGCACCGAGACGGGCAATGCGCCGTCGAGCACCAACGCCAAGGACAACTTGAGCCTGGTGTCGGCCGAAGCAGCCAAAAAAGGGGCGAACGGCAAGGCGGGCGACAGCCGTGCGTTGAGCGACAAGCTGGCGATGACTCAAGAGCAACTGGACACCACCCGTCGCGATAACGAAGAACTCAAAAGCCGCGCGGCGGATTTGCAAAGCCAGTTGGACAAGCTGCAAAAGCTGATTCAACTGAAAA